>CAYZBO010000079.1:5421-14139 GCA_964476665.1 uncultured Chryseobacterium sp. | reverse complement strand
GTGAACCTCCTGAGCATCGCGCTCGTCACGGCGCTGGCCTTGTTGGGTTAAGCCCGACCTTCGCGCCACGATGGAACAGCGCTCCTTTCGCATGATCGCACAGACCCTCTTCGGATTGGAGGAGGTGTTGCGTACCGAACTGGTGCGCCTTGGTGCGCGCGACACCGAGCGGCACAACCGCGCCGTGAGCTTCACCGGTGACGAAGGCTTCCTCTACAAGGCCAACCTGGCGCTGCGTACCGCCATCCGCGTGCTTGTGCCCATCGCCACCTTCGAGGCGCGCAATACCGAACAGCTCTACCTGGGCATCAAGCGCATCCGCTGGCAGGACCACCTGGGAACTGAGGACACCTTCGCCATCAAGGCCACGCTGAACACCCATTGGACGGACCACAGCCAGTTCATTGCGCAGAAATGCAAGGACGCCATCGTGGACCGCTTCCGCGAGAAGAGCGGGCGTCGCCCTTCGGTGGACCTGAACGATCCCGTGCTGCGCATCCACGTACACATCATCCAGGAGCGGGTCACCGTGTCGCTGGACAGTTCGGGGGGATCATTGCACGAACGGGGCTACCGGCAGGACACCAATGCAGCGCCGCTCAATGAGGTGCTCGCCGCGGGCATGGTGTTGCTCAGCGGGTGGGACCGACAGCAGCCCTTGGTGGATCCGATGTGCGGCTCGGGCACGCTACTGGTGGAAGCTGCGATGATCGCGGCCAACATCCCGCCGGGCATCTACCGCAAGCGCTTCGCCTTCGAGCGCTGGCCCACCTTCGATGAGACGCTGTACACCACGGTGCGCAATGCCCTGATCGCCCGCATCAGTGAGGCAAGGCCGGTGATCGTGGGAGCGGACATCAACCGGGTGACGCTGGCCAAGGCACGTGAGACCGTTGCCGCCGCGCAGTTGGAGGACAGCATCAGCCTGCAGCACTGCGCCTTCGCCGACCTGGAGCCGCCCGCTGGTCCGGGTATGCTGATCATGAACCCGCCCTATGGCGAGCGCATGAACGAACAAGGCATCGGCGCAGAGAGCGATGCGGAGGCCATCGATGCGCTTTACACCATGATCGGCGATACGCTCAAGCATCGGTGGACCGGCTGGACCGCGTGGGTGCTCACCAGCAACCTCGAGGCCGCCAAGCGCATCCGCCTCACTCCGAAGCCGAAGATCCAGCTCTTCAACGGTGCGTTGGACTGCCGCATGCTGCGCTACGATCTGTATGCGGGTTCGCGGCGCCTGACATCGCCTCCACCGCGGGAAGGATAGGTGCTGGTGAACGCTTCACCGGATCGCGTGTACCGCTCCTCAAACGGAACGAACATGCATCCACACCCACGCACACTGCTCGCCCTTCCCGCCCTGTTGCTCGCGCTCCATGCCCATCCGCAGGCCATGGGCAATCTCATGTACGAAAGCAACAGCCGCATCTTCTTCCAACAGGCCGAGCAGCCAGTGAAGGCGAGCGTACAGGGCAACATGCTGGTGCTGGAGGTCAACGCCATGATGAACATGAAGGCGGACAGCTACCTCGCCATCTTCCACATCACGCAATTGGGGCAGAGCGCGGAGGAGGCTGACAGCCTGATGAACGCGCGCATCAACGGCTTCACGCGGCGGGTGAAGGAGCATGGGGTGAAGGAGAAGGACGTGTTCCCGGACATGCTCAGCTTCGTGCCGGTGTACGAACTGGAGACCACGCGCAAGCTCTTCAGCAAGACCTATCAGGAAGTGCCGGCCGGCTTCGAGATCCAGAAGAACATCCACGTGCGCTTCACGGACGCCCGCATCCTGGACCGGCTGGTGACCGCAGCGGCCAAGGAGGAGATCTACGACCTGGTGAAGGTGGACTTCTTCGTACACGACCAGAGCGCGTGCTACGACACGTTGCGGATGTTCGCCACGAAGCTGCTGCAGCAGAAGCTGGACAACTTCAGCAAGCTGGGCCTGAAGGTGAACGAGAGCCACCGCATGGCGGCCGAGAAGAACGGCGCGTACTTCCCGCTGGACCGCTACACCAACTACAAGTCACGCACACAGACCAGCCTCAACAGCCGCCGCAAAGGGCAGGTGGTGAACGACGTGAAGCAGAGCAATACCCTCTTCTATAACAAGGTGCCTTATGGCCAGTTCGACATCGTGCTGCACGCGGAGATCACCGAACCGCCTGTGCAATACACCTACAACCTCACCATGCAGGTGCAGCTGCCGGAGGCCTGGGCCGACAAGAAGAAGGAGGTGAAGGACATCATCAAGTACGTGTGGATCACCGACAAGGGAGAGATGAAGGAGCTGAAGCTGTGAGCGGGGATGCTTGTGCACACCGGGTGGCGGCATGCCGCGGCTGTGCGTATCTTGGGAAGCATGAACACCCGGCTCACCATCCGCATCACGGCGCTGACGCTGCTGGCATTGATCGTGGGGGCCAGCAGCGGGCTGCTGACCGCATCGGCCATCCCCACGTGGTACGCGGGCCTGAACAAGCCGTCGTTCAACCCACCGAACTGGGTCTTCGGTCCGGTGTGGACGGTGCTGTACGTGCTGATGGGCGTGGCCGGCGGGCTGGTGTGGTCGCAGGACCGCACGCGTGAGCGCGACCGTGCGATGAGCGCGTGGGTGCTGCAGCTGGCACTGAACGCGTTGTGGACGGTGCTGTTCTTCGGGCTTCGCTCACCGCTGCTGGCGCTGGTGGAGATCTTGGCGCTGCTGGCGGCGATCCGCTGGTGCATGGCACGCTTCCAGGACGTACATCCGTGGGCGCACCATCTGCTGTGGCCCTACCTGGGGTGGGTGGGCTTCGCCACGGTGCTCACCGCGGCCATCGCATACCTCAACTGAACCGCGAACTGCTCGTGGGCCGCAATGGCCTGCCATTCAAGGCTGCGATCGCACCGGACGGCTCACCTGTTCAATGGTGAACGCTGCTCACTGCGGGTGGCGGTGATGCGGCTGGCCACCGCGCCATGCACCACCTCCTGCACCTTGGTGCGGATGCCCATGTTGGCGAGCTTGTTCTCGGTGGCATCGGGATACACGCGGTTGCTGAGGAAGATGTAGACGACGCCCTGCTCCGGATCGGCCCAGGCCATGGTGCCGGTGAAGCCGGTGTGGCCGAAGCTGGCGTAGCTGACGCAGTCGCAGGTGGGGCCGCCATTGCCCTGTGCGGGACGGTCCCAACCGAGGGCACGGCGGTTGCCGCTTCCATCAGGCTTGCAGAACTGGCACTTGGTGAACTCGGTGACGACGGCCTCGCTGAGGTAGCGGCGGCCGCCATAGGTGCCTTTGTTCAGCAGGAGCTGCATGACCTTGGCGAGGTCGGTGGCGCTGCCGAAGAGGCCGGCATGGCCGGCGACACCACCCTTGAGGGCCGCACCGGGATCATGCACATCGCCCTGGAGCTGGCGCTTGCGGAAGAGCTTGTCGTTCTCGGTGGGTGCGATGCGCTCCCTGGCGAAGCGTTCGTAGGGCCGGTAGCCCAGTGTGGACGCACCGAGGGGACCGTAGAACTCCTGCTGCACGAAGCGCTCCAGGGGCATGCCGGCGCGCCGTTCGATGAGCTCCTGGAGGAGGTAGTAGCCCATGTCGCTGTAGAGGTAGGTGCCCTTGGGGCCGACAGGGGTCTGCAACACCCATGTGAGGAGGCTGTCGCGATAAGCGTTGTGCAGGTAAAGGCCATCGGCGATGCGGATGCCGTGGGTCTCGCTGCTGGTGTCGCTCACGGTTCCGGCCTTGAAGCGCCCCTCCACCATGATGCGGTTCTGGAAGGGGACGAAGGCCTTGAGACCTGCCTGGTGGGTGAGGATGTCGCGGATGCCCATGCGTGCGTGGGCGGTGTAGCGGTCCTCCAGTTCGGGGAGGTAGTGGCCGAGGGGCTTATCGAGCTCCACCTGTCCCTGGTCCACGAGCTTCATGAGGGCGAGGGTGGTGCCGGCGACCTTGGTGATGGAGGCGAGGTCGTAGAGGTCGTCGGTGCGCACGGGGCGGGTGGCCTCGTAGGTGCTGTGGCCGTAGGCCTTGTTGAGGATGACCTGGCCATCCACGGCAACGAGCACCTGCGCGCCGGGGTAAGCACGCGCGGCGATGCCTTCCTGCACGATGCGGTCCATGGCGGCGAACTGACGGCTGGCGATGCCCAGGTCCTCGGGACAGGTGAAGCCCATGCGGCCCACGGCCTCCACGCGCTGTCCATCGCCCTTGCGGTAGAAGGAGGATGCGGTGATAGGCAGCATACCATCGGCCGAGCGCGCACCGAAGAGCACCTGGGCGACGAGGTCCTGGGTGTCCTCGGTCTCCTCGTAGGCGACGACAACGCTGGCCAGGTAGTGCGCACCGTAGGCCCGGGTCAGGCGGTAGGGATTGGCGAAGAGGCAGAAGGTGGTGGGCTTGCGGGCCGCCACTTCACGCACGATGTCCATCGCCGTCTCGGGAATGCCGAAGTCCTTGTTCACGCGGTAGGTGGTGCCATGCACGCTCACGATCAAGCGGTCGAAGCGCTCCAGTTGGGTGAGCAGGGCCGTGAGCGAATCGCGGCGCAGGCTCTTGCCACAGGCGAAGGTGGTGATGTCCGCATAGCGCTGCAGGTTGCGCTGGAAGCTGTTGCCTGCTTCGGCACCGATCACCAGCGAGGCGATGCGCTGACCCTGCAAGGGCTGGAACGGAAGGCTGTTGTCGCGGTCGTTCAACACGGTGATGGCCGCACCGTACAACTTGCGGCGCAGCAGCTTGGCGCGTTCGTTGTTGATGTCGTCCATCAGCCCCGGGGTGTTCACCGGACGTCGCTGGTGCAGCCCGGCCCACTGTTTGGCGCGCAGCACCTTCAGGCACTTGTGGTCGATCAGCAGCGGGTCCAGCTCACCGTTCTGCACGGCCAGCTTGATGCGTTCGATGGCCTTCACCGGATCCTGGGGGAAGAGCATGACATCGTTGCCGGCCCTCAGCGCCCGCAGCTCGATCTCGCCCGGCTTCTCCGCGTTGGCCACGCCCTTCATGTTCAAGGCATCGGTGAAGACCAGCCCGCGGAAGCCGATCTCACGCTCCAGCAGGTCCTGCACGATGGGCTGGCTGAGCGTGCTGGGCTGCCCCTTGGTGCTGTCCAACGCGGGCACCTCCAGGTGGCCCACCATCATGGCGCTGAGCCCTTCGTCCACCAGCCGTTGGAAGGGATAGAGCTCCAGCGAATCGAGGCGGGTGCGGCTGTGTGCGATCAGCGGCAGACCATAGTGCGAATCGGTGTCGGTGTCGCCGTGGCCGGGGAAGTGCTTGGCCGTGGCGATCACCCCGCCCTGCTGCAGGCCGCGCATGTAGGCGATGCCCTTGCGCGCCACCAGCTCGCGGTCCTCCCCGAAGCTGCGATCGTTGATGACGGGGTTGGCGGGGTTGTTGTTCACATCCACCACGGGACTGAAGCTCACGTGCACGCCCAGCCGCTTCATCTGGCGCGCGATCTCGATCCCCATCTCCGTGATCAAGGCATCGTCGCGATGCGCGCCGAGCGTCATCTGGCGCGGGTAGCGGATGGTGCTGTCCAGGCGCATGGCCAGGCCCCACTCCAGGTCCATGCCGATGAGCAGTGGCGTAGGCGCGGCTGCCTGGTAACGATCGGTAAGACGTGCCTGGCGTTGCGGTCCACCCTGGAAGAAGATCAACCCGCCGATGTTGCGGTCGCGCACCAGCGCTTCGATCTCCGCCTCGTGCTTCGCGTCCTTGTTGGAGTAGGCCGCCACCATCATCAGCTGGGCGATGCGCTGATCGAGGGACAGGGTGCTGAGCACGGAATCGGCCCAGAACGTATCGTCTGCGAGGAAGGGCGGCGCCTGCCCGGTAAGGCGGCCGCTGGGCGGTGTGCTGCCCAGGGTGAGCAGGGCGAGCGGGAGGAGCAGGAGGACCTTGCGTGTGCGGTACATGGCTGAAGGCACGAAGCTACCGGGGTGCCGAGGGGGGATCAAGCGAAGAGCGGGCCAGTTTTGAACAGGTGCGATGTGGGGTGGTGGAAGGGAGAACGGTGGAGGGCGGGTGGGTGGTGTGTGGGGCCTGATGAACAAGGAGGACTCCCAGTGGTGTGCCTTACCTTTGTGGTAGCAATGAATCCCCCCAAGCTCCCCGCCCAGTTCAGCCTGTTCAAGCAGCGGGCGCCGCGCGGCTTCGACCTGCCGACGCGGTACTACGACGCAGAGGCCGAGGCGCGTGCGGAGCGTCTGAAGCAGGCGCGTGAGCGCGGCAGCCGGGAGGCGCTGCTGAGCGAGGACCGCGCGCGGCTGAGCCAGCAGATGCGGCACAGCTGGCAGCGGCAGCACCACGACAATGGGCGGACGGCGCGGCTGGCGATGATCCTGGTGGGGGTGAGCGCGGTGTTGTTCTTCCTGATGCGCGGCTTCGGTCTGCTGAACCTCTGAGATGGCCGACATCATCCGTCTGCTGCCCGACCATGTGGCCAACCAGATCGCCGCGGGCGAGGTGGTGCAGCGGCCGGCGAGCGTGGTGAAGGAACTGCTGGAGAACAGCGTGGACGCGGGCGCGACCCGGATCGTGCTGGTGGTGAAGGATGCCGGACGCACGCTGGTGCAGGTGAGCGATGATGGCAAGGGCATGAGCCCCGGCGATGCGCGGCTGTGCTTCGAGCGGCACGCCACGAGCAAGATCCGCCTGGCGGACGACCTGAACGCCGTGCGCACCAAGGGCTTCCGTGGTGAGGCACTGGCGAGCATCGCGGCCATCGCCCAGGTGGAGCTGCGGACGCGGGAGCACGGCGAAGAGCTGGGCACCCGGGTGCTGATGGAAGGCAGCAAGGTGCGCACACAGGAGCCGATGGCCTGCGCGCCGGGCACCACCATCGCCGTGCGCAGCCTGTTCTACAACGTGCCGGCCCGTCGCCAGTTCCTGAAGAGCGATGGGGTGGAGCTGAAGCATGTGATCGACGAGTTCCAGCGGGTGGCGCTGGCGCATCCGGACATCGCGTTCCAACTGGTGCACAATGAACACGAGGAGTTCAACCTGCCGGCGGGAACTGGCAATGGAGCCTTCCGCCAGCGCATCGTGGGCCTCTTCGGGCGGAAGTTCGATGAGCGGCTGGTGCCGGTGGAGGAACACACGGAGCTGCTGACGGTGCAGGGCTTCGTGGGCAAGCCGGAGTATGCCAAACGCACGCGCGGTGAGCAGTACTTCTTCGTGAACCAGCGCTTCATCCGCAGCAGCTACCTGGACCACGCGGTGCGCAAGGCCTACGAGGAGTTGGTGGCGCGCGATACGCATCCGGGCTGGTTCCTGCGGATCGAGCTGGATCCGGCGCAGATCGACATCAACATCCACCCGACGAAGACCGAGATCAAGTTCCGCGACGACCGGATGGTGTACGCCATCGTGCATGCGGCGGTGCGGCGCGCGCTGGGGCGCTTCAACATCGTGCCCAGCCTGGACTTTGAGCCCGAGCCGGCGCTGCTGGCGGCGCAGACCAGCACAGGCAATGGCAAGGCACCGGCCTGGCGCCCCACGGACCTGGGGGCCTTCACGGCACCGCCACGTCCGAGCCCGGAAGGCTGGCAGCAGCTGTTCCAACTGGGGATGGTGACGCCGGCGGAGGAAGAGACGGTGGCGAGCCATACTGCGCCACGCACGCAGGTGCTGCCCATGCGCGAACAGGAGGTGCCCGATGGTGAACGACCGGTGTTCCAGCTGCACGGCCGGTACATCATGGCACAGCTGCGGAACGGCCTGTTGGTGGTGGACCAGCAGCGGGCGCACGAACGCATCCTGTACGAACGCAACCTGAAGCTGCTGGAACAGGGCGCTGGTCTGAGCCAGACGGAGCTGTTCCCCCGCCATGTGGAGCTGAGCGCCACCGACCTGGCGCTGGTGGAGGAGGTGCTGCCGGAGCTGCGGAGCATGGGTTTCGACCTGGCGCTGTTCGGTGGGCGCACGCTGCAGGTGAACGGTATGCCTGCGGAAGCGGCGGACGAGGATCCGGGGCACTTGCTGGAGACCCTGCTGGAACAGCTGAAGCGGGAGCGCGGCGGCCTGCGCAACGAGCGCCACACCGTGCTGGCGCGCAGCATGGCCAGGAGCATGGCCATCCGTCCGGGCCGAACGCTGAGCGTGACCGAGATGCACGACCTGATCGACCGGCTCTTCGCCTGCGACCACCCGCACCATACGCCGCTGGGCAAGCCCACGCTGATCACCTACGGGCTGGATGAGCTGGCGGAACGGTTCGATCGGTAAGCGCGATGGTCGGCGACCATCGCGCCACCGCACCCGCGCATATTCCCCCGTATGCTGCGTTCTCTCATCGCCATGACCGCATCACCGCCCTACGCACCCCAGCGCTACCGCTGTACGCTACGCAGGTGCACGGCGGTGTTGGCACTGCTGCTCATCGCCCCCACCCTTTTCGCGCAGGAGCTGGTGGTGAACGGGGGCTTCGAGGAGCAACGCGGCTGTCCGCAACACCGCGACAAGCACCCCTTGAAGCAGGCACGGGCGGTGAGGGGGATCGGCGGCATGCCGGGCTACTTCCATACCTGCAGCGAGGACCTGGGCGCGCCGGGCAACTGGGCGGGCTGGCAGGCGCCGCAGGAGGGGCTGGGGTATGCGGGCATCGTGCTTACGGCCCACGGAGGCGGTGAATGCCGAAGCCGCGAATGGCTGCAACTGCCGCTGGCGCGTCCGCTGGTGAACGGCGGCAAGTACCGCCTGCGCTTCTGGGTGAGCCTGGCGGACCGCAG
>CAYZBO010000079.1:0-5321 GCA_964476665.1 uncultured Chryseobacterium sp. | reverse complement strand
CGAGCAATGCGGGTGACGGTGTGCTGAAGAACCTGAAGAAGCGTGGCGCGATGGACCTTGACCCGGACCAGGGGCGTGCGCTGCGGCGAAGACTGCTGGCTACACAGAGCTACGTGTACGTGGACGGCGTATCGCTGATGCCGCTGTTGGAGGCCGATGGGGAAGCGGGACCAGCTGTGGCACAAGGCTGCACGGATGATCCCGGCGCGCCCGATGCCGGACAGGACCTGGTGCCTGACCCCGGCTTCGACAACAGCGTGGGCGGACGGCCCGAAGGCTGGAGCAATGCCAGCGGTGGCACACCGGACCTACTGGCGGGGCAATGCGGCATCTACCTCTACAGCGCCGTGAACCGCGACCACCGCGAGTTCATCCATATCCCCCTGAAGCAGCCGCTGGACCCCTGCGGACGCTACGCCCTGCGCATGCGGGTGCGGCGCGATGCCAGCTACGGTTATGCGGTGGACCGGATCGGCGTGGCGTTGTGCGACAGCCATGCGGTGGACCGGCGGCGCGAGGTGCTGCCCCTGGTGCCGCAGTGGACCAGCGCGCGCGGGCCGGTACTGGACGGCACCACGGAATGGACCACGCTCTGTGGCACCTTTAATGCGCCAGGTTGCAGCCGCAGCCTGGTGGTGGGCAACTTCCTGCCGGATGATAGTACGGTGGTGGTGCAGCGCGATGTGCACGGTGGCCCCTTCGCGTACTACTTCGTGGACGATGTATCGCTGTGGTGGACCGGGACCGTGCCGGGCTGTGAGCGGACCTGTGGTGAGGATGTGGTGGCGGTGACCGTGGAACCAGCGACGCCGGACGAGCAGGCACTGGGACCTGGGCCGCCGCTGGTGGAGGATGAGGTAGTGGCCATCCGCTTCGATGTGAACGACCACATCCCCGACGTTAGGGTACTGGAGCTGGTGGAACATGTGCGCCGTGCCCTGGAGGCCGACCCTCAAGCGGGCATCGAGCTGACCGGTCACACGGACAACAGCGGCAACGAGGAGCACAACGAACAACTGGCCCTGATGCGTGCGCGGGCAGTGGCCGATGCGTTGCTGCAATTCGGAGCGCCCCGGTGCCGCACGGAGGTGCGCGGTGCGGGCTCGCGCGAGCCGGTGGCGGACAATGCCAGCGTGGAAGGACGCGCCCTGAACCGGCGGGTGGAACTGCGGATCATTGCGTCGCACTGAAGGCCGGTGACCTGCGCCGTACCTTCGCGGCCGCGGCGCGGAGGACCACCCCGGGCCGCCCCCTGCACCCTCCGCCATGCGCATGGACGCCAACCCCTTCTCCGGATTGCCGGTGGTGGTGAAGAACCTGCTGATCATCAACGTGCTGATGTTCCTGGTGAAGGTGACCGGGCTGGGCAACTGGGGCGGCGTGGACATCGACACCCACCTGGGCCTGCATTACTTCAGTTCGCCGAGTTTCCGGCCCTGGCAGCTGGTGACGCACATGTTCATGCACGGCGGGTTCGGCCACCTGTTCATGAACATGCTGGGGCTGTACATGCTTGCGCCGCCGCTGGAGTACAAGTGGGGCAGCCAGCGCTTCCTGACATTCTACATGTTGACAGGGGTGGGCGCCTCGCTGTTCTATTCGGCAGCGCACTACCTGGACTACGAGCAGCTGCATGCATTGCTAAGCCCGGCGCAGTATGAGCAGGTGCTGCGCGAAGGCGCGGACCTGTGGGCGAGCGGTCGCAACTATGTGGATGAGGGCATGGGCCGAATGAACGCGCTGCTGAACATACCCATGGTGGGTGCCTCGGGGGCGATCTATGGCGTTCTGCTCGCCTTCGGGATGACCTACCCCAACGTGGAACTGGTGATGTTCCCGCTGTTCATCCCGATCAAGGCGAAGTACTTCGTGCTGATCTACGGGGCGATCACCGTGTACCTGAGCGTGCAGAACGACCCGACGGACAATGTGGCGCACCTGGCGCACCTGGGCGGCATGGTGGTGGGCTTCGTGCTGATCAAGCTGTGGCAGCACCGGGGCCGGTGATCCACCCGGCGATCGTTGATGCCCGATCCATGAACGGTGCCGAAGGAGGCCAACGCGGTGCGACCTTTGTACGGGATGTGCGGGCGAACAGCGGCGCACCCGGAAAGCGATGAGCGTAGCGGACGACCTGCGGATGCAATGGCGGATGGGCGGCATGACGGTGCGCCTGATCCTGATCAATGTGGCGGTATTCGTGGCCCTGGTGCTGCTGAAGGTGCTGCTGCTGCCGGTGGCAGGCAGTGGCACGGGTGCCGAGGTGCTGCGCGACACCTTCGTGGTGCAGTGGCTGCGGAGCACCGCCGACCCCGGCACGCTGCTGACGCGGCCTTGGACGGTGATCACGTACATGTTCACGCACACGGGCCTGGGGCACATCTTCTGGAACATGGTGCTGTTGTGGTTCGGCGGGCGGCTGTTCCAGGACCTGCTGGGCGGCAAGCGGCTGCTGGGCTACTACCTGCTGGCGGGCCTGAGCGGGTTCGCCCTCTTCCTGGCGGTGCAATGGTTGCTGCCCGGGGTACATGGCGCGCCGCACGGGCTGGGCATCATGGGTGCTTCGGCCAGTGCGCTGGGGGTGTTCATGGGCATCGCGGCCTACCGTCCGGACATGCCCGTACACCTCATCCTCATCGGTCCGGTGAAGCTGATGTACGTGGCGGGCTTCTTCCTGCTGCTGGACCTGGTGGGCATCGGCAGTGGTGATGGGGTGGCGCACGAGGCCCACATCGGCGGTGCGCTGTTCGGGATCCTCGCATCCTTGCAGTTGAAGAAGGGCAACGACCCGGCGATGGCCTTCATGAACGGGATGGAGCGCATCGGCGGGCTCTTCAGCCGGAAGGACCGGCGGCCGCGGATGAAGGTGGCCAAGCATGCCGATGCCGCCCCCCGTCAGGCACGCACTGCAGCGCAGGACATACAGGCACGCATCGACACGATCCTGGACAAGATCTCGCGCAGCGGTTATGACAGTTTGACGAAGGAGGAGAAGGACCTGCTCTTCAAGGCGAGCGGTCGCAACTGATCGGCCATGGCCAACGCAGCAGCCACACCGGATAAGGCGCCGCGCAGCCGTCCCTCGCGGTGGCTGCTGCCCATGTGGTGGGCCAATGCGCTGGCCGTGCTGCTGCTGCTGATCACCTACCTGGCGCCGCACGTGAGCCCGCTGAGCGTGTGGTGGCTGTCGCTGCTGGCCCTCTCCTACCCCTTCCAGCTGGTGTTGCATGGCGGCTTCCTGTTGTGGTGGTGGTTCTTCCGCCGCAAGCGGATGCTGCTCTCGGGGCTGGCGTTGCTGCTAGGCTGGGCCCACATCGGCGACCACGTGCAGCTGTTGGGTCGGGACGCACCGGTGGCACCGGTGCGGGGTGACGGGGTGAAGCTCCTCTCCTACAATGTCCGGGTGTTCGACCTGTACAACTGGAGCGGCAACAAGACTTCGCGTGACAGCATGTTCGCGCTGATCGCGCGGGTGGATGCGGACATCCTGTGCCTGCAGGAGTACTATGCGAGCGCAAGCGGCAAGCCCATTGTTACCGGTGAGGCCCTGATGAAGGACCACCACTTCCGGCACCGGCATGAACGCTTCAACAAGCACAAGAAGGGGCACTCCTTCGGCATCGCCACCTTCAGCAGGTTGCCGATCGTGAAGAAGGGGTATGTGGACTTCGGGGACAGGACGAGCAACCAGTGCATCTGGACGGACATCGACCTGGGGACGGACACGGTGCGCGTGTACAATGCGCACCTGGCCTCGTACCACTTCGGGGGTGCGGAGCACCGCTTCCTGGAACAGCTGGACACGGACACGGACAGGGACACCCTGAAGCGTGGGGGACTGCGGATCCTGAAGCTGCTGCGGCGCGGGATGCGACAGCGCGCCGGCGAGGTGGAGCGGATCGCCGCGCACATGCGGGAGAGCCCACACCCGGTGGTCTATTGCGGGGACATGAACGATGTGCCGATGAGCTACGGCTACGGCCTGCTGCGGGAGGAGCTGCGCGACGCGTTCGTGGAGAGCGGCCGGGGGCTGGGCGGCACGTACATCGGGAACCTGCCAAGCTTCCGGATCGACCACATCCTGCACGACGAGACCTTGGAGAGCTGGGACTTCCGCACGCATGCCGAGGCGTTCAGCGACCACCATCCGATCAGTTGCTGGTTGGGGGTGAAGGAATAGGCGAAGCCTCGGCAGCCTCTTCGTTCTCACCTGAAGGAAGCATCTTTGCGCCGCCTTCGCTGGCCCGGCCCGACCGATGCTGTTCAACTCGCTGGATTTCGCGGTGTTCCTGCCGCTGGTGTTCGCGCTCTTCTGGGCGCTACCGGCGCGACGGACCGACCTGCGCAACGGGCTGTTGTTGCTGGCGAGCTACGTGTTCTACGGCTGGTGGGACGTGCGCTTCCTGGGGCTGATCGCCTTCAGCACGCTGCTGGACTACTTCCTGAGCAAGGGCATGGCGGACAGCAGCGATGAACGGCATCGGCGCTGGCTGTTGTGGACGAGCCTGGCGGTGAACCTGGGGCTGCTGGGCTTCTTCAAGTACTTCAACTTCTTCCTGGACCAACTGAACGGGGCGTTCAGTCTGTTCGGGATGCCGGTGACGGCGGAGCGGCTGGACATCATCCTGCCGGTGGGGATCAGCTTCTACACGTTCCAGACGCTGAGCTACAGCATCGACGTGTACCGGGGCGACCTGAAGGCCAGCCGGGACCCGGTGGCGTTCGCGGCCTTCGTGAGCTTCTTCCCCCAGCTGGTGGCGGGCCCCATTGAGCGGGCGAGCAACCTGCTGCCCCAGTTCGCCACGCCGCGCGTGTTCAGCCGGAGCGCTGCGGTGGATGGGAGCCGCCAGATCCTGTGGGGCTTTTTCAAGAAGCTGGTGATCGCGGACAACTGTGCCGAACAGGTGGACCGGATCTTCGCCGGGCACGAAGCGGCGAGCGCAAGCACGTTGGTGCTTGGGGCGGTCTTCTTCGCATTCCAGATCTACGGCGACTTCAGCGGGTACAGCGATATCGCCATCGGGGTGGCACGGCTGTTCGGCTTCAGCCTGATGCGCAACTTCGCCTTCCCCTACTTCTCGCGGGACATCGCAGAGTTCTGGCGGCGCTGGCACATGAGCCTGAGCACGTGGTTCAGGGACTACCTGTATGTGCCACTTGGGGGAAGCCGGGGCGGGACGGCGATGCGGGTACGCAACACCTTCATCATCTTCCTGGTGAGCGGCTTCTGGCACGGCGCCAACTGGACCTTCGTGGTGTGGGGTGCGCTGAACGCGCTGTACTTCCTGCCGCTGCTGCTGGCGGGGCGCAACCGGCAACAC
>CAYZBO010000078.1:0-14706 GCA_964476665.1 uncultured Chryseobacterium sp. | reverse complement strand
CCGCCGGCGGCTGGCAGTGGCTGGCCAAGGACGTGAAGCCCGAGCACATGATCCCCGATGCGCACGACCCCAACGTGAAGCACCGCCCCGCGATGACTACGGCCGACCTTTCGCTGCGCTTCGACCCGATCTATGAACCCATCGCGCGCCGTTTCCACAAGGACCCGCAGGCCTTCGCCGACGCCTTCGCTCGCGCCTGGTTCAAGCTCACGCACCGCGACATGGGCCCCAAGAGCCTCTACCTCGGACCTGAAGTGCCGAAAGAGGACCTCATCTGGCAGGACCCCATCCCCGCAGGTACCAAGCTGGCCGATGCCGACGTGGCTGCGCTGAAGAGCAGCATCCTCGCGAGTGGTCTCACCGTGAGCGAACTCGTCGCCACGGCCTGGGCCAGCGCCAGCACCTTCCGTGGCAGCGACAAGCGCGGCGGTGCCAACGGTGCCCGTGTGCGCCTCGCTCCCCAGAAGTTCTGGGCGGTGAACGATCCCGCCCAGCTCGGCAAGGTGCTCGGTACGCTGGAGAAGATCCAGGCCGAGTTCAAGGCCAGCGGCAAGCAGGTGTCCATCGCCGACCTGATCGTGCTGGGCGGCAGCGCCGCCGTGGAGAAGGCCGCGAAGGATGCGGGCTTCAACATCACCGTACCCTTCAACAGCGGCCGTGGCGATGCCAGCCATGAGCAGACCGATGTGGAGAGCTTCGCCGTGATGGAGCCCCAGGCCGACGGCTTCCGCAACTACCAGAAGAAGACCTACAGCGTACCTGCCGAGGAGATGCTCGTGGACAAAGCCCAACTGCTCACCCTCAGCGCGCCGGAGATGACCGTGCTCGTGGGTGGCCTGCGTGTGCTGGGCGCCAACACCGGCGGCAGCAAGCATGGTGTGTTCACCGACAAGGTGGGTCAGCTCACCAATGACTTCTTCGTGAACCTGCTGGACATGCGCCACGCCTGGGCCCCCAAGGCCGGTGAGGAAGGCATCTACGGCAGCCACGACCGCAAGACCGGCGAACGCAAGTGGACCGGCACGCGTGTGGACCTGATCTTCGGCAGCAACTCGCAACTGCGCGCCATCGCCGAGGTATACGCCCAGAACGACAGCAAGGAGAAGTTCGTGAAGGACTTCGTGAAGGCCTGGGTGAAGGTGATGGAGTTGGACCGCTTCGATCTGAAGAAGTAAGCGCTCACAAACACTGAATGCAAAGAAGGCGGTCCGGTTGGGCCGCCTTCTTCCGTTATGGATCATCCCTACAGACTCTTCCGCGCCTTCATCATCGCCTCAAGGATCGAATCGCGCTCACGCAGCATGGCGTCCTTCCGCTCTTGGGGCACGACGAATTGGAAGCGAAGCACCCGTGCGAAGCGCTGCAGCTCGGTCCAGTACCACATGGCCGTGTAGCCGGCGATCGGCAGGGTAAGTAGGAAGATCGCTGCGGTCCAGAGGCGCGGGTCGATGAAGCGGTGGAAGGCCCACAGCTCCAGGCCGTAGCACAGCGGGTAGCAGATCAGGCCAACGACCATCTGCACGGGCGCCTTGTACTCGATCTCGAGGCGCATAGCCTTGAACACGAGCGAGGGCAGGATGTACGGGACGTAGTTGGTGAGCAGCCCGAAGAGGTACACCGGTGCCAGCAGGGCAAGCTCGGCGAGGTAGCCGAGGCAAAGGAGCGCGAAGCTCTTGCGCCGGTAGGCATCGGTGTGGAAGCCCGGCGTGATGCGGTCCGTACGCAATGCCTCGAAGAAGGCGAGGAGCCGTGCGCTGGTCCGCTGGTAGAGCGCGGGTTGTGCGGTGCGCAGGTGGTGGAGCGCATCCGCGAGCTGTTTGCGGAGCGCGAGCGAACGCTTCGGGTTCTCGTGCAGGTCGGCTTCGGGCTCGGCGTAGGTGGTGTAGAACGTGTGCGCCTTGATCAGCAGGTCCTCCTGGTCCTTTCCGGTGGTCCATGGCACTTTCCGGGCAAGCGCCTTGCGGATATCGTTGGTCAATGCGCCCACCGCCGCGGCCTCGCTCCGCTGATGCGCATCCCTGTAGGCGGAGACTTTGATCGGCTTGCCCACCGACACCCGCACCATGCTGCGGAACTGGATGGCATCCGAATAATCCAGCGCGACGGGAACGATCACCACTTCGTCAGGCCCCGGATAGCTCAGCGCGATGCGCGCCGTACCGGTCTTGATCTCGCGCAGGTTGATCTCGTAATGGCTGCTGCCCTCGGGGAAGATGAGGAGGGTGCCACCCTGCTGGAGGTAGGCATGGCACTGGGCGAAGGCCGGTGTGTTGTCAACGGCACCGCCGGGCGCCACATCCTTCTTCCGGTAGATGGGGATCACATGGAAGTACTGGAAGAAGCGGGTCAGCAGATCGTTGCTGAAAATGCCGGCGTTGGCCACGAAGCCCACCTGTTGCTTGAATACCAAGCCGACCAGCAGCGGGTCCATCAGCGTGTTGGGATGGTTGGCCACCACGATCGCCGGGCCGCGCACGGGGGCATTGTCGCGCCCTTCCACCACGATCCTTTTGAAGAAGACCGCCGTGCTGATCCGCACCAGGACCTTGATGAGGGCGTAGAGCATGGGTGCGAATTTGGGGCGCTGGTGAACCGTTCCCGGGTGAGCGGGATGGGTCAGGTAAAGTTGGCCATTCAAGGCATTGCTGCAGCTGCGGGCACTGGCGAAGGGAATGGCGCTGTACCGGACAACGACCTGGGGATGCAGGCTGGTCCAGCGCAATGAAGAAGGGCCGCACTGATCGGGCGGCCCTTCCTTGTTGCTTTCCTTGTTGCTCAGTGCCTGCCTTGCGCCGCCAACCAACGCTCGGCATCCAGCGCGGCCATGCAGCCGCTACCCGCGCTGGTCACGGCCTGGCGGTACACCTTGTCGGCGCAGTCACCGGCCACGAACACGCCGGGCACCTTGGTGCTGGTGCGGTCCGGGTCGTGCTTCAGGTAGCCGGCCTCGTCCATGTCCAGCCAGCCTTTGAAGATGTCCGTGGCGGGCTTGTGACCGATCGCCACGAAGAGGCCGGTGACATCCAGCTTGCGCTCTTCGCCGGTCTTGTTGTTCACGGCGAGGATGCCTTCCACGGCGTGTTCGCCCAGCACGTCCTTCACTTCGGTGTTGAAGAGCACCTCGATGTTGGGGGTGTTCTCCACGCGGTGCACCATGGCCTTGGAGGCGCGGAACTTGTCGCTGCGCACCAGCATGTACACCTTGGGGCAGAGCTTGGCCAGGTAGGTGGCCTCTTCGGCGGCAGTATCGCCGGCACCCACCAGCACCACGTTCTGTCCACGGTAGAAGAAGCCATCGCACACAGCACAAGCCGTTACACCTCCGCCGATGTCGCGCAGGCGGATCTCGTTCGGCAGCCCGAGCCACTTGGCACTGGCGCCGGTGCTGATGATCACGGTGTCCGCATGGATCTCTTCCTTCTCATCCACCCACACCTTATGAACGGGGCCGTTGAAGTCGACCTTGGTCACCCAGCCATTGCGGATGCGGGTGTCGAAACGCAAGGCCTGTTGCTTCAAGTCCTCCATCATGTCGGGCCCGGTGCGGCCTTTGGGGTAGCCGGGGTAATTGTCCACCTCGGTGGTCTGGGTGAGCTGACCGCCGGGTAAGGGACCTTCGATCATCAGGGGCTTGAGGTCGGCGCGCGCGGCGTAGATGGCTGCGGAGTAACCGGCGGGGCCCGATCCGATGATCAGGCACTTGACGTGTTCGGGTTGCTGGCTCATGTTCGTAGGGCGGCAAAGGTATCCACCACAGTTGCTCCGGTGGGTGACCGCGATCACCTTCAGCCTTGGATGGCCGCACCGCTGGTCACGGAACGCACACGGCGGTGTCCAGCCGCACGCCCAGTCCGGCCCACACCCCAAGCCCACCGGTGACGTTGCTGATCACGTTGGCAGGGTTGCTGAACACGTCGCCCTGGGTGTTGATGTTCGTCTCGAGGGTGCTGTAGAAGCGGTACTCAATGGTGCCCATGCTTGCGAGCTTGACCACCACCGTGTCGCCGCGCTTGAAAAAGCCGCGTTCCGGATCATCGCTCGTACTGAAGGGCTCAGAGCCCCGGTTGTAGGCGAAGTCGAAGGTGAGGCCATTGACGAAGCGGTCCTCGAAGACCGAGAAGGAAGGTGGGATGAAGCGGCTGTCCTTCACCTCGCCGTTGGCATCGCGGTTGATGCGCTGTGCGAACCAGCGGTATGCGTTGCCGATGGTGTCCGGGTCGCTGAGCGTGGCCCACATGAAGCCAAGGGAGTCATCACCTGGGTCCTGTTGAGCCAGCCGGAACCAGAGGGAATCGAGCGCAACGGCGTTGGGGATGGTGGTGGTCGCGCTCAGTTCGTTGCCATCGGCGAGCACGTTGAGCGTATAGGTCCGGCCTTCCGTCCCCAAGAGACTGTTGTCGAGCTTGGTCCATGCACAGATGTTGGCCCGGCGGAGCAGGTCAGGGTCGAGACCCACGAGGGCGGCCACCTCATCGAGCTGATCGTCCGGTATGATCTCGCTACAGATGCGGTCCAGGGTATGTGTGGTGGTGCCATCGAAGATGGTCACCGTGGCTTCGCTCACGAAGGTGGCGGCTATGGCGGCCACGTTGGTCGGGTCGAAGAAGTTCTGTGTGCGGGACAGCAGGATGATGGGTGGTGCACCGGTCTCGATGGTGCCTTCCACCACGATGCGGGGGTCTGTGCGCGGCAGTTCCACGGTGATCTCCTTTTCACAGGCCACGAGCGGAAGCAGAAAGGGGAGGAGGAGGCGCTTATCCATCAGAACTTGAAGTTCCAGGTGATCGAAGGGAGGATGGTGAAGAGGGAAACTTGGTTGGCCAGCACGCGGAAGTCACCTTGTGCCGGGCTGCCTTCCGCGTCGAAGAAGATGAAGAAGGGGTTGGCGCGGTTGTAGGTATTATAGATCCCGAAGGTCCAGCTGCTCTTCCAGCGCCGGTCCACGGTCTTCAGTTCACCGGTAACGGGGTCCTTCACTTCCTTGGTGGGCTTGTTGTTCAGCGTGGCGGCCAGGTCAAGCCGATGGTACGGGGCCATGCGGTAGCCATTGCGTTCGGTGTACTCGCTCACCAGGCGTCCCTCGTAGAAATAGCGGTTCACTGGCAGTGTCACCGCCTGTCCGGTGGCGTAGACGAAGGTGGCACCGAAGCTCCAGCGCTTGCTATGGTCGTAGGCGAGCACCACGCTCAGGTCGTGCCGGCGGTCCCATCGGCTGGGGAATTCACGCCCCTGGTTGATGTCGGGGAAGGTGCGCATGGTCTTGCTCCAGGTGTAGCCCACCCACCCGTTCAGCTTGCCCGTGACCTTCTTGATGAAGAGTTCCGTGCCATAGCTGTAACCATCGCCAAAGACCAGTTGTGCGTCATAATTGGCGTTGCCGTTGTTCTGCGGTTGGGCACCTTCGGCATATTCGATCAGGTTGTCGAAGTCCTTGTAGTAAGCCTCCACACTGGTCTCAAAGGTGCGGTCCTTGATATCCCGGAAGTAGCCGATGGCGTACTGGGTCCCGATCTGGGGCTTCACGTTCTCGCTGCTCGGTATCCACACATCGGTGGGAAGAGCCACACTGCTGAAGCTGGCCAGGTGGACGTATTGCTGGGCCCTGTTGTAGGAGGCCTTGATGCTGCTGCGTTTGTCGATGCGGTAGCGCACGGCCAGTCGGGGCTCAAGCGCTGCGTAGCCGAAGATGTTCCCGCCGGCCGGAACGGTGTCCACCCCGGTGTTGCGTCCGAGCTCATCCGTGAGGTACCGGGTGTAGGGGCCGACATGGTTGAAGGTGGTCAGGCGCAGACCCGCGTTGATGCGGATGGCATCCGTGAGGTCGAAGTCGTCCATAACGTAGAGCGCGGTCTCATGGGCATGCAACCTGGGCGGCGTGTCGATGTTGAACTCGGTGTCCCCGCTGCTCACGTTCACCGAGCTGGTGGTATAGATATGATAGGTGTATTGGCCGCCGTACTTCAGGTTGTGGCGGGCGCTGGCGAAGTGCGTCAGATCGGCTTTCACGCTGTAATCGCGAATGCCGCTGAAGAGTTCGAAGGCGAACTCCTCCTGCTTGGCCTCGAAGGCAAAACGATAGTCGCTGAAGGTGGCCGTGGTATTGAGGAAGAGCTTGGGGCCGAAGATGTGGTTCCAGCGCGCCGAGAGCGTGGCGTTGCCCCAGGGGATGCGGAAGTTGGGGTCGCCCGGATCGCGACCGCTGAAGTCGAAGACATCCCGACCGAAGTAGCCGCTCACGTAGAGCCGGTTATTGTCGTTCAGGCGATAGTTGGCTTTGGCGTTGAGGTCGTAGAAATAATAGCCTGATCCCGAGAAAGCGGATGAGTCATTGATGAACGGCCGCGTGAGCACATCGATGTAGGTGCGGCGTCCGCTCACGATGAAGGAGCTGCGGTCCTTCACGATCGGACCTTCCAGGGTGAGGCGGGATGAGATCAACCCGATGCCGCCCTGCCCGTGGAAGCCTTTGTCATTGCCTTCCTTCATGGTGATGTCGAGCACGGACGATACGCGACCACCGTAATTGGCCGGCATTCCCCCCTTGATCAATTCGATGTTCTTCACCGCATCTGCATTGAACACGCTGAAAAAGCCGAACAGGTGGGACGCGTTGTAGACCACTGCCTCGTCGAGCAGGATGAGGTTCTGGTCGGGACCGCCGCCGCGGACATAGAAGCCGCTGTTGCCTTCGCCATTGCTCTGTACGCCTGGCAGGAACTGGATGGTCTTCAAGATGTCCACTTCACCCAGCAGGGCGGGCAGTGTGTTGAGCCGCTGTACGTCCAGTTCCACCGTACCCATCTGGGTGCCTTCCGTATTGTTCTTGGTCTTCTCGCCCACCACCTCGAATTCCTTGGCCATGATGGCAGTGGGTCGTGCTTCGATGTTGAGCTTCATGTCGGCCTTCACGTGCACCACTTGGGTGAACTCCTGATAGCCGATGAAGCTCATCACCACGGTATGTGTTCCCGCAGGTACGTTCAGCACGTAATAGCCGTAGGTGTTGGTGGCTCCGCCCTTGAAGGTCTCCTTGATGTACACATTGGCTCCGATGAGCGTTTCACCGGTCGTGGCGTCCTTCACGAAGCCACTGATGGTGAACGTTCCCTGGCCTGCTGCATGGAAGTGGGAGATAAGGCCGAGTAAAAGGAGCAGGAAGAGGTGTAGGCGCTTCATGGTTCGGCTGCGAAGGTACCGGGCTGTTGACGGGCCGATGTTCCGTTCATTTGATCGATCGGCCGTTCCTAACATGGTATTGAACGTTTCCGTGTCAACAGAACATGGCTTCCTTGGTGCTCGTTACTGGAGCTATCGGAACACCTTCCAACACAAGCTGTTCGTTCTCCTACTGAGCAGCAGGTCCGCTGGTCCGTTGTTGACATCGTGGATCGGCGGGCGGTCCGTTGTGTCGATGCCACGGTCGTATCCCGGGCCGATCCTTCACCTACCCGGTCTGTCACTTTTTCACCGGTCGGGGTGACCGTCCGGACGAGCGACCATCCCGCCCAGGCGCAGGGTGCGTTGCCGGTCTTTCCATGAAGGCTGCACGAAGCGTGAATGCTGGATCCGTTCCATGTGGATGCGTTTTGGCGGACAGATGGCGCATACGTGATCAAGATCTTCGAGCAAGATCACCTGCGGGAACTTGACGAGGTGTGCAGCCCGGCCATTCCCACCTGTTCTGGGTCCCCGGACCACTGTACGCTCGGTCGTGAGGCCGACCTGGTGGAGTTGCGGCCATGGTGGAGGTGGCCAGGTGCTCCAAAAGCGAAAGGCCGCCTCCATGGCGGCCTTTCGATCTTACCGGTCGGGGTGACTGGATTCGAACCAGCGACCACTTGCACCCCATGCAAGTGCGCTACCGGGCTGCGCTACACCCCGAAGAACTTGTCCCGCATTTCGTTCCTGCCATCCCAACGTAGGAGGAATGGACTGCCGGGCTGCGTTACACCCGTCATCCTGGAACTTCCTTCGTGCCGTCCACCCTGGTAGGGGTAGGGGGGACGTTCGCGTTGTACCGTTCCAGAACCCTCACCGCTCATTACACTGACATCTGCCCCCGGAGGCAGGATGGTCCGTGTTGAACGGGCGGCAAAGGTAATGAACGGGATCGGAATCAATGTAGAATTGTTCGACACCCAGGAAGGTTGACCGAACGTTCCATCCTATTGGTGGGGGGGCGCAAAGACCGAAGGGGGTACTTTTGGAGTCCAATCCGCACACCCCCACCATGCACAGATCGAGTTCCGGCATCATCGTTGCCGCAGGTATCCTGCTTTCCGCATGCACCGGGACGGCCACGCAGAGCGATGCTGTTACGGCAACGGATCGGGCATCAACCATGGACCCACACAGCCACGCGAGCGCCACGGCGGCACGCACGACCCACCTTGACCTGGCCATCACGGTGGACATGGCCGCGCGTACCATTCATGGTTCGGCGAACTATGCGGTGCAACCCAATGGCGCCACGACCATCGTACTGGACACCGATGGTCTGCAGGTGGATTCTGTGCGCGTGGACGGCCGAACTGCGCCCCACGAGCTGGGCGACAGCACCCTGATCGGGCGGGCGCTCACCGTGCCGATCGGCCCTGCAACGAAGCACTTGACGGTGTTCTATCGCACCGGAATGGGGGCGAAAGCACTGCAATGGCTGGCGCCCCAACAGACGGCCGATCGCACGCACCCCTTTCTGTTCACACAAGGGCAGGCCATCCTCACCCGCACATGGATACCCATCCAGGATTCGCCGGGTATCCGCATGACCTACAACGCCACAGTGAAGGTGCCGGGTGAGCTGATGGCGGTGATGAGCGCGTCCAACCCGCGAACGCGCAGTGCCAGCGGGGAGTACACCTTTTCGATGGAGCAACCCATTCCCGCCTATCTGATCGCCCTGGCGGTCGGGGACATCGGCTTTGCGCCCATCGGGGAGCGCACGGGCGTTTATGCTGAACGTAGCATGTTGGAGAGGGCTGCATGGGAGTTCGCGGACATGGAACGGATGCTGGAGGCTGCCGAAGGCATGTACGGGCCCTATCGCTGGGGGCGTTACGATGTCATTGTGCTGCCACCGAGCTTCCCCTTCGGCGGAATGGAGAATCCCCGGCTCACCTTCGCCACGCCCACCATCATCGCCGGCGATCGGAGCCTTACGGCGCTGATCGCCCACGAGTTGGCCCACAGTTGGAGCGGCAACCTGGTCACGAACGCCACGTGGAACGACTTCTGGCTGAACGAAGGCTTCACCGTGTATTTCGAGAACCGGATCGTGGAGGCCATCCATGGCGAGGATCGTGCACGCATGCTTCAGGTGCTGGGGCGTCAGGAACTGGAGCGAACGTTGGGCAGCCTGAAGGACGATGGGCACACGGAGGACACCCATCTGCGTCTGCACCTGGAAGGCCGTGACCCCGATGAAGGTATGACGGATGTGGCCTACGAGAAGGGCTTTGCGTTCCTGAAGACGCTGGAGAGCAAGGTGGGCCGCGCGCGTTTCGATGCCTTCCTCCGCAACTACTTTGAGCGCCATGCCTTCCAAAGCATGACGACCGATGGCTTCCTGGCCTATCTGGATGCGGAATTGTTGGGTCCCGCCCAGGTGGAGATGGACCTGAAGAGTTGGGTGGACGGCCCCGGTCTGCCTGCGGATGCGTTCGTTCCGAGCTATGATGGCTTCGCGCTGGTCGAACGGGAAATGGGCGAGTGGATCAAGGGCGGGGCCGCCGCTTCCATGCAGACCCAGGAATGGAATACGTTCCAGTGGATGCATTTCCTGCGCCACCTGCCTTCGGACATCACCGAGGCCCAGTTGGCGGAACTGGACCGGACCTTTCAGTTTTCGCAGAGCGGCAATGCGGAGGTGTTGGCCGCCTGGCTGGAACAGTGCGTGCGCCATGACCACGATCCTGCCTACCCAGCGCTCGACCGGTTCCTGAACACGGTGGGAAGGCGCAAGTTCCTGATGCCGTTGTACGGTGAACTGGTCCGTACCGAGAAGGGCAAGGTGTTGGCGCGTGCGATCTATCAGCAGGCCCGCCCGAATTATCACTCGGTGGCCGTGCGGTCCCTGGATGAACTCCTGGCTTGGAAGGAGGAGAAGCCCCCGGTGTCATTCTGAAGTGAGCAGCCGCCCGAGCAGGAGATGGTCCAGTGAGTGGCCGGCGCGGTGCTGGTGGAGTTGATGCGCAACACCCGCTGATGCAAGACGCTGCACGGTCTGGTCCGCAACGGTGACCGGCACGATGGTGTCATTGATACCCTGCACCACCTCCACACGGCTACGGTTCCAGCGTTGCAGGGCGGTGCCATCGATGTCGGGCGGCAGACTTCCTCCCCACAGCACGACGCGGGACACAACAGTTCGGCCGGTGACGCTCCAGCGGCTCACGGTGGCAACCCCCTGTGAGAAGCCCAGCGCATGCACCGGCCTCGGACCCGTGGTTCGCAATAGTTCCTCCACCAAGTGGTCCAGGTACTGCACATGATCGCCGATCTCCCGTTCGCGGTCCTCGCGGGTCATCCAGGTAGCACCCACGCGTTGATGCGCTTCGTCCAGGTAGAAGCGTGAGAGTCCTTCCGGGGCGGCGATGAGCAACCCCTCTTCCAGCCCTTTGAACTTGTTCAGGAAGAAGCGCGCCAACTGCCCGTAGCCATGCACCACCACCCAGATCGCCCTGGCCTCGGCCGGATCGCCCAGGGTGTGGTAGCGCGCAGTGCGGACGACACGCAGGTGATGCTCGCGCACGGTCAGTAGTTCAGCAGGTCCGTAAGTGCGGCTCCGACCTTCTGTGCATTGGGGATCATGCTCTCCTCAAGGGTGCTGTTGAGCGGAATGGCCGGCACATCCACCGACCCAAGGGTGCGAACGGGTGCGTCGAGGTGGGCGAAGCACTGGTCGCTGATGCGGGAAGCCAGGGCTTGGGCGAAGCTGTTCGTGAGTTGTTCTTCGGTCACCACCAGGCAACGTCCGTGACGCCGCACCTGTTCCATCACCAGCTCCTCATCCAGCGGAACGAGCGTGCGCAGGTCAACGATGGTCACACGACCGCTGAGCTGTTTGGCGGCCGCTTTGGCCCAATACACACCCATGCCGTAGGTGACCACCACAGCGGCGTCGCCCTTGTTCACGAGTGCGGCATCGGCCTCCAACACGAGGCGACCCTTGCCGAAGGGCACCACATAATCCGCGCTCGGTTCGATGGTCTTCGCCTCTTCGGTGCCTTTGATCTTGCTCCAATAGAGACCCTTATGCTCCAGCATCACCACGGGGTTGGGGTCGTGGTAGGCGGCCTTCATCAAGCCCTTCAGGTCGGCCCCGGTGCTGGGGTAGGCGATCTTGATACCCTTGATGTTGCACAGCACGCTCTCCACGCTGCTGCTGTGGTAGGGGCCGCCACTTCCGTAGGCGCCGATGGGTACACGAAGGATCGAGCTGACGGGCCATTTGCCAACGGTGAGGTAGCAGCTGCGGGCCACCTCGGTGAACAGTTGGTTCAAGCCCGGCCAGATGTAATCGGCGAATTGGACCTCCACGATCGGCTTGAGCCCGGCGGCGCTCATGCCCACCGTGCTGCCGATGATGAAGGCCTCCTGGATGGGGGTGTTGAACACGCGGTGGTCGCCGAAGTCGCGGGCCAGCGTGGCGGCTTCGCGGAACACGCCGCCCAAGCGGGCACCCACGTCCTGTCCGTAGAGCAGACAGGCGGGGTCGTCCTGCATCAGTTCACGGATGGCGAAGAGCGCACTGTCCACCATCACGGTGGGCTGGCGGTCGGAAGGGGCGCGTTCACCCCGCTCCTCGGTGATGGGGGTGGGTGCGAAGACATGGGTGGTGAGGTCGGCGGGGTAGGGGTCTTCGGCCGCCTTGGCGCGTTCGAAGTCGTACTTAACCCGTTCCTGGGCCTGCAGTTCCAGCTTCTTGAGGCCGTCCAATTGGATGCGCTGGTCGAGCAATTGTTGGAAGAACCGGGGGAAGGGATCACGCTTCCGGTGCTCGGCGAGGTCCTCATCGCTGCGGTAGAATTCCATGCGCACCCCGCTGGTGTGGTGGTTCAGCAGGGGCACCTTCGCATGGACCAGGAAGGGCCGGCGTTCGCTTCGCACGGTTGCCATCACCTCGCGCAGGGTCTGGTAGCAGGTGAGGAAGTCGGTGCCATCGATGCTGCGCACTTCGAGGCCCGGGAAGCCTTTGGCGTACTGGCTCGCATCGGCCACACGTATCTCTGCCGCACTGGCGCTGATGTCCCACTCGTTGTCCTGCACCAGGTAGATGATGGGGAGCTTCTTCAGCACGGCCATCTGCAGGGCTTCAGCCACTTCGCCTTCAGTGATGGCAGCATCACCGATGGAGCAGACCACCAGGGGGGCATCCGCTGGGTCGCCGCCGTTGAGGTCATGGGCGATGCCGGCTTGTTCCTTGTACCAGAGGCCGAGGGCGATGCCGGTGGTGGGGATGGCCTGCATGCCGGTTGCGCTGCTTTGGTGCGGAATGCGGGGCATGCCGGTGCGGCGCAGGCTGGGGTGGCTGTAGTACGTCCGTCCGCCGCTGAAGGGATCATCGCGTTTGGCCATCAGCTGCAGCATCAGCTCGTAGGGCTCCATGCCGATGCCGAGCAGGATGCTGTCGTCGCGGTAATAAGGCGCCACGAAGTCCTGCGGCTTCAACTGGAGGGCAAGGGCCAGCTGGATGGCCTCGTGACCACGGCTGGTGGCATGTACGTACTTGGCGGTGAACTTGGCATTGGCCTCGTACAGTTCGGTCATCGCCTTGGCGGTGCACATCAGCTCCCAGGCGCGCAACAGCGTTTCCTGGGGGATGGAGGGATCGGCCTTGGACATGGTGGTCCGGGTGCTCAGCATGCAGCAGGTCTTTACAGGAGCGGCCAAATTACGCCTTGGCCGGGGGATGGGCGGACGCATGGCTCCCTAGTTTTGCATCATTCAACGACCACCATGGACCGCCAAGCACACGAACTCGATCATCGCATCGTAGGCGATGACATGCAATGCGTGGAGATCACGCTCGATCCCGGAGAGACCGTCATCGCCGAGGCCGGCACGATGATGATGCTCGATGAGGGCATCCAGATGGAGACCATATTCGGTGACGGACGCGGCCAGAGCCAGAGCTTCCTGGACAAGATGTTCAGCGCGGGCAAGCGCGTGCTCACAGGGGAGAGCCTGTTCATGACCACCTACACCAACGTGAGCAACGTGCGTCGCACGGGTTGGTTCGCCGCAGCCTATCCGGGCAAGATCATGGCGATGGACCTGCGCGACTACCAGGGCAAGCTGATCTGCCAGAAGGACAGCTTCCTCGCAGCGGCCAAGGGTGTGAGCATCGGCATCGCCTTCCAGAAGCGCCTCGGTGCGGGCCTGTTCGGTGGCGAAGGCTTCATCATGCAGAAGCTGGAGGGTGATGGTCAGGTATACATCCATGCCGGTGGCACGACCGTGCAGCGCGACCTGGCACCAGGTGAGACGCTGCGGGTGGATACGGGCTGCCTGGTGGCCCTGACGCAGGATGTGGAGTACGACATCCAGTTCGTGGGCGGCATCAAGAACACGCTGTTCGGGGGTGAGGGTCTCTTCTTCGCCACGTTGCGCGGCCCCGGACATGTCTGGATCCAGTCGCTCCCCTTCAGCCGCTTGGCGGACAACATCATCGCTGCTGCACCGCGCGCCGGCGGTCGAGGCAAGGAAGAGGGCAGCCTGCTCGGTGGCTTGGGCCGCCTGCTGGACGGCGACAACTGAGCATCAACAGTTGAACTGGCAAGGCCGGGCCCTTGGGTCCGGCTTTGTTGTGTACTTCAATGCTGTTCCGCGCCGGACTTCGGCTTGTCCAACGCCTGCAGGAAGCCTTGCACGATGCTCAAGCACACGCTGAACGCCAGCGCCCACCACCATCCGTTCACTTGGAAGCCGTCGACGATGCGGCCTGCCAGCATCACAATGGCTGCGTTGATCACCAGCAGGAACAGGCCCAAGGTGAGCACGGTGGCAGGTAGTGTGAAGAGGATGAGCAGTGGCTTGAGGAAGGTGTTGAGAAGGCCCAGCACCACGGCCACCAGGAGCGCAGTGATCAGGCCGTTGGTGTTGCTCATGTCACCAAGGCTCACACCGGGCAACAACAGATCGGTGATCAGTACCGCGATGGTGGTGATCAACAGGCGGATGAGGAGTTGCATGGGGTGAAAGTAACATGATCACTCTCCGAACAGCCGGTCCATGTCGCGCCGATCGCGCTTGGTGGGGCGTCCGAGGCCGGCATCGCGGTGTTGCGCACGGGCCATGCGGGCCACTTCGAGCTTGTCGAGGTCTGCGAAGGAGGTCTCTTCGCTGAGGAGACCGGGCACCAGTTTGGCCCCGACACGGGAGGCCGGTATGGCAGTGATACGAAAGCTGCGCCAGATGGGTGGCTCACGCAGCGCGATGAGGTCGCCCTCCCTTACCTCTGCAGCCGGTTTCACGGTGCGGCCGTTCAACTGCACTTGTTCGCGTCGCAGTGCCTCAGTGGCGAGGCTCCGCGTTTTGAACAGCCGCACGCACCAGAGGAATTTGTCGATGCGCATCATTGCCTGGAGGTCGCCTCCCAACGAAAAAAGCGGCCCGTCCACCGACGAACCGCTTTGTGACCCCGGCAGGATTCGAACCTGCAACCAACAGAACCGGAATCTGTCATTCTATCCAATTGAACTACGG
>CAYZBO010000077.1:5390-15144 GCA_964476665.1 uncultured Chryseobacterium sp. | reverse complement strand
GCCGTGGGTGTCCCAGCCGGCCTTGCGGTCCACGCGGTGGCCCTTCTGCGTCTGGTAGCGGCAGAAGATGTCCTTGATGGCGCGCGCCATCACGTGGTGGATACCGGGCAGGCCGTTCGCGCTGGGCGGACCCTCGTAGAACACGAAGGGCGGCGCATCCTTGCGTAGCTCCAGGCTCTGGCCGAAGGTGTCCTCGGCCTCCCATTGCTTCAATACCTCCTCGGCGACCTTGGGCAGGTCGAGCTCGTCATACTGCGGGAAACGCTTGTCCATCAGGGCTTTTCTACGGGGCCGTGCCTGTCGGCGGGCGAGCCGCAAAGATAGACGTATGACCCCTAAGTGGACCTTGATGGCACGTCGGCTCTGCAATGCTGATCGACTGGATACGGCACCTACGGACCATCATCTATGCCACGCCGGGTAGAGGTGCCATCGGCGCAGTTGAGAGCTCCGCATAGCGCTAGGCCTCACTCTACTCCCCATCCGCAACCTCCGGGAACAGGTACGCCACCTCAACGGGAGCGATGAAGCCATGGAAACCAGCTTCGTAATCCTGCACGAACAGCATCTGGAAGCCCGAGGTATTCTTCAATGGTCCACCCGTCTCCCGCAGGGTAACGACGAAGGTGAACCAGGCACCGTTCTTGTCGGTGAACTCCAACCAGGCCCAGGAGTCGCCCATTCCTTCCTCCGACAGCCACAGAAAGTCACCTCCCCTTAGCTCGGTGATCGTGGAGCCATCGATATCAGCAAAGAGAAAATTCATCCCCGATACGGTCGGTTGCTGCAGGTCCAGGATGATGGGCTCTCTCCCGGGCCGATAGGTGACCTTGTATATCTCGGACGGCAGGATGTTGTCCGGCCAGATCCCCGGGACCGGCTCGGGCCGGTGGAACCAGCGGATGGTGTCCGGTATCAGGACCAAACGGTAGTCCGCGCAGAAGAGATCCAATTGCGCATGTGCCAGGGCCGGCCGGCAGAGTATGGCGATGATGAGGATACTGCGCATGGCTGTATGGGTTGTTCGGTTCGTACTCCATCAGTGAACGGTGCGGAATGGCCGGGAAGTATCGGCGGATGTGGTATCCGTTAACCAAAGTGCCAAAGACGCACCACCGCATGGGCCAGACAACTCCGTTGGATCCGGCCATGCCCGGCCTCACCGAGCTGATGTGCCAGCCGTAACAGACCGCTCACCGCCAGGAATGGATCCACCACACGCGCCGCGAGGGTGATGGACGCGCCTGTGCCAAGGACCACCTGCACATCGGGGAGCAGCGCACTACCGAACGTGTCGCGGTCGTCAGGGTCGGCCCACGCCGCCAGCTCGTCCAGGATGCCCAGCATCATGCGCAGCGCACGCTCGCCTTCCCATGGACGGAGGATCACGGCGATGTCGGCCAACAGGCACCATCGCACAAAGGGGTCGGGGTCCTGCACGGCGATGCGGAAGGCCTCGCGCAGGGGCTCCAGCAGGGGTGGCTGGTCGCAGCGGGCGATGGCGAGCAGGAGCATGGCGCGGTCGAACCCGGGCAGCATGCCCCCAGCCCCAAGGACCCCTGCCGGTGCCACTTCCCGCTGCGGAGGCTCCACCGGTGCGCACCACCGCAACAGCGGCTCCGTGGACAGGTCAAGTGCGCGCAGGCGCTCGAGGAGATGATGCAGCACCTCATCCGGCACCAGCGGCGGTCCATCCCAAGGCTTCGGGGGGGCATGGTGTGCCAGTTCGCGCAGCATCATGGAAACTCCCTCGCGCCTCGCCACCCGATCGGTCCGTGCGTCCAGCATCACCCTCAGCAGGGCATAGGCAAAGACCAGCCGAGCGGCCGTACCGCCGGGGTGCACCCGCCATGCGCGTACAGCACCTTGGACATCGCCCGCAGCGGCATCCTCCAATGCGGCAAGGATGAGGCGGTGGCTCATGCGCGGTGTTGGACCTCCAGTTGGGTGAGCAGTCTTGCGCATTGTTGCGCGCCTTCGGCATCGCCCGCATCCAGGGCACATCCGCGCATCCACCGCAGTATGCCGGCCAGCTGCTGTGGGGTACAGGACAGCGCATTGTGGGCGCGTCCGAGCAGGACCTCCACCAACAGGACCTCCCCACGGACGCCATCCCTCAGGACACCTTGCACTGCCTCCAGCATGCGTCGCCGCGTGCGGGCATCGCGCAGGGCATTGTCCATGGAGGTGCCAGCGGGAAAGTGTAGCGGTGCACGGCGCATGTGGAACGACGCTCCCGGGCTGGTGGGCCGGCCATTCCGCCCCGAGGCAGCAGGTCTTTCGGCTTGCGGATCTCCGTCCTGGTGCTTTGAGTTCATGTTCCTTAGGGTATGGCTCATGCGGCCTTGTCCTCCGCTGAGGTATTGCCTTGGTCTTCCCCGTATTTAGCTTCCAGCATGCGCCAGGTCTCATCGTGCTTGATCACCACTTGTGTGACCTGGTAAATGAGCGCACACGACTCGTATGCCTCCCGTTCCAGGAAATGCTCCAAGAGCAACGCCAGGCATTCCAGCTTCTGAACGGTCGGTGCTTTATGGATCAAGTACCACAGCGGCTGCAAACGCATCCGTTCAACGATCGCTTCCTTCAACTTGATATCGAGCTTGAGCGCGATCAACAGGTCATCGGTCGCTCGCAGGACCTTGGGATCCATGGCGATGGTATCGAGCATCGCGAAAAGCTCACGCACTTCGTCCTTGGTCATGGTACATGGATAGGTTGGTGGATGTTCTAGGGGGTGATCAAGGCGTACCGGCTCCGCCGCTCCAAGCGCTCCACCGCGCGAGCGCTCAGCGGCCGCACCTGCTGCTCCTCGCGTTTCCAGCGTATCTTACCGGTGAAGAAGCCTGCCATGCGGTCACCATCATGGTACTCCATGGTGAACAACGGCCGTTCATGATCATCCCGGTAGAACTTGCAGATGACGTTCCCGGTGTTCGTACCCACCTCCACCACGAAGAACTCGCCCGTGCTGAAGATGTGTACGATGGGATGCTCGACCATGGGCCGGTGGGGCTCATGAACCCGCATGGTGCGCCGGTCCAGATCGAAGATGTAGGTGGTTGACGTCCTGTAGGATCCCTTGTAGGCGAAGACTCCCTTGCTGATGGCGCTGCTGACGCTCTCACCCAAGGCATGCTCGAACTTCTGGAATGTGCGCACCTTGATGGTATAGCGCTGGGCCATGGCACTGTGCACCAATGCCAGGGCCAGTAGACATGTGATGATACGATCACGCTTGGATGCTGGTCTCATTTGTTCGCTAGTTGTATGCCTCCGACCATGGGAAAGAACGTCGACACGTTCCCGGTTTATTGCATTCTCAAGGTTCTCCATGCGTGAAGTATCTGTACGCCATTTAGTGGCGTAGTATGGTTCTGCCAGGCCTTTGGATAGACGTCGGCACGGGCCCTTCGTGGGCGTCCGCCGGCACCCAATTGCCAGCACCTGGTGCTCATCTCCTTAGGCGGGCTGTCATTACACCGAACAACAGGTCACGCTCTTCCTGCCGTTCCAGCAGGCGTGCCCCGATGCAGAGCAGGCGCGTACGTGCATCACCGCAGGTGGCCATGCCGCGACCGGGCACCCATTCGCCCTCCAATGGGTGGTTCCGGCATGGGTCGCCTTCCAGCACACCGCGCTCCTCGGCGGTCATCACGGTGGCCGAGTAGCCATCCTCAAGCACGCGGGTCACGGCTGCGGTATCCGGCGCGGACAGCCCGAGCAGGCGTTCCACCATCTCCCTGGGTGGTGCGTTCAGGACAAGGGGTAGGCTGTCCAGTAGCTGCCGTTGGAACTCGGGGTCGCGCGTGACCGGTGCGCTCCGGTAACGCTCCAGCAGCCACAACCCGGCCCGCAGCGTGTGCGGAAAGGCCATCAGGCGCTCATCCGCCTGCATGGATCGGACGGGGCGCTTGCGACGGACCAGGAGCGGATATGAGCACAGCAAGGCATGCACGTGCTGCACGCATATGATGCTGTGATCGCCGTCGCGCAGTGCCTCCACCACCTGCCGTTGTTGCAGGTAGCCGGCGATGAGCTCCGCATGGCGTGCACGCTCTGCGCGTGCCTCGCACTCGTTGTATGCATCCGGCGTAAATGGATGATCGCGTGGTGTCTCCATGGCGTGTGGTCGGGTTTATCGGATGATGGATGGTGTTGTTCAGAAATAGCGAATGCCCCCTGGGATCAGCGTGCTGCTGGCCGCCACCCAGTCCTTGATGATCATCGTCTCGATCTCGTTCGGCTCACGGTTGCAGGGTCCCTTCGCCTGCACCACAGCGCGGCCTGACACCTGGATGGTGACCAGGCGCACATCGCATGGGGCTTCGCAGCGACGCAAGGAGAAGATGGCGGCCTTTCCTGAGATGCAATCCTCGACATAACTCGCCACGCAATGGTGCATCTGCTTCCCTTCCACGAACAGCTCGTGCGCGTCCTTCACCTGTTGGATGCTGTATCCGCGTCCGTTCACCTCCGTGCAATAGGTGGGAATGCCACTGTCGGGAAAAGGATCCTTGGGCATGCCGACCTTCCGCCGCGCAAGCTCATGGTGCCAGTCCTCCATGCGCCGGTTGAGTGAACGGGCGGTCATACGGCGCAGTTCGGGCACCCCGATGGTGCATTCCGGTGCACGGAGGAAATCAAGCAGGTTGCGGATCTCACGCCATTGGTATCCCATGCGAATGAGCTCGCGGAGCACCGGCACCCAGCGGCCGCACTGCTCCTCGCTCACCAGCTCAGCGGCGAACTCGGCGAGCAGGCGATGGCCACCACAGGCGATGAGCTCGGTCATGACCAGGTGACGCCACACGATGCGGTGAGCATGGACATATCGCTCATGCGGAAGCTGGAGCGGTTGCACGTTGAACAGGTGCGCCGCGCCCTTGCTCAACTGGAACGGCAGACCGGGGGCGCTCTTGATGCCGCCTCCCTTCAGCATGTGCACCATCCAGGTCGTCTCCATGGCGCTCAAGGGTCCTTCGCGCACCGCGAGCGGCTTGTTGTGATCAACGCGCTTGCCCAGTCGGGCGCGCAGCGCGAACAGGAAGGCCTCGGGCAGGATATGCCGGCCCATGATGGCCTCGATGATGGCATACGTGCTGCCGTGCGGGCCTTCCACGATGGGCCCACCCTCAGGTGCCGCGAAAAGCTCCGGCGCCTGTTTCCATACCTCGTAAAGCCAGCGGTGCTGACCCTCGCGGAACACTCCCAGGAAGACCTCGGACGTGCAGCAACGCTCCAGGGCGCACAGGAAGTCGCGCATGCCGGGCAACGACCAGGGCTGCTCCATCAACCAAGGCGTCAGTTCGGCAGCTCCCATGCGGCCGAGCACCTGGCAGCAGGCGATCCAATGGGGTGCGGTGCATGTGGTCAGACCATGGATGAAGCGTGCGCCAAGGCGCACGACATCGTCCGGTACACCGTTCGTGGCGAGCACCGCCGCGAAGAGGTGCGTGACCACGCGCGGCTGCTCGCAATAGCGGGTCGTTCCATCATCTGCGGTGAACCGGGCCGCCGCCTCCGGGCTTACGGCGAAGTGCAGGCCGGGCAACGTGGCGATACTGCCATCCTTGAGCAGGTGGCAGAACCAGCCGAGCTCCTGGTCGTTCAGGTTGTGATGGCGCTGGAGGATCGGTGGAGGTAGTGGCCCAACGCCCGAGATCGTCTCCAGGATGCCGACCCAGGTCAGCTTGCCGACCGACAGGTGGGCCTTTTGCACGGTACGCTCCGGACACGCGAAGAGCTCCGGCATTTGCTGCCAGATGCGGTGCAGCGTATGCCAATAGCCATCCACGAGGAATGCCTGATAAACGACATCGGTGCAGCAACGTCGCACAGCACGCAGGAACGCATCGGCATCCGGCAGCATACGCAACGCGGCTAGGCGCGCGCGATAGGTGTTCGCAGTATCGCGTTGCTGCAACAGGCCCGCCCAGAATGCCGGGATGCGAATGGGGTGGGGAAGTTCCTGTGCCAGTTGGTGGAAAGCGTTGAGGTGGGCGGGGTTGGCGGCCCACCAGGTATGCAACTGCAGCAGCGCCTCGCGCTCAACGAATTCCTCCGGGCATGCTACGCGCGGGTCCTCGAGCAAGCGGGCGAGATCGTGCAGGAAGCGGCCGTATTGCACACGGGCGTTGGCGCGCAGCGCGCCCAGGGTGCGTTCGAGCCGGTCGGCATGGGGCTGGGGCAGCGCCGACGGCAGGCCACGTCCGGTGCTGTAAGTGCGCAGCGCCTCCACAAGGAGGCCGCGGTGTTCCGGGCGCCAGATGGACTTGCGCGCGATGGTCTTGGTGTTGGTGTGGCTGTTCGTCCGGATGGCTCCGTTCATGCTGGAATGGATATGAGGTTGAGGACTTCGGTACATGCACGCAGGACAGCGGTGGCGGAGCATCAGCGCCCGGCACCAGACCAACCCCGCAGCCTATGAGGCCGTGCCGTTCCGGAGCTCCTCCCTCAATTCCATCCACAACATGCCCATGGTGTTGGTGCCCACCACGCCCTTCGGTGTGCGCTTCGCCCCCCAGAACAGGTGGCGTGCGCCGTTGCGATACCCGATGTCCTCGTAGATCAATGCAGTGCCCGTGGCCAGCAGGCGCTCGCGGCTCACGCGGTGCTGGGCCACTTTCAGGCGCAGGCACAGGCGTATGTTCGCCACATCCGCTGCGCTCATGGGTTCGATCACCATGCTGTCACGGTTCGCCTTGGCCTTCATCTTCGCGCTCATCGGGCTCTTCTGTGCACGGATCAGTTCCTTGATCCCGTCATCCTTGAAGCGCATCGCCTGGAACAGGGCTTCGGTGGTGAGCCAGCGATACCCACCATGCAGCACCGGATAAGGCGCCATGTTCCCCAGCCAGCCGTAAGGCATATCGACCTTCGTGAACCAGATCTCGTTCATGTTCGTGATGGTTTTAGATGTTTCCGACAGTTGATGTTGCTCACTTCAAGCACAAGCTCCTTCCATGCCATGCCAAGGATGCGATCGCCCTTCCACACACTTACATATACCCCTTCCGGGAAGGCAATACGAATACTCCCCGCATCCCATTCATCCGAACTTCCGGATGAACAGCACGCACAGCATTCACCACCCTTCTCCTTCACCCATTTTGATCACCAACGGGCCGGGAAGGGGAACACACGCTTCAATACACCTTATCGATCAGCATCAGCATCCAAGGCATCCACAGGTAGCACGGGGAACTTGAGCGACGAATGTCTGGACCCGGTACCACGTGGAGAAATCGGGCTAAAAAAAGTGACGTATGCGGCATTTTGGCGGATGAATAAGCCCTTCCATTCTCTCCGGAGCCCGGAGCATAGCAATTCCACTCACCTACACATACCCCTTCCGGAAAGCCAAGACGAAACCTCCCCGCATCCCACTCATCCCAACTTCCGGATGAACAGCACGCACAGCATTCTCCACCCCTTCTCCTCCAGCCAGTTTGATCACCAACGGGCCGGAAAGGGGACAGACAGGTCAACCCCGGCGCCGGGAGGCACAGGGGTTCAACGGATCTTTAAGAAGTCGTAGGGGTCGCCAATGCGAAGATGAAAAACGCATCTGACATGGACAAATCGGGATCAAAAAAAAGAAGGAGGCCTGTTGCGGCCGCCGACAACAATACATCCAACGCACTGACGATCAGCGCTCTGCGTCATGCAGTGGCGCACAGGGGCACCAGCACGCCTTCGGTGAAGGTGCGCTTGTCCTCCACCGCGATGCGTGCGGGCTCTGCGCTATAAGGTAGCGCCCAAGCGGAAGTACACGTTGGGCAGGAGGGTTCAGGGGGTGGGGCGGGTGCGGGGGATCCTTACCGTCCCCTTCAGCTTGTTGATCCGCATCCATTCCTGGATCACGGCCGCCTCCTCCTTTGTGGCAGGACGATCCTTATGGCCCCTGACCTGCACCACACGAAGGTCCTCGGGGAACTTGCCGTTCTTGAGCAGGAAGCGGTTCAGCATCGTATCCAGTCCCTTCAGTTCGATGATGAGGAGGGGGCTCACACGATCGCCATTCACGCTCCGCAGGGAATACAGCAGCAGGCGGCGCTCCAGCATATCGGGGAGGTGGGCGAAGATGCCCGTGGCAAGCTTTTTCCCCTCGTTGAAGAGGTCGAGGCCACGTCGGATCGGCTTGATGTGGTAGTGAAAGCCCTCGTGGGTCTGCTTATGTTCCTTGATGTTGGGGCCTTTGATCACACCTGGGATGCGCTCCTTATCCTTCCATAGCTCCCGTATCCACTTCTCCTCCATGGCCAGGATATCCGTCTTGGACATACGCTCCAAGCTCACCACCTGCCTCTTCCGAGCGTAGCAGCGCAGCATGTCGCCCAGCCGGATCAACCGCTCTGTGGGATAGTTGATGCTTGCCAAATGCCGGCCGATGGCGATGCGGTCCATCCCCTTCAGGTCGTGACCCAGCATGCGCACGAGGTGTTGGGCTTCGCCTTGGTCCGCACCAGCACCAGTAAGCTCCGCCAGCAGCAGCAACTCAGATACACCGAGGCCGAATGCGCCCGGTGAGAGCTTGCGGAATGCCGCAGCCGTGCCCTGCGATGGTGTGAAGGGTAGGTATGGAAGCGTGGCAAAGGTTCCCCCGTCCATGAGGTGGAGCAACCAGCTGAGCTCCCTTTCCGTGAGCATGCTGGTGCCCAGGAACGGCGCCGGCAGGGGCTGCCTGGACAAGTGATCCAGCAGGGAGCCGGCCCATGTAGCACCGGCGCGCAAGGCTTCGGCTTGCATGGGTTCCGCTTTGCGCGTGAACACATCCGGCCTGCTGCACCACACCTGGAAAAGAACATCCCAGCAGCCTTCGATGATGAGGGCCTCCTGCACCGACGGCGCACACAGCCGGGCCACCTCGGCCATGAACTCCTTCGGTCGGTTATCTTTCTGTTCGGCGAACCATTCGCAGTACATCCTGCAATGGGCCACCAGCGCGGAGGCATACTGCCTTGAGCCCTTGCCCTTGGGAAGGTGTGGGGCCAGGAAGCACAGATCGTCGATGATGCCCTTGTGGTAGCGCCACACGGCGTAGAGTTCCACCTGGACGCTCAGGCTGAAATCGGGCAAGCCCTTGAGCGCCCTAAGCTTGTCCAGCTCAGGAGGGAAACCCGGGTCGGGCGTGTACTTCTTACCCAGGAGCACCGTATACAGGTTGCTGTACCTCTTCGCATAGGCTGGTGGAATGGTTCTGCTCATTAGCGCGCGGCAGGTGGCTCTTTAAGGGCCGGTGTGTTCTTCCGCAGCGCTTCCCGCAGTTCCATCAGCAGGCGGCCAAGCATGTTGTCACCTTCAACGCCGCCTGCCGTGCGGCGGACACCCCAGAACCCGTCGCGTGGTCCAACGCGTACGGTAGCGTCCTCTTGGATCACCACGCCACCGCATACTTGAATGGTGAGTCCACACGGTGCAGCCGCGATCCGGTCGAGCCGCCACTCTTCCCGCTCGATCGAGCCGCCGGGTCGGTACTTGTGCTGCGGCCGGCTCACCGCTGCCTCATAGAGCTTGATGTATTTCATTCCCACGAGTCTTTGAAGACCCAGTCTGTAAAATCCCGGCCCTTCAGGTTCTCCTTGGCCAGCTCGGCCAGCTTCTGGTCCGGGCCGGCCGCGATCTGGACGAGCCGGTCGATCGAGGTCGCAGGGCTCCGGGCCTCGTGCTCCTCCTTCGAGCACTTGATGCCATTGCAATACCACCGCTCACGCTTCACCTGCCCATGCGGGTAGTACTCGATCATGGCCGG
>CAYZBO010000077.1:0-5290 GCA_964476665.1 uncultured Chryseobacterium sp. | reverse complement strand
AATACCACCGCTCACGCTTCACCTGCCCATGCGGGTAGTACTCGATCATGGCCGGTCCATCCGTCCGGTGCAGCCGATCGCCAAACCACCATTGCTCGCAGAGCACCGTGCCGGACAGCCGGTAGCGCGTTAGCCGGTGCAGCCTTCCGTTCAGCCACCATTGCTCCTCGCGCATCAGGGGCAGGTGCAGGACCACGGCGGGGCCGTCCTCCCGGTGCCGTTGGTCCGGATGGTGCGGATGGAACCACTGCTCAGGGGCGCGCATGGTCACGCGATCGATGCTTGGAATGCGTTCAGGCTCATCAAGCGAAGAGCGCATTGTACAACGGGGTGAGGTCAGCCTCCTGTGCCGTACCCACGTGGGTGGTCACGTAGTTCATCCACGCCTGTTTCTCGGCGGTCCTCCCGGCGATGAGCGTCTTTTTATCCCGCCATTTCTGCCATGAGCGCACCCCCTCGCGCTCCAGGTCCAGTGCCAGCCGGTATGGCGGTGGTTGCTGTTGGATGAAGGTCCGCACGGTGCTCAGCACGTCCACTTCCACGATGGCATGGGCGAACTTCCGTTGGGCTTCTGCCGGACCCTCCAGCCTGGGCGGTAAGCGATGGCGCCCAAGGCGACCGAAGAATTGAAGGGTGATCAGGTTGGCCATGGACTCCTCCATCCACACATAGAAGTCATCCTTGTTAGGATAATCATTGAACTCACCGGGGTCCATCAGTGCATGCGCGAACTCGTGCACCAGCACCTTGGCGATGAAGATCACCAGCTCATCCTCATTCTCCGCGAGCCCCATGAGGCGCTCGGGGCACAGGCCGATCGCGGGTATGTGCTTGCCGATGATGGGGAAGTTGCTCGCATAGAAGCCCAGCCATTCGCTGCCCGGCGTGCCCTCGTTCTCACGGTCTCTGCCGTACGGCTCGTCATTCTTGGGCCGCTTCCAGTCGGTCTCCTGGGCTGGCTCCGGCCATTTGAAACGGCCCCGTGTGGTGCCTTCGGGATCGGGCATGCTCGCCGGGGACAGCAGCAGGATGGGGACGCGCTGGGTCAAGGTGTAGATGGCCACATCGGAACCATAGACCGGGCGTGACAGCACCGAACCTACCAGACCCACATGTGCCGGCGACAGGTCGTAGGCAGAATCGATGTTGATGATGTTCATGGGGATGGGGGAGGGATCCCGTTATGACCTCAGCAGAATGCGGCATCAGTCTTGCTTGACGGGATCAAAGCCTAGGTCGGCTGCTGTTCCAGCTCAAAGTGGATTGCAAAGCAGGTGTTGAACGGCCAAGGCAGCACGTTTTCCATTTTCTCTGCTCAAATGAGGAGCAATGAGCAGTCGTCGTCCATCACCAGTTGAGTATTCCTCCACGCTCAAGCTCGTGTAAGGAATAGGCCCGTGAACAGCTCCAGGAGGATGAATCATTACGTTGAATGTATGTACATGGCGATGTCTCAATTGGAGGTTTGGATTGAATAAAGTAATCAAATTGAGTCGTATCCCCGAGTTTGGTGTACCGACATAGCGCGGATTGCGTCCAGCGTAAATCACGACCGTCTTGAAGCGCTGATAGAAAGGCGCACCAATGCCTGCCATAAAATCGTAGCGCGGCCCTTCAAGCCCATTATATTGAGTATCCCCTGATCTCTTCGCGACTCGAACATTGAGTTCGGTCAGAAATGCTTTGTCGAACAGGCGCCATTGCCAGTTCTCTGCGTCAACCGGGTTCAGCCTCCCAAGCCCATTGACATCGGCATTGCCAACGCCACAGTTCACGACTTTCCACATGCCGCAATAAGTATGATTACCCCTGGCTGCCACAACTTTTTGCCACGTCGCCGGCCATAGCAGCGGATTGTACGGACTGAAGCCGGCGAAGGGAGGTTGGCGGTGCAGCAGTACAGGGTCATGGCTTGGCGTCAAAAGGTGATTCACCACGATGTCGTGCCAATGCGCGTGGTTCAACACGAGTTCATGCCAGATTATCTGGGCATCGATGCCATCCGTGGGTTCCAGTGCCTGCTCACAACCCACCAGAAGGATATCCGCATCGGGATTGCCCATGCCGATGTAAGGGGGCAATTTCCCACTAGCGGCTTGCTCCACCGCGTCCCGTATCCAAGAGACTTCAGGCGGACCATCCGGCACCGGTACGGCTTGGTAGCCATTTGCAACAGCGCGCACGAGACCAATAAATTCTTGGTTCATCAGGGCTTCGTTATGGTGGTTTATTGAGCGAAACTACAGAAAGCGCATTTTACGCAATAACCCTCACACCCCCCGCAACACCGCCAGCACCTCCACCATGGCGAGGGTATCCAGGTGGCAATAGTCCAGCAGATCCTTGCGTGCGATGACGGGGTCCAGCTGCGGGTCGCCCAGCAGCAGGCGTAGGAAGGTGTCCGATGCGGCGCCACCGTCCTGGATGGCCAGGCTGCCATAGCTGAGCGTGGGCACCAGCGCGGGCAGCACGGCCTTCAGCGAGTTGCTGCCCCCGAAGCCCGGGTGGCAGTACCACCCCTGGCGGAAGGGCACCAGCAGGTCCTTGATGCGGGCCCGCAGTGCCAGGAGGGCCGCCGCGTGGTGCGGAAACGCCTCGGCCAGCGCACCGATGATACCCGATTCGAAGGAGCTGTTGTACACCAGGATGTCGCCCTCCGGCCCCACATCGGCGAGCAGTTGCTGCACGAAGGCCTCGCGCGGATCGCCCAGCGCATCGGCCAGGAAGGCCCGGTGCTGCGGCACGGCGCCGGGCGCGTCCTCCACGTGCAGGCTGTATTGGAAGGGCAGCTGCTGGAAGGGACGCGTGCCATCGAAGGGCGGCAGCGCCGGGAAGATGGTCTCGAAGTCCAGGTGGTGCAGGGGGTACTGAAGCGCGCCCACGAAGCCGCGCACGGCGGTCACATCCACCTGCGGCACTCCCGTGCGGTGGGCTTCCACGTGGCGCTGCTGGATGGCGGTGAGGGCGGTGCCCGGAGGCACGTCGCTGATGCGGACCACGCCCGACTTCGCCAGCGCGTAGGCCTCGGCCCCGATGCGCGGCAGGTCGAACACCGAGGGCGCGGGCACGTTCGCCCAGCAATGGTCGCGGAAGCCGCAGGTGTAGGGCGCGTGGCAATGTGGACCGATGGGCATCTCCGGCTCCTGGGGCTGGGCCAGCACCGCCTTGAAGCGGGCGATGTCCTGCGCGAGGCTCTCCTGCAGGGCCAGGGCCCTGGCGGTGACGTCCTCCAAGTGGAAGAGTTGCTGCACATCGATGGGCCCCTGGCGCACGTACTGGTTGTTGATGTGCATGAGCTGCACGCGCCGCAGGGGCAGACCGCTGGCGGTGATCACCAGGTGCTGCAGGGCGGCATCGGCCACGAAGTGGTCCTTGGCGGAGGTGGAGCTTTTCACCTCCACGGCCGTCCAGCCGTCGCCGTCGCGCACCAGGATGTCCAGCAGCACCAGTACCTCATCGTGCAGGAAGGCGGCCTCGTAGAGCACGTTGGCCCCGGCGTTCAGGGCGGCCTGCGTGGCCTGCAGCATGGCGGGGATGTGCACCAGGTGGTCGGGGTCGCAGTCGGTGCCGCCCGGGAAGCGCTCGCGGGCCAGCAGGCCTACGTGGGTGCCGGTGTCCAGCACGGCCTGTTGCGCAGCGTTGGGCTTGGCACGCAGCTCGCGGCGGTGCCTGTTCAGCCAGAGCGCCTTGGTGCATTGGCGCCCCAGCATGGTGGTGGATTTGCTGAGGGAGTAGAGGGGCATGGGGAAAGAAGATGCAAGATGGGCATGGGATGCGGTTCGGGTCCATGCTACCATGCTGCGCAGGTAAACGCTCCGGTGGTGCGCTTAGGCCGTACCATGCATAGGGCCGAGAGCGAGTTACTCCTCTTCATCTTCCTGCTCCTCTTCATCAGCCAGTAGCAGATCCCTTGTACTGTCCAAGTAATCCTGCTTGTTGTCAAAGGTGTCGGGCCAGAAGTGGCTCGTATAGAACCACATGAGTTCGGCCACATCGTCCTTCTCCAGCGCCAAGCGGTCCAGCACACGCTGCTGCGCGGCCATGGGCACCGCCTTGTCCGGGAGATGGCCCTGGCTCCTGCAATGGTCCAGGATGAGGCCCATGGCCTGTGCCTCGATGATCTCCGCGTCCTTCAGCTCATCCAGCCCGGGGTCGTCGATGGCGTGGTGGGCTTTGGCCAGTGCAAGAAGCCGCTCTTGGATGTGTGCGATGGACATGTGCTGATGCGGGTGTTGCTGCAAGGTAATGGTCTTCGGAAGCACGGATGACCTGTTCCTCTAAAGGACCCACCCCATCCACACCCGCTGGTCGTACGCGGGCACACCCAGCTGCTCGCACACGCGCATGGTGTGGGCGGTGCCGCTGGTGGGTTTGGTGGAGATGTGGTAGAAGAGCCCGCAGGTGGCGGGGGCCAGTGCGGCGGAGACGGAGCCGGTCACCTTGAGGGTGTCGCGCAGCAGGTAGGGCGCCTTTTGGGCGTTGCGGTCGCGGGCACCGTCCAGGTAATGGTCCACCAGCCCGGCATTGGCGGGGGTGGCCTGTTTGGTCTGGTAGGGCACCTCGGGCTCGGCGGTCATGTTCACCATGCCCAGGTCCACGGTGGTGCCGGCCTCGTTGTAGGCCTTGCGGTGCCCGCTGTAGGGCGTCACCACTTCCAGGCGGGCGGGGTCCACGGCCACCACCCCGGCGGCGAAGAAGGCATCGGCGCCCCCGGCGTTGCCGCTGCGAAAGCGCATGTGTTGGGTGCGCTGGGCCAGCAGCGTGGCCAGGGCCTGCAGTTTGGGGCCGTCCTCCGGGCGCACATCGCGGTTGCCTTCCAGCAATACCACGGCGCCGGGCTTGTCGTAGGTGGTGATGAAGGTGGCGAGGGTCATGGGGGATGTTCTCGTAGGGGCCTTTGCTGCCGGGCTGGAACGAAAGGGTCAAGCCCCCCGGAGTCGCCTATCTGCCAAGGCGTACGGTGGCCAACAAGCAGCAGCGCCCGGTTCAGAATGAATGGGTGAGGACGGAGATCCTGTTCTTCACTTCTTCCGGAAAGAACTTCTCGATGAAGTTGCTCAACGTGCCCGGGTCGTAGCCCTTGGGCTTTGCCTCCAGGATGACCTGGCCGTCCACGTACCTCTTCTGCTCGTCCTTGAACCAGATCTGGATGAGGCCGATGCCGTGGGTCTTCGCTTCCTGCTCTACACGCTGGTAGTCGGTGTTGTCGTAGAAGTCGTCCTCTTTCGGGTATTCGAAGGGCGGATTCAACCCATAAACGCAATCGCTGGGTCATCGGGTTAGTCGGTTG
>CAYZBO010000076.1:0-15557 GCA_964476665.1 uncultured Chryseobacterium sp. | reverse complement strand
GGTGGCGCCGGTGATGAGGATGGTCTTTCCCATGCCACAAAGCTCGTTCACTTCACCAGACCCTCCCGCACCGCCCATTTCACCAACGCCGCCACGTTGGGCTGGTCGAAGCGTGCAAGCAGGTTCTTGCGGTACCATTTCACCGTTTCCTCGCTCAGGAAGATCCTGTCGGCGATGCTGCGTGTGGTATAGCCGTCGCTCAACAGTTGCAGGATGGCGTGCTCACGGGCGTTCAGGTCGTGGCCTTCAGGGCCCTTGTCCGACCGTGTATGCTGCATGATGTCCTCGATCTCCCTGCCGGTGAAGGTTCCGCCTTCGTGAACGGTGCGGATGGCCAGGCATAGCTCCTCCACATCGGTGTTCTTGAGCAGGTAACCTTTCGCACCGGCGGCGAACAGGTCGCGCACCGAGGGGAGGTCGGTGCGCATGGTGAGCCCCAGCACATGGATTCCGGGATGCTCCTTGAGCACGCGGCGTGTAAGGTCGGTGCCGTTCTCCGACCTCAGGTTGATGTCCATGAGCACCACATCCACCGTGAGGACCTGGAGCAGGGTCATCAGGCCGGGGCCATCCTCCGCCTCGCCCACCACGAGGAATTCCGGCAGGTCGCGCAGCAGGGACCGGATACCATCGGCCACGATGCGGTGATCGTCGCAGATGGCCACACGGATGGGGTTGGACCTGTTCATGTGTTCAGCTGGATGATGGCCCGCAGACCCTGCCCGGGAGCGCTGTCCCAAGAGATACCACCCTCAATGAGTTGGAGCCTGTTGTGGATGTTGTTGAGCCCATGCCCCGTTCTAGGCGAGGTGAGGTCCATGCCCCTGCCATCGTCCTGGTACAGGATCTCCAGGCTCCCGGCGCGGTGCATCATCCGTACATCGATGCGTTCGCACCTGCTGTGTTTGATGCTGTTGTTCACCAGTTCCTGCAGGACACGGTATAGCGCCAGGGCTGTTTCCGAAGGCAGGGATGGTTCCGTGCCCGTGAATTGCATTGAGGTGCGGATCAGGCGGCTCTTGTCCACGCGCACGAGCAGGTCCTCCAAGGCCTTCACCAGACCATAGCGCAGCACTGTCTCGGGGCTCAGGTCGTGGAGCATGTTCCGCAGCTCCTTCATGCTCTCATCCAGCAGTTCACGTGCGTTCTGTTCCGTTTCGCGCGCCGCGGCACCCTCGGGAAGCTGCTTGCGCAAGCTGCCCATGTACAGCTTCAGTGTGCTGATGCGCGTGCCCAGGTCATCGTGCAGGTCGCGGGCGATGCGCCTTCGCTCCTTCTCCTGCGCATCGATCTCCGCGCTCAGGCGCAACTGTTGCATCCGCTGCAGCTGGACGATGCGGTAGCGGTAGGCACCATATGCGGCCGCCGTGATGAGCACGCCGATCAGCGCGAAGAACCACCAGCGTTCCCAATAGGGCGGCACGATGGTGATGGCCAGTTCGATCGGCTCGGAGGCGACCCCCGCACTGTTCACGGCCCACACGCGGAAGCGGAATTCGCCGCCCTTCAGGTTGGTGTAGGTGGCCTCGGTGCGCATGCCGCCGTCCACAGGTTCGGGATCCACCCCGATCATCTGCCAGTGGTAGCGGTGCTTGTCGGCGCTGCCGAAGGCAAAGGAGGTGAAGGCGATGCCCAGGAAGTTCTGTGTGTGATCCAGGCGGATCGCACCGCAGGTGAGCAGGCTGTCGGCATCGCGGTCAAAAAGGCGAAAATGGGTGAGTTGGACCGTGGGTGCGGCAGAAGGGAATTTCACCGCCAGCGGATCGAAGCGGACGATGCTGCCGTAGCTGCCCACGGCGAATTCCTCCGGTGCGAGCACGTGGATGGGACCCTGCACACCTTTTTCGGGGAGCCCATCGGCAGGGTCGATGCGCAGCCACGCCCGGCGTTGCGGGTCGTAGAGGTCGAATCCTCCGGCGGCCACGCACCAGATCCGGCCTTGGGCATCGCGCGCTGTTCCTTCCAGCCGATTGCGTGGCGAAGGGATGCGTACGAAGGGCGTGTCGCTTTCCGGCACGAAATGCAGCAGCCCCATGTCGCTGGTGCCCACCAGATGGCTGCCGTCGCCCAGGTCGATCATGCCGGTGATCCCCTTTGGCGCCGTTGGTCCGGCATGGTGCACTCCGGCTTCGAGGCCGAGGTAGGTGCCGTCCGTGCAGTTGCCCGTGCAGGACCGGCGGCCATCGAGCAGGGCCAGCGCACGTTCAGGTTCAGCGATGCGCAGCCCGCGGGAAAGCCCGCTGTTACGGCCCATGAGCCAGATGTCACCGGTGCGGTCCTGAACGAAGCCGTTGAACATGTTCTCATAGGGTGCGTGGCCCAGCCGCACCTGCTCGATGAAGCCTTGCCGCGTGGCTTGGTCGATCACCCCGATGCCGTAGCCATAGACCGACACGAGCCAGACGGGCCGGCCCAACACGCTTGCTTCGGCCAATGCGTTGATGCGTGAAGAGGGAAGGAGGAAGGGCTGGTCCCCGGTGGTGGCCTCCAGCGCCGCCGCGCTCACCCCGCGTACGGCATCGGTGAGGCGGCCGTCAGCATGGAGCTCGGCCAGCCCGCGGTTGGTGCCCAGCAGCACGGACCGGCCGGTGCGCATGAGGCTGTGATGCCTGTTCCCCGCATCCGCTGCGGACCGCAAGGTGTCGCGACCTTCCGCCATCCAGATGTGCTTCATGGAAGTGGCCACAAGGCCGCCGACGGTGAGCGTGATGCCAGTGACCGGGTCGCTCAGGTCGGCCTGTTCGATGCCACCACCCAGCCACGTGGTGCGGAACAGGTTGGCCGAAGGGTCGTAGAGGTCGAGCCCGTTGTCGGTGCCGATCCACACCATGCCCCGGCTGTCGGCGAACAGGCAGCGAATGCTGTTGGAGGCGAGGCTCGCACGATCGGGAAAGCGGTGGTCCTGACGGGTGAAGCGCATGGTCGCTGTATCCAGGAGGAACAGGCCGCTGCGCTTGGAGCCGAGCCACAGCCGGCCATGTGCCGAGGCGATGGCGGTGATCTCCTCATCGGTGTGGCTGAACGGCGCATGGTCCAAGGTCGCCACCCGGGTAACGGTGTCGCTACCGAGGATGTGCCTGTACAGGCCGTTATCCCAAGCGCCCATCCACAAGGTGTTCGTTCCAACGGGATGGATGCAGGCGATGGTCTGGCCGGGTACGGAGAAGGGACTGCGGATGTGGGAGAGGTGCTGCGGCTTCCCGTCCCGCAAGCGCATCAGACCGGCGCTGAGCGTACCCATGTACACGTCGCCATCCACCAGGCGGAGGTCGAAGATGCGGTCGAGCAGGTGGCGGTCGTTCGTGGGGACCGGTATGCTGTGGGAGCTGGAAGGAAGGATGCGGTACAGCCCCAACTTCTCCACGCTCACCAGCACCTCGTCCGCACCCATCGGCAATAGGTCGAGCACGCGCCCCTTGCCCTCCGCGTCATCGGGCAGCCTGAACTGGATGAAGCGCTGGCGATCCGGCGACCACTGGCAGACATGGCCATCATCGGTGCCCACCCAGACCGAGCCTGTCGCGCTATCCGCTACCAGCGCGGAGATGGTATTGCCGCAGACGCTGTTCGGGTCGTCCTGCCGGTGTCGGAACACCAACCACTCGCGCCCATCGAACCGCGCCAGCCCATCGTTGGTGCCCACCCAGATGAAGCCGAACGAGTCCTCGGTCAGGCCGTTCACCTCCCGGTCGGGAAGCCCATCGGCCGTGTGGAAATGCCGGAAGAAGTGAACGTCCTGCCCCGTGGCCCGGTCGGCATGGATCGCCCAGGCCACGACCAGTGCAACGATGCGCAAGAGGGCCATGCAGCGTCCGGACATCGGCATGCCTCAAAACTATCCTTGGGCTCCATGGGGTGAACGGGTTCCCCCCTTTAGGGTGGTGATATCGCCTTCCGTCCTCAGTGACTTTGCCACAAACTCCCCGGCGACCATGCGCACCATAGGCATCCTCTTCCGTTCCCTGCTATTGATCGCGGTGGCCGCGCTGCATCACCCTGCCTTCGCCCAGATGGAGGTGGAGCCCAATGACACCCAGAGCCAGGCCAGCAGCTTCGCGAGCACCGGTACCATCGCCGGCCAGAGCTGCGCGGGCGATGTGGACTGGCTGAGCACCGTGGTGAGCGGCGAAGGGACCTTGGTGGTGACGCTTTTCGTGGAGAATCCTGATGTCAGCACCGGGACCGTGTCGCTCGAGGTCGTTCGCAACAACATCCTCGACCCCGGCGCCGGTCAGGCTTCGCAGGTCTTCGCTCCGGGGGCCAGCGGCAATGTGGTGGTGGATTCGTATTGCGCCACCGCGGGTGCCTACTTCTTCCGTGTGGCTTCCACAGGAAGCTGCGCCAACTACACGCTGAGCGTATCGATGCAATCCGCGATCACGGCCAACGAGACCGAACCCAACGACAGCCACACCACGGCCAACGTGCTTGCTGAAGGTGACACGGCGCGTGGTCGCATCCGGCATTCGAACGCCGGCATCGACAGTGAGGACTGGTGGGCCGTTACACTTGGGGACTTCGGCACCTTGGAGGTGTATTGGGAGGTGACCAACACCGGCGATGCGACGGCCTATTACGCCTTATCGCCCAGTGTGGACGGAAGCCTCAGCGGTGCCAACACCTACCCCATGTCCATCCCGGCCGGTGCCACGATGGCACAGACCTACATCTTCCCCTGCCTGCACACGGCCAACAACTGGCTGCGCGTGTGGGGCAACGATGGCTGTGGCGATTACAAGCTGAGCTACCGGGTCCTCAGCGACCCGTTCACACCCACCGAGACGGAGCCCAATGACAGTTACACGGTTGCGGACCTGTTGGTCCAGGGCGATACGGTGCGTGGTCACATCAATTACGAGAGCTTCAACGGGATCACTACGCTCGATCCGCAGGACTTCTACCGGCTGGATGTGGTCGAGCACGGTGCCATCAGCGGCTGGCTCGCGGCCACCAACACCTCACCCGATGCGGGATCCGTGACCGTTCAGATGTACTGGGGCAATGGCAACCCCATGTCGACCATTTCCGCATCGGTGGGCATGGCGGGCAACGGACAGGCGAGCACACCGTTCCAGTTCGAGTGCCTGACGCCAGGTACGTACTACATGCTGGTAAGTGCGACCCAATGTGCCACCTATGCGCTCACCTGGAGTATCTCCGGCGTGCCGATCCCCAATGCGGAAGTGGAGCCGAACGACCTCTTCGCCCAGGCCCAGTCGGTGCCGTATGGCCAGTGGATGGAAGGGCACGTGGGGGAGAACCTGTTCATCTTGACCACCGACCAGCAGGATTGGTTCCGCATCGACCTGCCGGAGGATTCGGTGCGCGTGCGGATCCAGTACGAGGCGACGGGCCTGAGCACCACCAGTAGCGGCTACCTGGCGGCATCGGCCTACCGGCCCGACCAGAGCCTGGCCGGCCAGCGGTATACCGGAACGGGCTTCAACACCACCACGGTGGACAGCCTGGCGGTGGATTGTTACGCGGCGGGCACCGTGTACGTGCAGTTCTTCAACCTCGGATGCCAGGCCTACCGGTTCCGGGTGTTGGTGGAGCCGCGGGTGCCATCGGTGGCCTTCAGCACGGCACGCTTCGGCCAACAGGTGAGCTTCAGTCCGCAGGTAAGCGGTGCCACCAGCCTTGCGTGGAACTTCGGCGACCTCACCACCAGCACCGAGCAGCACCCGCTGAAGACCTATGGCTTCGGCAACTTCACCGCGGTGCTGACCGCCACCAACGGAACGTGCAATTATTCCGCCACGGCGAGCGAACTGCTCGTGTTCACCGGACTGGAGAGCTACACCCCACAACGCGCGGGCCAGGGGCCGGTGACCATGCAGGTATATGGCGGCAGCCTTACCAATGCCACGGTGGTGCGCATCACCGGTGCGGGAGGCACCTTCACCGGCACCACGGGCTACGCCAACCTGGCGAACAGCGTGGTATCGGCCATCTTCGACCTGAGCACGGCCCCGCTGGGCGTGTACGATGTGGAGGTGGACATCCCCGGCTACGGCACGGTGACGGTGGAGGACGGGTTCACGGTGGAGGGGCTCGTCTATCCCGAGTGCCGCGTGGATGTCGTGGGCCCATCGCAGTTCCTCATCAACCGCCCGCAACTGTTCCGACTTGTGGTGCGCAACACGGGCAATGTCACCGCCGAGGGCGTGGTGGTGGGCATGGCGTGGCCCGCCGGTGTGGTCACGGTGCTGGGAAGCCAGCAACTGGCGCCAACGTCCGCAGGCACCACCACGATCACGGTGGACGGCCAGACGTACACCATCAACAACAGCGATCTGGCGGCGTTCCATGCCGTGGATCCGGTCACACCCATCACACAATTGAACGGGGAACCCTTCACGGGTTCGGTCCGCTCCTTCATCGTGCCGCAGGTACCGGCCGGTGGGGTCGTGGAGATCCCGTTCACCGTGACCGGCACCGTGGCCGGTCCGGTGCGCATCATGGGTTACGCCCATCCGCTGAACATGTACCACCTGGGCCAGCTGGCGCCACCGTGGCAGAACGTGATCGAGTGCTTCGCCTATGAACTGGCGGAGGCGATCGATGTTCGGGATGGGGAGCGCGATGTGCCCGAGGATGAGCGCCAGCGTGCCGCGCGCATCGCCGCGCAGCGCGCCCGGGATGCAGCGGGCCAGTACGACGAGCAGGTGTACAACGGCCAGAACGAGGTGGGCTACACCCAGGGCGGTGAAGCGGCCACGTACGCCGAGGACCTCGCGGGCATGCTGGAGTCGGCCTCACGCACCGGTGCCGCCAATGCGGGCCCGGGCATGCAGCAGCAACTGAACGACATCCCGGACACCGAACAGGACCAGCTCTCCAAGGACCGCGTGGACGCCCTGCAGCAGATCATCAACAGCAATGAGGTGGTCAACCAGCAGCGCGTGTTCCCGCCCAGTTCCCCTTGGTTCGGCGAGGAGAGCATCGCGCAGGACAACCTGGAGAGGCTCAACGAGCTGTTCGGACCGGAGCAGAACCTGCAGACCCAGCGCGACCTGCGCGACCGCACAGAGAATGACCTGAACGTACCAGGAGGCACACTACCCCCTGAACTCACGGACAACATTCTCGGGTTGGTCAGCCTCACGCTCCTGCAGATCGTCGGTCAAGCGTTGAACTTCGTTTCCGGCGCCTTCGACCCCAACGCCATCTACGGCCCTCCAGGTGTGAGCGCCGAGGGTTACCTGCGCAGAGGCGACCTGCAGTCCTTCACCATCCTGTTCGAGAACGTGGACACCGCCACGGCCGCCGCGCAGGAGGTCTTCATCGAGACCCAGCTCGATCTCACCCGCTTCGATCCCAGCACCTTCTCCTTCGGCAGCGTGGTCATCGGCGGGCAGTACTTCAACGTGCCGCCGGGCCGCCAGGAGTTCACCACGGAAGCCCAGCTGGATGCCAGCGACCCTTACAAGGTGCGCATCAACGGCACCTTCAACCCCGCCACCGGCCTTGCCCGTTGGGAGTTCATCACGCTGGACCTGGCCACCAACAACCTGCCGGTGTTCGACGGTTTCCTGCCGCCCAACGTCACCAGCCCGGAAGGCGAGGGCTCGGTCCTCTACACCGTGCGGCCGCTGCAAACGCTGCCCAGCAACAGCACCATGGAGAGCACGGCCTCCATCGTCTTCGACCTCAACGAGGCCATCATCACCAACACCTGGAGCAACACCACGGATGATCAAGCGCCCTCCAGTTTCGCCAGTGCCTCCGTGCAGGTGGAGACCATCACCGTGGAGCTGAACGGTACGGATGATGCGAGCGGCATCGCCTACTACGAGATCTTCGTAAGCACCGATGGCGGCGACTGGCAATTGCTGGCGGCCTCCACGCAGTCCACCGCCCAGTTGATCGGCGAGGTGGGCCGCACCTATGCGTTCTACAGCCAGGCCGTGGACAGCGTGGGCAACCGCGAGGTGAAGGAACCCATCGCCGAGGCCACGGTAACGCTCACCGATGTCCCCGAGCACATGGCTGAGCCGCTCTTCTTCAGCACGCACCCCAACCCGACCGACGGTGTGGTGACGATCACGGCGATGCGCCCCATGCAAGGCGCGCAGCTCCTGGTGACCGATGCGCGGGGGCGTGTGGTGGTGCAGCGCCTGCTGAGCCTTGAAGCCGAAGCGCAGCAGACCGTTGACCTGCGCACGCTGGGTGCGGGCACCTATACGCTCAGCGTACGCTCGGCGGGCGGGGCTTTCGGCGCAAAACGGGTGGTGGTGGTGCGGTGAGGACCTAGTGCTCACCCCCCCAACCGCTCCACCACCGCCTCCTTCCTGTTCCGCGACACTTTCACCTCCATGCCGTTGTCCATCACCAGCGTGCCGCCATCGCCGCGCATGTATTTCTGCACGTGGTCCAGATTGGCCACGTAGCTGTGGTGTACGCGTAGGAAGCGGTCGGTGGGCAATTGCTCTTCCACCTCGCGCAGGGTCCTGCTCACCAGGATCCGTCGTTCGCCGGTGAGGTGGATGCGCGTGTAGTTGCTCTCGCTCTGGCAGCAGATGATGTCGTCGGCCTCCACCAGATCCAGCCCATGCACGGTGCTGAAGGCGATGCGCGCATTGTTGCGGGAAGGGGACTGCAGGTCGCGTATCAGCTGGCGCATGCGCTCCTCCATGGCTGGAAGAGCGTCGATGCCACCATTTCTGAGGGCCTCCACCTTGTCCAGCGCAGCCAGCAGTTCGTCCTCCTGTACGGGCTTCAACAGGTAGTCGATGGCGTTCACCTTGAAGGCCTTCACGGCGAAGCGGTCGTAGGCCGTTGTGAAGATGACCTGCCCATGGAACGCATCGAGCTGTTCCAACAGCTGGAAGCCGTTCATGCCGGGCATCTCGATGTCCAGGAAGAGCACATCACAGGGCTGTGCGCGCAGGTGGGCCAAGGCCTTCGCCGGGTCCTGGAACACGGCCTCCACCTGCACGCGTCCGGGGTGCTTCCCCAGCATGTAGCGAAGTGTTTCACAGCAGTGCCGTTCGTCGTCAACGAGTATCGCGCGGATCATGTTCTGTTGATGGGGATAAGGAGCGTGACGCGCGTTCCGCCGGGTTCTCCATCGGGCAGCACCAGGTCCTCCACGCGCACTTCACAACGCATGCCCTGCTGATTCTCGATCATGACCAGGCGCTGCTGGGTGATGGACATGCCCAGGCTGCGTTTTTTCAGCGCACTGCGGCTCTTCAGCTCGGCCGCCTTTGCACGCCCGATGCCATCGTCCTCCACCTCGATGCGCAACAGCTGCCCGTCGCGCGCGATGCGCAGGCTGAGCTCGCCACCTTCCTTCTTCTGCATCAGGCCGTGCCAGATGGCGTTCTCCAGGTAGGGCTGGATGAGCATGGGCGGGATCATGGTGGTGCTGGTGTCCAAGGCCGGGTCCACCTGGATGTGGAAGCTGAACTTGTCGTCGAAGCGTGAGGCCTCCAGTTCCAGGTAGAGGCGAAGGGCCTGCAGTTCATCCGCCAACGGTACAGTGCGCTGGTCGCTGTGGTCCAGGATCAGGCGGATGAGGCGCGCGAACTTGCTGAGGTAGCGGTCGGCCTCCTCGGGATGGCTGTTCAGCACATGGTGGCGGATGCTGTTCAGCGCGTTGAAGAGAAAGTGCGGGTTCATCTGCGCGCGCAGGGCGGTAAGCTCCACATCGGCCAGGCGTTTGTTGAAGGCGGTGGTGAGCCGTGCCTCCTTGCGGATGGCGTTGATGCGGATGCGGTAGAAGGCGTAGATGAGGGCCAGCACGGCCAGTAGCGCGGCGCTGCGGAACCACCAGGTCTCCCAGTAGGGTGGGATCACGATCAAGGGTACTTCCATGGTGCCCAGTACAGTGCCGTCGGCTGCCACAGCGCGGGCACGGAAGGTGTAATGGCCCCCAGGCACGTTGGTGAATACGGCCGTCCGATCCGGTCCGGCATCGGTCCAGCCACCGCTGAAAGGGTGCAGCTCGTATTCGATGCCATGGTCAAGCACAGCGCGTGGGTCGACGGTGGAGAGCAGGATGCTGAAGAAGTTCTGGTCGTGATCGAAGCAAAGCTCTTTCCAACTGCGGTAGTTGACCAAAGGGTCCAACTCGCGCTCGAAGACTTTGACGGAAGCGATGTACACCGGCAATTGAGGTTCAGGTACTGTACCCCCTGCGACCTGTTCCCAGAACACGTTCGGCCCGGAAGCGCCGATGAGCTGTCCGTTCGAAAGCAAGGCAAGAGCACCTGGCGTAGAGGTTGACGGAAGACCTTGTGCGCTGCGGTATCCAATGGAGCGGCCGTTGCTTGGGATGTGTTCCACGCCAAAAGGCCCCATCACCCACATGCCGCCCGCTGCATCCGGGGCCATGCGGTACACCTGTTCGTTCATCAACCCATGGCCCTGGTCCAGGGTGCGTGTCGCCGAGGGTCTGTCGACGGGGTCCTCCACCACCACAAGGCCATGCCGACCATCGGCCATCCAGATGCGGCCGTGTGCATCCCGGGCCACGTTCACCACGCTCTTCAGGGTGGCGAGGGAGTCCTTCCGGCTGCTGGCATCGAAGTTCCGGAAGCACTCGGCGACCGGATCGAACACCGAGAAGCCCTTCTCATGGACCACCCACAGCCGCCCGGCATCGTCCTCAGCCGCGTCGTGGAGGTAGTTGCCATGGCCGATGGACCCGCTGTCACCGGGTACGGGCAGGTATTGATGCAACTGCTGCAGATCGGCGCTCAGGCGGATCAAGCCGTCGTGACGCCCCAGGATGTAGATGTCGCCGGAGGAGTGCCGTTCGATGCTGATGAAGTACGTATGCCATGCACGTGCATTGAAGGGGCCTTCGGCCAGCTCCATGGTGCCGCTGCGCAGGTCCAGCACGTACAGCCTGCTCCAGTTCAACACCAGCACTTTGTCGGCACCGAACGGTAGCAGGCCGGACACCGAGAAGTGCTCCCGCTCAGGCTCGTTCCAAACGTCCGCGGGCGGCGGCAGGTACTCCGCCCTGCGGGTGGAAGGGTCGATCCGGTAGAGCCCATCGAGGCCTGTGCCTCCGAAGAGGGCGGTGCCGTCGGGTAGGGGCAGTACGGTGGAGATGCCCTTGCGGCCCACGTAGTTCTTGTAAGCGGCTTCATAGGTCCAGGTGGCGATGTACTGGCGCAGGGGGCTGAAGAGCCGGACATCCTGGCGGGTGACCACGAGCATATCGCCGCCGATGGTGAAGTGCATGTGCCATACGCCTTGTCCACGCATGCCTTCCATGCCCGGCAGTGTGTCGGCATGCAGGTGCCGGATGCTGGCGGTGGCCGTATCGAGCAGGGCGAGGCCGGTGGTGTTGTTGCCCAGCCACAAGCTGCCGTCAGGCCCACGCATCACGGCGTTGTAAGTGTTGGTGAACTGGCGTACGGCACCGTCCTCCACGATGGAATAGCGTGTGAAGCGATCGCGCTCCGGCTCGTAGCGTACCACGCCTGCCCCCCAGGTGCCCATGAGCAGGTGGCCATTGGGGCATTGCACCAAGTCGCGCAGGCTGTTGCTGCGTTTGTCCAAGGCCTTCGTCGCCATGGTCTCGGGCATCAGCAGGAAGCGCATCTCCCAGGTCCCGGCACTGAGCTTCAACAGGCCCTGGGCGGTGGTGATCCAGTAGGTGTCGTCGTGGTCCACATCCTGTACCATGGCATGGGTGCGGGTGCGGGTGCGGTCCACGAAATGGTCCGGGTGCCGGGGGAAGGCGATGCGGTCGAAGTCGTCGGTGTCCGGCCGGTGCAGGCAGATGCTGCCGAAGGTGGTGCCCACGAAGAGCCTGCCCTGGCGGTCCACCATCAGCCAGGTCACGCGATCACCGTCCAAGGCGCGCAGGTCCGTTGGTTCGTGCTTGTACCGGATGTGCTGGTGCGTGCGACGGTCGAAGCGGAGCAATCCTGCATCGGCGGTGCCCACCCACAGCACATCGTCCTGCAAGGCCAATGCGGTGATGTCCGCCGAGGGCAGCGTGGTGCTGTCCTGCTCATCGGGCAGGAAGACCTGCATGTGGTGCCCGTCGAAGCGGTGCAATCCACCGCCCGTGGCGATCCAGAGGAAGCCTTCCTCGTCCTGCACCACCTGCCGGATGTTGGTGGAGCGCAGGCCCTGCTCTGCGCCGATGATGCGCGGGTTGGCGAAGGACCAGCCGGCAGGGAGCTGCGCCCACAGCAGGTCGCCGATCAGGCAGCACAGCAGGAGAAGAGCTGTCCGGGCAAAGTGGCGCATGGGTCTGTTCCGCTCGTTCGGCAAGGTATCCCGTGCCGTTGGCTCGCTCTAAGGTATTCGTACCAATGCTGCTTCACTGAACGGACTCTTCACACCACTGCTGCTCACAGCCTGCACACGATATAGATCGCCATCCGTAGCTGGCATTGGCGAGGTGGTCCAGGCCAGGGCCTTCACACGGTCCACGAGCACGGGCTTGCGCTCGTTCGCGCGTTGCAGGTACACCAGCAGGTGGCTCACCTCGGTCGCAGGGTCTACGGTCCAGCTCAGGATCACGCTGCCATCCTCCACTGTTGCGCGCAGGTCGCTGGGTGCGGATGGACGCGCTGTACGATCGCGCCGCACCGCCCGCCGCAGGTTACTTTCCGACCCATTGCCTGCGCTGTCCACGGCCAACACGCGGTATTCGCGCCAGTGCGGCACCTTGGCGAAGCCCACATCCTGGTACTCCTGTTGCGCGGGTGTGGCGATGCGCAGGCTTTGGAAGAGCGTATCCCCGGCATCACGGTATTGCAGGTCGTAGTAGGCCACGTCGGGCGAACTGCTCGACTTCCACGCCAGGCGCACGCGGTGCTCGCGGTCCACATCGGCCACCACCAGCAGCGGGGCGGAAGGGGCCACCACATCGGGCATGCGTCCCATGGCCGTGATCGATGGAGCGCTCTGGTTGTAGCTGCCGTCCAGCGCCACCACCTGGTAGTAGGCCTGCTTGTCCAGGCGCTCCAGGGACAGGGTGTCGGTGAAGAGCGTGTCGGCGATGGGTACGCGGGTCAGTTGCACAAAGCCGCCTTCACGCTGGAAGCTTTTGAACACGCGATAGCCCTTCAGATCCCTGTCCTGCACGGGATGCCAGTGGATGGTGGCCAGGCCGGTGCTGTCCACGGTGACCGATACTCCCTCGGGCACGTCGGGCGGCTGCTCATCGGCCAGCGCGCGGTAGATCAGGTCCGAGGCTTTCGCGTTGCCGTCCTTGTCCGTGGCCACCAAGCGGTAGTGGACATCATCGCCGGCATCCCATTGGTGCGTGAAGCTGCGCGCAGTGGCTGGCAGTGGCTCCGGATGCGAAAGCGCGTAGGGCCCCAACGGACCATTCACGCTGTGGATCACCTGGAAACCCTTCACACTGCCGTGCATGGGATAGGTCCAGTGCAGGGTGCTGCTGCCGTCGCTCTGGCTTTCGATGCGCACGGCATCGAAGGGTGGCAGTGCAGGGTCCTCGCGCGGCGTCACCTGCAGCACGCTGTTCTCCACGGAGCGCATACCGAAAGCGTCCAGGGCCACCAGCCGGTAGTGCCAGGTCTCACCGTTCGCCGGCAGAGGATCGGTCCAGCTCATGCCCAGCGGGTCATCGCCCACACCCTTGCTCTTGCGGTCATGGACCACCGGTGCGCCGATGGCCGCGAAGTCCCTGCCGTCGCGGCTGCGCTCGATCAGGTAGGCCACCGCATGACCGCGCAAAGGCGCGTGCGACCAGCGTAGTGTTGCCGCCTTGTCGCCGGGCAGCAGCTCGAAGGGGATGCCTTTCAGATCGCTCCGCAGGGTGCCACGCGAGAACGCGAAGGACATCGGTTCCAGCCCGGCAACGCTGACACTTCCGCGGATGTCGCGCCCATCGTCCGGCAACTCGAACTGGAGACCGGAGAGGCGTGAAAGAGCCGGGTCATAGGCGGTGAGCAGGATCCACGCGAGGTAGTGGCGCTCGAAGTCCTTGCCGGCCTTGATCACCGCGTCCACGTCGCGCTCGTTCACCGCAGGTGCGGGGATCTCGCGCGCCAGCGTGGCGAGCGTTTCCTTCCACGTCACTTCTGCGCTGGTGGCCATGAACTGCTCGGCCGTGCCATGCTTCAAGAGAACGGCCGATGCGCCTTCCAACCGCACTTCGGCGCCGCCCTGCATCATGCGGTACCACGCGCTGGCGTTGGTGGGCATGCACTTCACCAGCACCTTGCCATCTGCCGTGCGCGCCGTGATGTGGAGGTCGCCCACCTGGGCACAGAGCACGGTGCTGAACAGCAGGGCGGCCAGTGCGAAGGCCGTTCGGAACGTGGGGTGCTGCATGCTCACAGGTCGATGTTGAGTTGCAGCGTGCGGGTGCCGGAGGTGCTTTGCACGATGCTGTTCGAGATGTTGTTCAAGCGGATGTGCAGCGGGTAGTTGCCATCGGTCATGTGCGGGAACTGGTAGCCCACGGGCGGCTTGGGCAGGCCCATCGGGTTGTTCTGGATCAGGGTGAGCGCTTCGTAGGCCGAGCGCTCGGGCCGCCAGACCAGCTCCAGGCGTGTGGTGGCCGGGGCGGGTTGCACGGGCATGGTGGGTGCGAAGGGATCGTACGGCGGCAGGAACACCGGGAAGCTGGTGGGCGTGGTGCTCGCGGCGGGCGTGGAACCGCTCAGGCCCACTTCGGCATCGCTGAGCAGGGGCTGCAGGTGTTTGATGCCGGCAGGTGCCGTGGCATCCGTCCGCAGGTCCACCTTGCCCAGCTTGGGCAACGAGTTGACAAAGCCGGCCACCGCCACTTGTGCGGGGTTGAATGGCGATCCGCCGCCCGTGCTTCCCATGCCGTTCCCCTGCTGCACCAGGCCATAGATCTCGTTGCATACGCGGCCGGTCCAGGCATTGCCGTAGCTGCCATCGAAGCTGCAGTGGTCGCTGCCGAACTCATAGACCGCCGAGGTGAAGCTGCCGCTGGCCACGAAGGGATGGCCCAGCACATCGTAGCGGTCGAAGCCTTCACCAGCCGTGAGCGCAATGCGCAGGTCCTTCAGCGCCACCCAGCCGCCGTTCTGCGTGTAGTAGGGCGCATAGGTGTTCACCGGGGTCACGCTCACCGGCTGGATGCTGTTCAGCTTGGCCGCACCGGTGGCGAATTTGCTGGTGCGGAAGTGGATGGTGTGCAGGGTCTTTTCCTGCACCACCGTGCCTTCGATGCCCGCTGCAGCCATGGCCACCGTGGCGTCGAAGGCCGTGTACTGCTGCATGCCCGCATAGGTGTCGAGGTTCACGGTGGCCTGGTGGTCGGACGTGTTCACGTTCGCCACGTTGGGCATCAGCAGTTGCAGGTTGCTCGGCGACAGCTGGCACGCGGGGCGGGTCTCGTTCTGCAATTGCGTGGGCGTGGCTTCGCGCCGTGCCACGATGCTCAGATCGTAGATCTTCTCGGCCTGCATCACGGGCATGTCGAAGAGCACCTTCAACTCGTGGTCGGTGTTCACCGGCACTTCCACCGGCGTGCCCTGCCCATCGATCCTGGCCAGGCGCATGAAGAGCTCGAAGCCGCAATCGGTGAAGTCCTGGAAGCGCGGCTGCTGATCGATGTTGAACTTGATGATGCCCTGCGG
>CAYZBO010000075.1:0-15619 GCA_964476665.1 uncultured Chryseobacterium sp. | reverse complement strand
TCGTGGCCATCGAGCAGCCCAACCTGATCCTGGAGAACGACAAGAAGGTGATCCCCATCGGCGGCAGCTACAAGGACGACCTGGCCAAGCGCCTCAACCTGGTCTGAGCCCCTGCGCCGCCGCCGCTGAAGGCCCGGCGCCATGACCGCCACCGCCCGCCTCCCGCACCTGCCCGCGCTCGACGGTCTGCGCGGTATCGCCGTATCGCTGGTGGTCCTCCACCACCTGGCACCCACCTTGTTGCCCGGCGGTTACGTAGGCGTGGACGTCTTCTTCGTCCTCTCCGGCTTCCTCATCACCCGCCGCATCGCCGCTGACCATGCGGCCAGCGAATTCCGCTTGGGGCGCTTCTACGCCGCACGCCTGCGCCGGCTCTTCCCTGCGCTGCTGGTGCTGCTGCCCGTGGTGCTCGCCCTCGGCTGGTGCTTCCAACTCGCGCACGAGTTCCGCAGCACCGGCCTCCATGCCGCCAGTGCCGCGCTCTTCATCGCCAACATCCGCTTCTGGCGCGAAGGCTCCTACTTCGCCGAGGACAGCTGGCACGACCCCCTGCGCCACCTCTGGTCGCTGGCCGTGGAGGAACAGTTCTACCTGCTCTGGCCCCTGTTGTTACCGCTGTTGCTGCACCTGCGCGGCAGGGCCTGGCGCGCCACGTTGGTCCTGCTGCTCCTGGGCATCGCGGTCGCCCTGCATCCGCTGGACGGCTCTGCACGCAGCAGCTTCTACCTGTTGCCCTACCGTGCCTGGGAATTGCTTTTGGGTGCGGTGCTCGCCCTGCGCCCCCTGTCGGTCCTGCGGCCAGCGTCGCGGAGCGGTGTTCAGTTGTTCGCGCTGCTGGCCATTGCGACCAACGCCATCCTTCCCGGTGATGAGCATGCGTTGGTACTTCCGCAAGTGGCCCTCGCGGCGGCCGGTGCAGCCCTGCTCATCGCCACCGCCACCGCCACCGCCACCACCACCGGCACGGGTCGCGGGCTGGATGGTCCGGTGCTGGGCTATCTGGGGCGCATCAGTTATCCGCTCTACCTCTGGCACTGGCCGCTTATCGCCCTGGCGCGGCTGCTGTGGTGGGATGCCGTTCCCTTGGCGGCCCTTGTGGTAATCGCGATGCTCAGCTTGCTGCTGGCGGCCGCTTCGGAGCGTTGGTTGGAGGCGCCGGTGCGGGTGGCTGTGCGCTTGCAATGGTTGCCGGCCGCGTTGCTCTTTCTCGCGCTGCCCATGGGGGGCGTGTACCTGTTGGCGCGTGGGGTGGGGGAGGGGTGTGTGACCGAGCGCCTGCACGCCGTAAGCGCGGTACGCAGTGCTGCCGTGCTGGACAAGGCCGTGGTGCCCCAAGCGGTGATCCCCGGCACCTTGCCCGGCACCGTGCTGCTGCTCGGCGACAGCTATGTGGGCCAGCTCCATCCACGCTTGGACAGCCTGCACCGTAGCGGTGTTCCAATGCACACGGTTCGCTTCCACGGCCGGGTGGGCTGCCCGCCCATGGGCCTGCATAGCACGCTGGATACCGGTTGTGCCGCGGCCAGCGATGAAGCCTTCCGCCTTGCGCAGGACACTGCGGTGCACGCGGTGGTCATCGGCAGTTCCTGGCTCGGTGCAGCACAACGCACGGACCTGTACTGGCCGGGCCTGCCTGCGGGTGATGCTTCGTGGCAAGCAGGCCTGGCCTACCTGGAGCAGCAGTTCGCCATCTTGCGCAGTTCAGGCAAAGCGGTGTACCTGCTCTTGAACCCGCCCGGTGGTCCGTGGGCACACCCCGCCAATGCCCCATACGAGCGCCTGGCTGCGCGAACGAGCATCGACCGCAACACCTGCGCCATCCAAGACCACAACGCGCGTGTAGGGACCGTCAATAGTGCGCTGCGTGCCATTTCACAGCGACAGGGTGTCCACCTCATCGACCTCGCCGATCTGCTCTGCGCGGAAGGGTTCTGCGATGCTCAGGATCCCGATGGCCGTCCGCGCTACTCCGATGCCACGCACTTGCGCGCCACGTATGTGCGATGTTGCGTACCGGTGTTGGATGGAGTGGTGGGGGAATAGGGCTGTTGTGCCGGTCGACTTTGCACGTTGAGGCTGTTCACCCCCGGTGCCCTGAGCGGGGTGGACCGAAGGACATGCGCACCATGCTAATGCGAAGCCGGCATGCCGGTCAGATGGGTCCTGATGACCAGCAATTGCACAGCATCTGCGACCAGCGTGTTGGAGATGTGATGCGTTCCGGGCGCTGGTGCACTTCATGGTGAACGGGAACGATGTGCGGGAGCGACCCCCCCTCACCGCCGCTTCTTCCCCTTCTTCCCCCCCGCCTTGCCCCCGCTCTTGCCCTTGGCGCTGGCCTTGGACTTCGGTGGTAGGCGGAAGTCCTTCTTGGGTGCGGCTCCTTTGGAAGCGCGGCGCTCGAACTTGCCACTGGTGGTGACCCCGCCTTCGTCCTCCAAGGCGAACTCCACAGTGCGGCGGTCCATGTCCACGGCCTTGATCACCACGCGCAGCTCGTCGCCCAAGCGCAGGCGGCGACCGGTGCGGTGGCCCACCACGGTGTAGCGCTCCTGATCGAAGCGGTACACATCGCCCGGCAGCTCGCGCAGGCCGATCATGCCCTCGCACTTGTTCTCCACCAGCTCCACGTACACCCCCCAGTTGGTGAGGCCGCTGATGATGCCATCGAAGGCCTGACCGATGCGGTCGCGCAGGTATTCGGCCTGCTTGTATTTGATGCTGGCGCGCTCGGCATCGGCCGCCTGCTTCTCCATGCGCGAGCTGTGGCTGCAGCTGAGCTCCAGGTCTTGCTGGTCCAAGGGCTTGCCATCGGCCAGGTAGTGGGCCAGTGCGCGGTGTACCAGCAGATCGGGGTAACGACGGATGGGGCTGGTGAAGTGGGTGTAGTGGGTGAAGGCCAGTCCGTAGTGACCGATGTTCTCGGTGGTGTAGATGGCCTTGCTCATGCTGCGGATGGCCACCTGCTTGATGATGTTCTCCTCTTCCTGCCCCTGCACGGCCCGCAGCAGGGCGTTGATGGCGTGGGGCAGCTCTTCCAGGTTGGAGGTGTCCAGGTCGTGACCGAAGCTCTTGGCCAGGGACCGCAGTTGGTCCACCTTCTCGGGGTCGGGCAGGTCGTGTACGCGGTACACGAAGGGCTTGGCTTTGCCGCTCTTGGGCTTGCCCACGTGGGTGGCCACGCGCTTGTTGGCCAGCAGCATGAACTCCTCGATGAGCCAGTTGGCGGCGCCCATCACCTTCTCGTACACGCCCAGGGGCTTGCCGTCCTTGTCCAGCTTGAACTTCACCTCGTTGCCGCCGATCTCCAGTGCGCCGTTGGCCAGGCGGTCTTTGCGGAGCACCTGCGCCAGGCGGTGCAGGGAGAGCACTTCCTGCTGGAAGGGGCCTTCGCCCCCATCGATGATGGCCTGGGCTTCGGCATAGGCGAAGCGATGCTGGGAGCGCATCACCGTGCGGCCGAACCATTCGTCCTTGATGCGCGCTTGGTCGTCCAGCTCGAAGATGGCGCTGAAGCTGAGCTTGTCGGTGTGGGGGTTGAGCGAGCAGAGGTCGTTGCTGAGCTTCTCGGGCAGCATGGGCACCACGCGGTCCACGAGGTATACGCTGGTGGCGCGCTGCGCAGCCTCCATGTCGATGACGCTGCGGGGGCGCACGTAGTGGCTGACGTCGGCGATGTGGACGCCCACCTCCCAGTGTCCATTGGGCAGCTTGCGCAGGCTCAGGGCGTCGTCCAGGTCCTTGGCGTCGTCCGGGTCGATGGTGAGGGTGGGGATGGGGCGCACATCGCGACGGCGCGCGATCTCCTCGTGGGTCACACCACTGGGGATCTCGGTGCTGGCGGCGATGACGCTCTGCGGGAACTCCAGCGGCAGCCCGAACTCGGCAAGGATGGCGTGCATCTCCACCTGGTGCTCGCCGGCCTTGCCCAGCACGCGGGTCACACGGCCCCGGGGCAGGTCGCGCGGGTCCTTCCACTCACCGAGGTCGATGATGACCTTGTCGCCCTCGCGTGCGCCGCCGAGGTCGGCCGCGCCGATGAAGAACGGCCGCTGCACACGCTGGTCATCGGCCACCATCAGGGTACGTCCCTGCCGGTGGTGCACGGTGCCCACGAACTCGGTGCGCCGCCGCTGGAGCACCTCCAGCACCCGGCCCTCCTGTTTGTGGCCGCGGCCCGCCTGCAGCTTGATGCGCACCCGGTCCCCGTGGAAGGCCGTGCCGGTTTCGTGCTGGGGCACGTACACGTCGTCCATGCCGGGTATGCCGAGCCGCACATAGCCGGCGCCACTGGCGATGATGTCGATGCTGCCTTCCACCACCTTGCCAGGCGACGACCCGGAGAGGGTATAGCGACCCTTGGTACCGCTGACGATGCGTCCCTCGTCCAGCAGCTGGTCAAGCGCGTCGAAGAGGAGGTAGCGCCGGCTCTTGTCCTTGAATCCCAGTTGCAGGGCGAGCTGTTGGCTGGTGGCCCCGGTGGTGCCTGCCCGGCGCAGGGCGGCTATGACCTGTTCGTTCAAGGGGCTGGTGCGGGTGGGGCTCGACATGGAAGGCGCTTGGGTGGCGCAAGTTACCCGGTCGTTGCGCAGCCCGCGTCCGGCGCGGATTTCGGGGCTTCACCAACGATCGTTGATAACCTGCGGAAGATCACTACCTTTGCAGCCCTTTCCGGGGACGTCATGCAGGAGAGCTCCAAGATCTTCAGCGGTACCGCCACGCGCTACCTGTCCGAGAAGATCGCCGCTGCCAGCGGCGAACGGCTCGGAGAGGTGACCGTGAGCCGCTTCAGCGATGGCGAGTTCCAGCCCAGCTTTGAGGAGACCGTGCGCGGTGAGCTGGTGTTCATCGTTCAGAGCACCTTCCCGCCGAGCGACAACCTCTTCGAACTGCTGATGATGGTGGATGCCGCCAAGCGCGCAAGCGCCAAGCGCATCGTGGCGGTGATGCCCTACTTCGGCTTCGCCCGCCAGGATCGCAAGGACAAGCCCCGAGTGAGCATCGCTGCCAAGCTGGTGGCCAACATGCTCACCGCCGCCGGCGTGGACCGTATCATCACCATGGACCTGCATGCCGACCAGATCCAAGGGTTCTTCGAAGTGCCGGTGGACCACCTCTTCGCCAGCAGCCTCTTCCTCCCTTACATCAAGGAGATGGGCCTGCCCGACCTGGTGATGGCCGCCCCCGACACCGGCGGTACCAAGCGCGCCAACGCCTATGCCAAGCACCTCGGCGTGGACATGGCCATCTGCTACAAGCAGCGCAAGGTGGCCAATCAGATCGAAAGCATGACCGTGATCGGTGATGTGAAGGGCAAGAACGTGGTGTTGGTGGACGACATGGTCGATACGGCCGGCACCCTCACCAAGGCCGCCGACATGATGATGGACCAGGGCGCCGCCAGTGTGCGCGCCGTGTGCACCCATGCCGTGCTCAGCGGCGAAGCCTGCCAGCGCATCCAGAAGAGCGCCCTCGCCGAACTGATCGTGTCGGACACCATCCCCATCGGTGCCGACAAGCTCCATCATACCAACAAGATCAAGCAGCTCACCGTGGCCCAGCTCTTCGCCGACGTCATCCGGCGTGTGCGCAGCCACGAGAGCATCAGCAGCCATTTCATCATCGCCTAACCAAGACCCCCATGAACACTGTAGCGCTCAGCGGTACGCCCCGCAACGCGGTCGGCACGAAGGATGCCGCTCAACTACGCCGTGAGAAGCGCGTGCCTTGCGTGCTCTACGGAGCCGCAGAACCCATCCACTTCAGTGTGGATGAGGCGGCCCTCCGCCCCGTCATCTTCACCCCCGAGACCATCGGCGTGGAGATCGACATCAATGGCGCCAAGACCCTCGCCATGGTGCAGGAGAAGCAGTTCCACCCGGTGAGCGACCAGGTGCTGCACGTGGATTTCCTGGCCCTCGACACCAACAAGGAGACCACCGCCACCCTCAACGTTCGCCTGGTGGGCCAGCCTGCCGGTGTGCGCAAGGGCGGAAAGCTCAGCAACCCCATACGCCGCGTGCGGGTGAAGGGCAAGCCGGCCCACATCCCCGGCATGATGGAGATCAACATCGCCGACCTGGACGTGAACCAGACCATCACCCTCGCCGACCTGAAGATCGAAGGCCTCACCATGGTGGGCCGTCCGCAGGACGTGGTGGCGGCCGTGCGCATGGCCAAGAAGAAGGAGGACCCCGCGACAGCAGCCAAGGACGCTAAGGCCGCCCCTGCTAAGGCCGCCCCCGCGAAAGCCGCTCCCGCCAAGAAGTAACACCCCCTTCCGGGTGGTTGTCCCGCCATTCGAACGGACCCGGTAGATGCCGGGTCCGTTCCATTTCACCCAGCCATGAAGTTCCTCATTGTGGGCCTCGGCAACCCCGGGCCCGAGTACGCTGATACCCGCCACAACATCGGTTTCCAGGTGCTTGACCACCTGGCCGCTGCGGGATCCGTGCGCTTCAGCCCCGACCGCTACGGCGATCGCGCCGAGCTCCGCCACAAGGGACGGACCTTCGTGCTGATCAAGCCCAGCACCTTCATGAACCTGAGCGGCAAGGCCGTGCGCTATTGGATGGATACCGAAGGCATACCCCCCGAACGACTGCTCGTGGTGACCGACGACCTGGCGATCCCCTTCGGTGCCATCCGCCTGCGCGCCAAAGGGGGGGCTGGCGGCCATAATGGGCTTACCAGCATCATTGAGCTCATCGGCACCGAAGAGTACCCGCGGTTGCGATTTGGCATCGGCAGCGACTTTCCGCGCGGCCGCCAGAGCGAGTATGTGTTGGGTGTGTGGAACGAGGTGGAGAAAAAGACCCTGCCCGAGCGGATCGAGCTGGCCGGCAAAGCCATCCTGCAGTTCGGGCTGCTGGGTCTCGCCGCCGCGATGAACAACTTCAATAAGCGCTGAGGCCCCACGCCCTACCTTTACGCCAACGAAACTGCACGCCATGTTGAGCAAGAAGATCGAAGCCGCCTTGAACGCCCAAGTGGCTGTGGAGGCCGCAAGCAGCCAGGCCTACCTCGCCATGGCCTCCTGGGCGGAGAACCAGGGCCTCAGTGGCACCGCCGCATTCCTCTACCGCCACAGCGACGAGGAGCGCATGCACATGCTGAAGCTGGTGAAGTTCATCAACGAACGCGGCGGCAAAGCGGTGATCCCTGCGCTGAAGCAGCCCGGCACCAACTTCAAGACCATCACCGACATCTTCCAGGCCCTGCTCTTCCACGAGACCAAGGTGACCCAGGAGATCAACAGCGTGGTGGACACCTGTCTGAAGGAAAAGGATTACACCACGCACAACTTCATGCAGTGGTATGTGAGCGAGCAGATCGAGGAGGAAGCCCTTGCCCGCACGCTGATCGACAAGTTGAACCTGATCGGCAACGACAAGGGAGGCCTTTATCTGTTCGACCGTGATCTGGAGGGCATGATCGCCCAGCCCGCAGGTAACGAGAAGCAGTAAAAGGCCGTGAGCGAGGGTGGGCACCTTCCATCAGAACGGCCAGTCCCCCCCGATCCGCAGCGGCCCCTCCAGGCCCCCTTCGATCAGGCGGGTGCGCAGCTCCTCCCGCGTGAAGTGGCGGGGCAACGATGGGGCGTTCGCCAGTCCCAGCAGCAGCATGCCCGTGCTGCGCACGTTGTTCACCATGGCCTGCGGATCCACCAGGTGGATGTCATCGCAGCTGCTGTGATAGCAGGCGTACACCTGCTTGCCCAGGTCGCTCAATGGATACAGCACCGGCACACCTGCCAGCAGGAAGGGTTGATGGTCGCTGTGCAGCCATAGTTCCTCGCGCACCTCGCCCTTGAACACGCTGCTGTCCACTGTGGCGATGCGGGTGCACAGCTCGTCGAGCAACGGACGCCAGCCCCCTGGTCCACCCACGCCAAAGCCGCGCGGGTTCCCGCTCATGTCCAGGTTGATCATGCATGCGATGTGCTCCAGTTCGTTGCGCTGTCGGTAGTGCTCCACCAGCGCCCGTGAGCCCAACAAGCCCTGTTCCTCACCCATGAAGAGCACGAAGCGGATAGTGCGTGCCGGCCGTTGACCGTTTGCCACCAATGCACGCGCCAGGTCCAGAATGGAAAAGGCGCCCAGCCCGTTGTCCGTGGCGCCGCTGGCAAGGTCCCAGCTGTCCAGGTGGCCACCCACCACGATCACCTCCTCCGGAAGGGTACTGCCGCGCAGTTCCGCCACCACGTTGTGGGCACTGACCTGCTCGCTCTGGTTCACCATGCGCAGGCGGGCGGTGTAGGAGGTGCCGCGCGCCAGGCCGGCGCGCAGTTCGGTGCCGCTCTCGGTGGCGATACAGGCGGCCGGCACTGGTATCAGGCGACCGTCGATCGAAGCGGTGCCGGTCAGCAGTACGCCGCCGTCCACCTGATTGACGAAGAGGATGGCCGCAGCGCCCCGCTCCAGCGCCAGCGCTGCCTTTTCACTGCGGTGCAGGTTGCGCGTGCCCTCGGGGGCGTTCACCAGCCCCAGGTTCACCAGGGTCACCTTGCCACGTACGGCATCGCCCAGGGCGTCGAGGTCCGCAGGCAGTCCGTTGCCTGCATCGATCAAGGGCGCTTCCACATCGGCCTCCAAGGGCGTGTTGGCCAGTGCTACGGCCCCCAAGTGCATAAAGCCTTGCCCATCGCCAACTGTCAGGGCCACTTGTCCACGGCTCCACGCCTGCGCCGTGAACGGCCATTGGTATACCGTGTCCATTCCAGCGAGGACGAATAGACTATCAGCGGCTTGTTCGGCAAGGGTTCCCTGTGCACTGCCGGTAAGGCGGTGGCCGATGGCGCCAACGCTCCAAGAGAGCCATGCATAACCCTGCGGGGTGGTGGTTGCCACGCTGTCGAACGCGTGCAGCAGGGCCATGCTGTCCTGTGCTTCAACAGGATGGTGTTGAGAGATGATGCTTGCCATGGAAAATGCCGCGCAAAAGAGGCGGCTACCTTGCAAGCGAATAATTCGGTTCGGCACGGGATCGGTGATGGGGAGGTTCAAAGCTACGTTCCAGTCGATGGTCGGTTCTCCCTTTTGGCGGGTGCTGCTGCTGCCCGTGCTCCTTTGTGCTGCCGTTCCCCCGCAGCGCGATGCGGAGAAGGACACCACCGCCATCCTGCAGGCCAACTACCTGTACAACATCGCCAAGTTGGTGGAGTGGAAGGACCCGGCCATGCGCAACGGGAACTTCATCATCGGGGTCATTGGCAGTGCCAACCTCTATCAGGAGTTGATCAAGCAATACTCCACGCGTACCATCGGCAAGCAGCCCATCGAGGTGCGAAAGCTGCCGCGCACCACCGAAATGGAGCGCTGCCACATCCTGTTCGTGGGCCGCTCCGACCTGGCCCTTCTGCCCGAGATCTACAAGAACCTGGCGAAGAGCCCCACGCTGGTGGTGACCGAGTACGATGGAGCATTGGAGGACGGTGCGGTGGTGAATTTCCTGAAGGTGAACAATCTGTTGAAGTATGAGCTGAGCCTGGCCAACGCCAACAAGCATGGCGTGGTCGTGGGACTGACGTTGAGGAACCTGGCACACCGCGTGGAAGAATGACCATGATGCGCCTGCTCGCCATAACCCTCTCCGCGCTGCTCGGCCTTGCCGCACAGGCACAGCCCGATCTGTTGGTGGAAGCCCTGCGCAGCTACCAGGCAGGGGAGTTGATGAAGGCACGCCTGTTGGTGGATGAGGCGGTGCAGACCCCCGCTCACGCGCAGGATGCCGAAGCATGGCTGTTGCGCGGGTTCATCTACAAGGACCTTTTCAAGGGTATGCCGGCCGGGGAAAAGGCGGACGAGGTGCGCACGGAAGCGTTCAACAGCCTGATGAACAGCCTGAACCTGGATGAAGCCGGGACCTACCAGGACAATGCCGTCCAGGCGTACGACTTCCTTGCACGCAGTTGTTTCAACGATGCTGCCAAAGCCTTGAACGAACAACAGGAGGAACGGGCGATCCAACTCTTCAACTCGTACAAGGCAGCCACGTTGCGGCGAACGCCCCAGGCACCCTTGAAGGCACGTGAGACGGAGTTCTACAATGCCCTGGGGACGGCTTACACGAAACGCTTCAACCAGCAGCGCGAGGACACGGCCTGGTTCGAACGCGCCGTGGGGGCCTATGAGCACGTGCTGGGGCTGGAGCCAGACAACTATGGCGCCAACTACAACCTGGCCACGCTCCACTACAACCGGGGGGTCTACAATATCCGTGCGATCAAGGCCGAGGATGACATCCCCACCATCCAGCAGATACAGGAGGTGAGCCGCACCTACTTTCAACGGGCACTTCCGTACATGCTGAAGGCCCACGAGCTGGACCCTCAGCGCCGGGAGACGCTCCTTGGCCTGGAGGGCATCTACTACAGCCTGCAGGACCACGACAGCTCAGAGCGCTACCGCCAGCTCTTTGAGCTGCTGCCACCGCAGAACGACAATTAGGAACGGTCATGCCATTCAGGTTGACCATCGGCAGGAAGATCGGAATGGGCTTTGGCCTGTTCATCTTCTTTGCCTTGTTGGTGGTGATCCTCACCAACCGATCCCTGGAGCGCAGCAGGCGCATCAATGAGCAGATCAACACGATCTATTCGCCATCGGTGGATGCCTTGGTGCGCCTGCGCAACCTGGTGGTGAACGCCCACACCCTGGCCAAACAGTGGGCGCTCCTGGAGAGCATTGCCGACGCACCGGAGAAGACCGCCCTGGTGGAGCTGACGAACCGTGACCTTCCGCGCCTGCTGGACCGACTGGACACCCTGATGGCCCATTGGGAGCCTGACGAGGTCGCCCGCATGAACCGCATCACCACGGAGATGCGTGCCATGTTCGACCTGCACGACCACATCAAGCAGCTGCTACCCTCGCTGGAGAGTTATAGCGACCCCTTTGTACACATGGAGCGCAGCGATCTGGCCGAAGAGGGGGGACCGCTGGACCAGCAGCGGACCAAGGTGCTGTCGGAACTCGATGCCCTGCTGGCCGTGCAGGAGAACAAGCGCAGGGCCCTGGCGGAAAGCATGATCCTGAGCTTCAATTCACTGAGGTTCATCGTGCTATACATGGGGATCGCCCTGGTGATCGTGGGGGCGGTCATTGCCCTGGTCATCATCCGGGGTATCGTGGTGCCTGTCCAGCGTCTGCGCAGTGTGCTGCTAAGCCTGGGCCGGGGCATCTTCCCCCGCACCACCATCCGCACCACGAACGATGAGGTGGGCGACATGAGCAAGGCCCTCACCTCCCTGGTGGAGGGCCTGCGCCGCACCACGGAATTCTCGCACCGTGTGGCAGCCGGTGATTTTAATACGGAGTACCGGCCGTTGAGCGAGGAGGACATGCTCGGTCATGCCCTGCTGAAGATGCGCGATGAGCTCGGCCAACGTGAACGGATACTTGAGATGAAGGTGGTGGAGCGCACCGAGGAGGTGGTCCGCCAGAAGGAGGAGGTGGAGCGCCAGGGCCGCAAGGTGGTGGAGCTCTACAAGAACGTCACCGACAGCATCCGCTATGCCAAGCGCCTGCAGGAGTCGATCCTGCCGCCGGACAAGCGCATCCGCGAACTGCTTCCGGACTCCTTCGTGTACTACCGCCCCAAGGACATCGTCAGCGGCGATTTCTATTGGGTGGAGCGTGCCGAGGAGAAGGTGGTCTTCGCCGCAGTGGATTGCACCGGCCATGGAGTGCCAGGGGCCTTCATGAGCCTCATCGGCCACAACGCATTGAACCAGGCCGTGAAGGAACGCGGTCGCACCCGGCCGTCAGAGATCCTGGCCGACCTGAACCGCATGGCCTACGATGCCCTGCACAAGGACCGGGATCAGAACCTCGTGCGCGATGGCATGGACCTGGCCTTGTGCACCTACGACCCGGGCAAGGGGGTGTTGGAGTATGCCGGTGCCAATTGCCCGCTGTACCTGCTGCGCGGCTCGGAGGTGCTGCAGTTCACGCCGGACAAACATGCCATCGGAGGAAGTGACCTTCCCATCAGTGCATTCACCGACCATCGCATCAAACTGCAGACCGGCGATGTGGTCTACATCTTCTCCGATGGCTATGCCGACCAGTTCGGTGGTCCCCAGGGCAAGAAGTTCATGTACCGCCGGTTCCGGGAACTGCTCCAGGAGATCCATCAGCGACCCATGGAGCAACAGCGCATGGCCCTGCACGATGCGTTCACGCGATGGCGCGGAGGCCACGAGCAGGTGGACGATATCCTGGTGATCGGGATGCGCGCCTGATCGGCGCCATGCCTCAGCCCTGCATGGTCCAGCCGCCGCCGCCGGTGGTGGTCTCCCGCGGGTTCATGCACATCACCGGGATGTGCGCCTCATTGGTGATCACCTCCTGCTCGTAGGGCACGCCGAGGACGCCGAAGATGTTGCCCTGTGCCAGGTTCATGATGGCGATGAGGTCCGCATCCACCTTCACCGCGTGGCGCACAACGGCCTTCACGAAGTTGTCGCTGTCCTCATCGGCGATCGTTGCGTCGTAGGTGATCCCCCGTTCCCGCAGGTACTGGTCTGCGAAACGCAGGTGGTTCTCCAACTGCTTGTGCAGGAACTCGTCCTCCTCCTTGGGCACGATCAGGTGCACCTTGCTCTCGAAGTGCTTGGCCATGTCGGCCACCAACGTCAATTTCTGCCGGGTCTCCTTGTGCAGGTCCAGTGGAACCACGATGGAGTCGTAACCATTGGCCTTGATGGAGCGCTCCTGCACCACGATGAAGGGGACCGGAGAGCTGGTGATGACGCGCAGGGCCCGGCTGCCGGTGATGAACTGCATGCCCCGCATGCCATGGGTGCCCATCACAATGAGGTCCGCATCCACTTCCGCAGCAGCATCGCCGATATCGTCGTAGATGTTGCCCACCCGCACCAGCTTGTGCAAGGCAATTGATCCGGCAGTGCCCCGCAGGTTCTCCACCATGCCCGCCAGACGCTTGCGTGCGTCCTCCACTTCGCTCTGTTTGCTCACCACATGGAGCAGGTACACCTCGGCTGAACTGTGCTGGGCAAGGGTGATGGCGTGGTTCAGTGCGTTCTCCGCCACCGCGCTGAAGTCGGTGGGGACAATGATCTTGCGGAGTTGTTGGCTCATGGTTCCGATGCGCTTGTCCGGGTCGCAGGTCTCCGGGGCCGACGAAGGTAGGAGGGCGCGTGCAATTCCGGTAGTGTTCGTCGATCGGGGTGAAAGTGAACCGCCTGTCTTCGCTATTTGCCGCAAAGCAAACGACAGCAAACGGCTGTAAACGCATACAAACGAAGATCGCACGGATCAGGGTGTTGCGCCGTCACTCCTTTGCAGCCGGATCGGCCAAGGTGGCTGCTCCACAGTGAAGAAAACACAAGTGCCATGAACACGACGATGAAGAACAAGGTGCAACTGATCGGTAACCTGGGCGCCGACCCCGAGTTGAAGACCGTGACCGGCGGGCAGCACATGCTTCGCCTGAACCTCGCCACCAATGAGCGCTACAAGGGGCAGGATGGCGAATGGAAGAGCGAGACCCAATGGCACACCGTGGTGGTGTGGGGCAAGCAGGCTGAACGTCTTGCAGGCCAGGTCCGCAAGGGAACCGGTCTGGTGGTGGAGGGTCGCCTGGTGCACCGTCGCTACGAGACCAAGGAGGGCGAAAAGCGCTTCTCCACCGAGGTCGTGCTGAACGACTATCAGGTGCTGGCGCCCACTGCCGTAGCGGAAATGAATTGAACGGTGCGGCTGCGCCCCGGGGCCTCCCGGTCGGTGCGCAAGGTTGGTGTGGGTGAACGACCGGTGCAGTGATGCCCCTTGGCAGCCCTCCGTTCAAAAGGTGCAAGGCCCTTGCTTCGGCAGGGGCCTTGTCGCATTCCGCAACAGGCTCTTACGGCATCGCCTTCACCATGCGCAGCACAGTGCTTCCGCTCGCCGTGCGCAGCTCCACCAGATAACCACCCGGCGGCAGCATCGACACATCCACTGTGCGCCGTTCCGCGCCATTGGACAAGAACCGACTGATGAGCACCCGCCCGCGAAGGTCCAACACGCGGCACTCAACCGCCTCCACTGCAGGCCCGTTGAGCAGTAAATGGTCCACCACGGGCATTGGGTCCGCGCGCCAGACCGCGTTCTGTGCATCCTCCACCTCCACGGTCGTAAGCCCACCGGAAAAGGCTTCCACCACCACGCAATCGGTGACAGTGCACGTGTCGCTTAGCATGGGCCCCCATGTGCGCAAGGTCCGGCACAGATCATAGGTGCCGGTCGCTGTGTAAGCATGGACCGCCATGTTGCCTAACGAGCTGGCCCCATCGCCGAACTCCCAGCGCACGTCATGCTCAAGGCCGGCAGTGGACGAGGTGTCCAGCACGCCCACCAGCTCGTTCAGTACATAATACACGAAGCCCGGCTCCATGAACCCTTCGCAGGGCGCATTGCCCGGCCCCAGGTAGAGCCACTTCACCACCGTGGATGTACAGTAATGGGGTGGCCCGCCGATCAGGCTGAGCCGGATGGCATGCGGGCCAGGGCCGGTAAAGGAGAACGTTGCATTGCCACCCTCCATGGTACTGCCGTCCGGGAATTCCCACAGGGCGGAGTGTACCAGCGAAGCGATGTCCACCTGCTGTATGAACGAGATCTCCGAACCACTGATGCCAGCGATGGTGAAATCGGCCTCGAGGTCCAGACAGCTGCTATCGGGCAGGGCTTCGATGAGCTTGCAGGTGGAGGTGCTGCAAGGCAGGAGGGTAACGGCATCCAGCGCGTTCACCGTGAGGCACACCGGATAGTTGCCCGGGCCCGGGAACCCCATGTAGAGGTCAGTATCATACGACTGCTCCAGGCTCGAGGTGAAGCTGCTCCATACGCTGCTCATCACGTAGGTCTCGCCAGGTTGTACAACGGGTTCAAGATGGTAGCTGTAGCCACCGAGGATGTGCGCATTGAAGTCCACACTGAGGCTGGGGTGGCAGCCAACGACGGAGCCGCCACCGCGTGCTGCAGATCCTTGTGGGAACTGCTGTGCAAGGGCGACCACCGGGGAGATCGCGGTGACCATTAGAAGGGACCGGAACAGCGGAACGATCATGGGCGTATGGGCAGATGAAGGATAAGGCGCAGCTCGGCGCCATGGCGCAGGGTAGTGGCGTATACCGTGGAGCGCGGCTGCACGGCACTGATGGGCCACAATGCGAGGTAACCGGCCTGGATGGTCCAGTGTTCATGCATTCGCCAGCCGAGGTCCACCCCCGTAAGCCCGAGCACCGTGGCCGGATAACGCTCCTTGCGCTGGCTGGCGGTAAGCGTGCCGGCACCCAAATGGTCGGCCGAGCGGCGTAGGATACCAGGACCTGCTTCAGCCTGGGTGAACTCCACCGTGGGACCCACACGTACGCCCAGGCTCCACCGCCGCCATTCCTGCTGCCAATGGGCGAGCAACGGTATGCGCACCGTACTGCGGCGGTCCACCCCTTGCGTTACGGTCTCCACCGCCGTGGTGGTGATGATGGTGTCCACGTCGCTGAGGAACACCTGTCCGTTCAAGGTGACGAAATAGGTCTCGATGCTCTGGTCCTCGTACACCGTGCGGTCCACATGCCGGAAGCCCCGCTCGGAACGGTCGGTCATCAGGCCCA
>CAYZBO010000074.1:0-15671 GCA_964476665.1 uncultured Chryseobacterium sp. | reverse complement strand
TCGATCCCGGCAACAAGGAGTACTACTGGCTGCGCGGCGAGTTCAAGAGCGAGGACCAGGGGCACGACACCGATGTCTACGCCGTGAACAACCGTTACGTGAGCATCGTGCCCACCCAGTTCGACATGACCGCCCACCACGCCATCGCCGACCTGAACACCTGGGACCATGCACTGGGATAGGGTGGGTGTGGGCGTGCTGCTGGGCCTCCTCGCTCCGCTGCTCGGCTTCTTCGGCTATGCGGCCATCTACGTCGGTGCCATCCGTCCGCACCTGGACCTGTCCTTCTTCGTCCACGACCTCTTCCTCGGCACACGGGAGTATCAGGCGCCGGTGCTGACACTTTCGTTGTTCGCCAACCTCGCCCTCTTCTTCCTGCTCGACCGGTGGTCCTACTACAGGGCCATGCGCGGGGTCATCGCGTCCACCTTTCTCTATGCGATGGTGATCGTCCTGTTGCTCTACGTGTTCTGAACCATGGGCAAGCGCATCTACATCATTGCTGGCGAAGCGAGCGGCGACCTGCACGGGGGCAACCTGGTGCGGGAGTTGTACAGCGTCAGCCGAACGGACCCTTCGAGAGCCTCAGGGTCCGTTCAGCAGGACCCGCCGCTCCACATCCGCGCCTGGGGTGGCGATCGCATGGCCGATGCCGGTGCCGAAGTGGTGAAGCACTACCGCGACCTGGCCTTCATGGGCTTCACCCAGGTGGTGATGAACCTGCGCACCATCCTGCGCAACATCGAGGTGTGCAAGGCGGACATCGCCGCATTCAAGCCCGACCTGCTGGTGCTCATCGACTATCCGGGCTTCAACCTGCGCATCGCCGAGTGGGCGCACGGCCAGGGCATCCCCGTTCATTACTACATCAGTCCGCAGGTGTGGGCCTGGAAGAAGGGCCGCGTGCACACCATCAAGCGCGTGGTGGACCGCATGTACGTCATCCTGCCCTTCGAGAAGGACTGGTATGCGCGCTACGACCTCCCGGTGGAGTTCGTGGGGCATCCGCTGCTGGACGCCATCGATCGGGAGGGCCGCACCCCGCTGCTGCCACTGCCCGGTGACGATGGCCGCCCGGTGGTGGCGCTGCTGCCCGGCAGTCGTCGCCAGGAGCTGGCCCGCATGCTGCCCCTGATGGTGGCCGTCAGCCGCCGCTTCCCACAGGTGCGCTTCGTGATGGCCGCCGCACCGTCGCTGCCCGAGGAGCTCTACACCGCGGCCATTGGCAACGCCCCCATCACCCTGGTGAAGGGCCGCACCTACGACCTGCTGCGCCATGCGCGCGCCGCCCTCGTCACCAGTGGCACCGCCACGCTGGAAACCGCGCTCTTCGGTGTGCCCGAGGTGGTGTGCTACAAGAGCGGCGCCCTCAACGTATGGATCGCGCGGCGCCTGGTGGACATCAAGTTCATCAGCCTGGTGAACCTGATCATGGACCGCGAGGTGGTGCGCGAGCTCATCCAGGGCGAGCTCACCGTGGACAGCCTCAGCGCCGAGCTGGAGCGCCTGCTGGCCGATGGTCCCTACCGCGGGCGCATGCTGGCCGACCTGGCGGAGTTGCGCGAACGGCTCGGTGGTCCCGGTGCCTCGGCCAAGGTGGCTTCCATGCTGTGGAAAAGTCTCTAACAGGCAGCGGGAGCCCCCCGCACCGGTCGGGTATTTTTGGCCGCGCCGTGAAGACCTCCTGCCGAACGCTCCTGCTCCTGCTGTTCCTGTTGCCCGCCCTGCTCCCCGCCCAGGAGGTGAGCGTGGACCGTACCATGCGCATCGGCCTCCTGCGCGACCGCACCGTGAAGCAGGTGGTGGTGATGAGCGGCAGGGGCAGTTGCATCCTCTATGCTGATGGGCAGAAGCGCGGCGAGGTGGGTGCGGCGGACGGTGTGAAGGTGACCGTGGCGAACGGCCGCCTGGAGGCGCGCTCCCTGCAGCTGGTCATCACCGGCGTGAAGCACCTGGAGCTGCGTCCGTCGCCGGCACAGGGCCACCTGCGCATGCGGGTGCCTGAGACGAAGCTCCCCGAGCGCAGCTACCAGGGCGCGCTCACCATCACGCCCGCCGGGGGCGCCCTGCAACTGGTGAACAGTGTGCCGCTGGAAGCCTACACGGCGGGGGTGGTGCAGGCGGAGGCCGGCCGCGAACACCACCAGGAGTACTACAAGCTGCAGGCGGTCAGCTGCCGCACGTATGCGCTCACCAACCAGCGCAAGCACCTGCCCGAGGGCTTCGAGCTCTGCGATGGGGTGCACTGCCAGGTCTATCACGGGCGCTGCCGCAACGACAGCATCCTGATGGCGGTGGATGCCACCCACAGCCTGGTACTGGTGGACTCCGACATCCGCATCATACACGCCACCTTCCACAGCAACTGCGGCGGCGAAACGGTGAACGCCGAGGACCTCTGGAGCAAGAGCGAGCCCTACCTGCGGGCCACCACGGACACCTTCTGCCTGCGCGCCCCGCAGGCCACCTGGGAGCGCACCCTCTCGCGCAGCGAGTGGCTGGGCTACCTGCAGCGCCGCCATGGTGTGGGCCCCGGCGACAGTGTGCGGCTGCGCGCGGTGCTCAACTACGAGCCCCAGTGCCGCGACCTCTATCTGGGCAACGTGCAGCCCGGCATCCCGCTGAAGCATGTGCGCGAGGACCTCAAGCTCCGCTCCACCTTCTTCAGCGTGCGGAGCGAGGGCGACAAGGTGGTGCTCACCGGTCGCGGCTTCGGGCATGGTGTGGGCCTGTGCCAGGAAGGGGCCATGCGCATGGCGAAGGCGGGCCGCAGCTACACCGACATCCTGCACCACTATTACACCGACGTGCACCTGGTGGAGATCACCACGCTGGACTTCTTCAAGGACGACAGTGCCGCTCCGCCTGTTGCACCGCCGGCAGGTCCGTGAAGCCGGCGCTCAGATATCCTCCGGCTTCCACAGCGAGCCCTGCTTCCGCGGGTGCAGCAGCAGGGTGTAGGTGAAGGCACCGATCAAACAGCCGGTGGCGATGCCCGAGAGGGAGAAGAGCAGGGTCATCACCTGCGCCCCGGTGTCGGTGCCACTGGCCATGCTGGCCAGGCTCACCAGGCCGAAGGAACCGGGAGCAAGCAACCAGAACCCCGGCAGGAAGGTGACGATCGCCGGCGGACCCTTGAAGCGGAACTCGATCACCAGCGCGGTGATGGTCATGAGCGCCGCACCGAAGAACGCCGTGGAAGCCCCGTGGATGAAGAGGCCGCTCAACGTCTGTCCGAGGTAGGCCATCGCCGCCGTTATGAGCATGAAGGTGAAGGACCGGCGCTTGCTGCTCTGGTAGATGTGCAGCCCGAAGGTGAACACCAGCACCCCCACCCACGGCCAGTAATGCGGGATGCGCTCGTCGATGCCCTGCGCCAGGTGCCACGCGCCGCTCTCGAACACCTTGAAACCGCCCAGGATGCCGAAGGCCAGGAGGATCAAGCGGGTGAAGCCCGCCACCATGCGGCTGGCTCCGGAGATGATGCTGTTGTACGCCAGCTCGATCACGCTCACTGTCAGCGTCATCCCCGGCAGGAAGGTGATCAGTGGCGGAATGAGCAGCGTGAAGGCCGGCTCCTTCAGGCCATGCCGGTAGCCAAGTGACACCCCGGCGGCGAGCAGGAAGGACACCACCACCGGGAGCATCACGGTCAGGGAGGGGCGCCGGCGTGCCACCACCAGCACCAATGCACAGAAGAAGGCCATCAGCGCCGTGAGGAGCATTCCGTTCCATGAGGGGCGCAGCATCATGGCCACGCCAAGGGTGGTGAGCAGGTAGCCCGCCACGAAGCCTCCATCGCCATAGAAGTGCGGCGTTCGCCACATGGCCTCGATCCGTGCCAGACCGCGCTTGGGCGTGAGCTCGCCACGGCGGGCAGCGCGGGCGATGGTCATCACCTCCTCGATCTGATCGAAGCGCAGGGAGGGCGTGCGGTACGCGCCATGGGCCATGTCCACCTGCTGCTCCTCGCCGTTCTCCCATTTCAGGAAGAGCACGGTGGGCAGCACGAACACCTGCACGTGGGGCTCGCCGTTCACCTTGGCGATCGTCGCCAGGTCGCGCTCCACCAGGGGTACGGCATTGCCAGCGTTCAGTTCCGCCTGGCCCAGCCGCCCCAGGAAGCGCAGGAGCGTGGCACGCTCGCCGCTGTTGCTGGTGGGCATCGTCATGGCGCGAAAGTACCGGTGGTCCGCCCATGCCCCGTGGCACGCGGCATCACCTGTCGACGATCGACGGTTGATGACCTGCACGATGCGCCGCGCAGCAGCGGCCTACCTTCGCCGCCATGCCACAGGCGCGCATCACCGTCAACGACACGCAGGACCGCATCCGCAACGGACATCCTTGGATCTTTGGTACGCAGGTGCTGCGGGAGGAGGGTGCCTATGAGCCTGGTGATGTGGTGCAGGTGGTGGATGGTCGCAAGCGTCCGCTGGGGCAGGGCTACATCAACCCGCACTCCATGATCCGGGTGCGGCTGCTCACCACCGATCCACAGGAGCGGATCAACGCGGGCTTCATCGAACGGCGCATCGCCGAGGCGTGGGCGCATCGCCGGCGCATGGGTTACACCAGCAGCTGTCGCGTGGTGTTCGGTGAAGCGGACCGCCTGCCGGGCCTGGTGGTGGACCGCTTCCACGATGTGGGCGGAAGCGACCAGAGCGTCCTCTCGGTGCAGTTCCTCACCCTGGGCATGGAGCGCTGGCGGCCGGTGGTGCTGAAGGCCCTGCAGGATCAGCTGCAGCCCACGGGCATCTACCTGCGCAACGATGTGCCGGTGCGCGCGAAGGAGGGCCTGGAGCTGGACAAGGGCTTCGCCGACCACCCCTTCCGCACCGCGTTGATCATTGAGGAGAACGGCCTGCGCCTGCATGTGGATGTTGCGGAGGGGCAGAAGACGGGCCACTTCCTGGACCAGGCACACAACCATGCCGCCATGCAGGGCATCAGCAGGGGCCAGCGTGTGCTCGACTGTTTCACGCATACCGGAGGCTTCGCGCTGCACGCGGCCCACTATGGCGCCGCCGATGTGGAGGGCCTCGACATCAGTGCGGAGGCCGTGGCGCTGGCCACGCGCAATGCGGAATTGAACGCACTGACCTCGTGTCGCTTCAACACCGCCAATGTGTTCGATCACCTCACCGAGGCGAGCCGTCGCGGGGCGCAGTGGGATGTCATCGTGCTCGACCCCCCGGCCTTTGCCAAGAGCAAGGGTGCGGTGGAGAACGCCTACCGGGGCTACAAGGAGATCAACCTGCGCGCGCTGAAGTGCATCCCGTCCGGCGGGTTCCTGGTCACCTGCAGCTGCTCCCAGCACATGACACCGGAGCTCTTCCGCCGCATGGTGCGCGAGGCTTCGCTGGATGCCGGACGCACCCTGCGGGAGATCCATTATGGAACCCAGCCGCCGGATCATCCCATCCTGTGGGGCGTTCCGGAGACGCACTACCTGAAGAGCCTGGTGTTGCAGGTGCTTTGAGCGCATCGTTCACCGCGTGGTCCAACGATCGTTCGGCTGCGGAAAGGGGCGGGGTGAGGGCAGGCCCGTGGCGGTCCGCAACAGGTCGCTGAGCGTGTTCAAGTTCGGTGCATCTTTACACGTTGCACGGAATTCCGTAGACACAGCGAGCGGACGTTACAGCAATGGAGGAGGAGCGGATGCGCGGTCCCTGGGAGGAGGTGCGGAAGGCGCCCCTGCTGCGTGTGGGTGTCGGTTTCGTGCTGGGTGTCCTGCTGGCGCGCCTGTGGCCGACCGATGCAACAGCGGTGCTGCTGGTGTGGCTGCTCGTGACCCTGGCAGCCGTGGTGGCCCTGTTGCCACAGCGCGTACGCTGGGCCCACCGCATGCGGCTGTGGCGATACCGGATGCCGCTATTGCTGGGCTGGGCCTTGCTCAGCGGGTTGGCGCGCCAGTCCATGTCCCTTCCCACTGCCGACCCCCGCCATCTCATACACGATGCCGACCGTGATGCGGTGTGGCTGTTGGAGGTGCGCCACCTCAATGGCACCTCGGAGCGTGTGCTGCGGGCTGACGCTGCAATGCTGGCCCGCCTTTCGGACGGGAGGTGGGCGCCGCGCACGGGCACGGTGATGCTCACCCTCATGCGCCAGGACACCGGTACCGAACTGCGCGCGGGTGACGTGGTGGTGGTGGACGGCATGGTGGAGGACATCGTCCGCAACGCGGACCCCGGAGGCTTCGACCGGGCGGGCTGGGCCGCATCCAAGGGCATCCATCAGGAGCTGTTCGTGGCGCCGGAGGGATGGCGCCCGGTGGGGCATCGCCAGCGCTGGACCGACCTGTTCTCCACGGCGCGCGGGCGGGTGTCGGCCTGGCTGCAGGGCAGCGGGCTGGATGCCGCCGAGCGGGCGCTGGTGAAGGCCCTTGTGCTGGGGCAGCGCGACGAATTGGACCCCGCGATCAACCAGGCCTTCGTGCGCAGTGGCACCGTGCACGTGCTGGCCGTATCAGGCATGCACGTGGGCCTCATCTATGTGTTGCTGGGGCGCTTGCTGGCCGTCCTGGGGCGGGGCCGGCATGCCGGCATGCTCCGGGCGCTGCTCCTGCTCCTGAGCCTGTGGGCGTATGCAGGCCTCACGGGTGGCAGCCCCAGTGTGCTGCGTGCCACGGCCATGTTCTCCCTGTTCGCCCTTGCGGAGCTGCTGGGGCGCCGGCAGAGCTCGCTGAACAGCTTGATGGCAGCGGCCATCCTGCTGCTGGCATGGGATCCGGGCATGCTCGTGCAGGCCAGCTTCCAGCTCTCCTTCCTGGCGGTGCTCGGCATCCTGTTGTTCCTTCGGCCCTTGCGCGCACTGTGGCACCCGAACGCCTGGTTGCTGCAACAGCTGTGGTCACTGGTGGCCGTGTCCATTGCGGCGCAGGTCTTCACCACCCCGGTGTCGCTGCTGCTGTTCAAGGCCTTCCCGCTCTGGTTCCTGCCTGCCAATGTGGTGGTGGTCACGGCCATGTCGTTCGCGATCTACGTGTCCCTGGCGTTCGTGGTGTTCCACTGGGTGCCGTACCTCTCGGGGTTCCTGGTGCTGGTGCTCTCCTGGTTGCTGCGCGCCGCCACGGTATCCGCCGCGTTCATTGCCGATCTGCCGGCCGCCTATCCTGCCGTTCGCATCGATGTGTTCGCCGCACTGCTGCTGTATGCGCTCATCCTTGCGCTGGCCATATGGCTGGTCTGGCGCTGGCGCACGGCGCGCACGGCCACGGTGGTGCTCACCGCCCTGTCGTTGCTGGCATGGGGGTTGGCTGCGCGCAAGGCGCGGGAGGGCGCGTCGCTGGTGGTCTACGACGATCGCAGCCGGCTCCTGCTCGGCTTGGTGCAGGGCCGCAGCCTGGTCGCCTTCGGTCCTGCGGAGGGTGCCGGTGTGCTGCGCGACAAGGTGGAACGGCACGCACGCCATGCGGGCATCCGGTCCATCACCCACGTGGCGCTTGACAGCCTTCATGCCTCGCAGGTGCAATGTGGCGGGGCGTGGTGCTGGGCGGCGGGCGCCATCGCGGGACCGTCCGGTGCAGCGCGTGTGCTCAATGGCCGGTTGGTGGAGGAGGTGAGGCCGGGACCACCGGCCCGGCTGCTCATCTTCCACGACCTCGTGCGGCTCGACACCAATGCGTTGCGGCCGCTGGTGCAGGAAGCCGAGCAGGTGGTGCTGGCAGGAGCGCTGCGCTGGCGCCACCGAACGGAACTGCGTGCCTGGGCGGGTTCGCACGGACTGGCCCTGCACGAGGTGCGGAACGACGGTGCGTTCATCCGCTGAGGACAACGTCACGTCAGGGAGAAGGAACCATTCATCAGGGATCGCGTAGGACGGCTCCGATCAACGGAACTGTGCCATGCGATCTTGTGCTCTCCCGATCCTTCTCCTTTATGCAGCATCTGCGGCGGCCCAGGTGAACGGCTATGCACGTATCTCATCCTGCTCCGGCAACATCCTCACTGTCGCCCAGAGCAACGAGAGCGGTGCGACCTTCGATGAAGGTGACTACATCGTGTTGATGCAGATGCAGGACAATGTCATCGGCAGCACGGCCAACGATGCCACCTTCGGTTCGCTGGGGTCCATCCAACAGGCCGGCCGCTACGAGATCCTCCGGGTGAGCACGCTGACACGCACCGCCGGTGCGTTGAGCACCCTGGTACTGGACACACCACCATCGTACACGTACAATACGGGCGGCAACGCGCGCGTGCAGGCCATCACCTTCGAACGGTTGGGTGGTGGCGGCGACTTCACCACAACAGCGAACATCACGGCGTTGAACTGGAACGGCAACCTCGGCGGTGTCGTCGCGGTGCAGGTGGATGGCCGGCTTCGGCTGGCACACGCCATCACGGCCGATGGTGCGGGCTTTCGCGGAGGTGCGCGCGACGTGAGCAACTCGGGGTCCTGCGATGTCTCCACTTTCCGTTCCGCCAATAACGACCGTTATGCAGAGAAGGGGGAGGGCATCCATCGCAACACGAACAGCGATTGGGTGGAGGCCCGGGGCCGCATGCTCACCGGCGGCGGTGGCGGCAATGAACACAATGGCGGCGGCGGTGGCGGTGGCAACTATACCGCCGGTGGCGACGCCGGACCAGGTTGGAGCTGCGGTGCAGGCTCGGCCGGTGGCCTGGGGGGCCTTGCCCTGGGCGGTTTCATCAGTGCCGAGCGTGTGTTCATGGGCGGTGGTGGCGGTGGTGGCGAGGGGAACAACAACCTCTCCACAGATGGTGGGCGCGGTGGTGGCATCGTCCTGGTGAAAGCGGACAGCATCATCACCCAAGGCACCTGTGGCGGGGTGCGCATCTCTGCGGATGGCGCCAGCGCAGGACAGGCCGGCAACGATGGTGCCGGTGGTGGCGGTGCCGGTGGCTCCATCATCATCCAGACCAACGGTTTTCGTACTTCCAGCACGTGTGCCTTGACCATCCGGGCCAACGGTGGTGCGGGTGGGCGGGTGAACGATGGGGCCACCCATGGTGGTGGCGGTCAGGGCGTGGTGCTGTTCAGCAGTGCCCTTCCGGTTGGCAATGTCACCATCAGCACATTGAACGGAGCAGGTGGGTGCAACAGCAGTGCGGTCCCGTGCACGAACGCCGCCCAGACCGGTACAGGTTCCAACGGCAGCGGCATTATCGCCAACGCCGGTGGTCCCCTGCCGGTGGAACTGGTGAGCTTCCAAGCCTTCCCCGTACGCGGGTCCGTGGACCTTGGGTGGATGACCGCTTCCGAGCAGAACAGCTCGCATTTCGTGGTGGAACGTTCGCCCGATGGACAGCATTGGACGCCGGTGGACCATGTGCCTGCCGTGGGGTTCAGCTACGCTCCCATGAACTACTACGCCAAGGACCCATCACCGCTCCCGGGCACCAGCTACTACCGATTGATGCAGGTGGATCTGGATGGCAGCCGCACATGGAGCGAGCAGGTCCCGGTCCATTTCAGGAACGATGACGAAGGCCTGGTGGCATGGCCCAACCCCGCCCAAACAATGGTCACGGTGCGTCACGATCCCACCTGGGAACGTCCTTCCCTCCGCCTCCACGACAGCATGGGGCGCAACATGCCCGTGGCCGTGCTCCACGGCAGCGGTCAGTTGCCCTTCCCGGTCAGCGCATTGCCGAACGGCACCTTCACCGTGGAGATCGCCACAGAGCACCAGCGTGAACGTACCCAGGTGGTCGTTCAGCACTGACCGTGTAGCTTGCGGGAGTGATCGTCGAACGCACCCGCTGGCATCCCCTGCGCGATGCCCGTATCACCGGCCTGGCTGATGGTGCGTTGCTGCGTGTGATGCTCAAGAACACGCCGATCGTGCTGGTGCGTGACCACGGCATCCTTTACGCTTTCGCCGACCGCTGCCCGCACCAGGGCAAGCCACTGAGCGGCGGATGGGTGGACGACGGTCATCTGGTGTGCCCGTTCCATCGCTTCCACTTCAAGCTGGAGAACGGTCATGCGCGTCACGGGGTGTGCAGCCATGCCACGGTTTATGCGGTGAAGGCCACCGAAGAGGGCTGCGCGATCGGCCTGCCCTACACCACGTTCCGCGTCTTCGGCTTCGACCTCTGGTGAGCTAGAACAACAGACCCCGGTCCTGCGGGGTGACCGCCTCCCATGCGGCAGCGGTGTTGGGCGATGCACGTTTGCCGGTCAAGGGGCGCACCGGCCAGGCCTCCAGTTCCTCCTCAGGGTATGGCTTGAACACCGGTGCCAACGCGTGCATGTCGCTGCGCGGATCCAGCCAGAGCGCATCCAGTTCCTTGGGTACGATCACCGGCATGCGCGGTCCTTCACTACCTGGACGGTTGTGGATGGATGCCATCAAGGGGTTCGCGACGGTGGTGACGATGCTTACCGTGTGCAGTTCCGCGCCGCTGAGCGGGTCGGTCCAGTGGCCATGGATGCCCGCCAGCGCCATGGGTTCCTCGTTGCGCATGCGGATCAGGTGCGGCGTGGTGCTGCGGCCCTGGTGCTGGTGTTCGAAGAACGCATCGATCAGCACCAGGCAACGGTGGTGTGCTGCTGCGCGGAACGCGGGTTTCTCGAAGAGCGTTTCACTGCGTGCGTTCAGCGTGCGCTGGCTCAGCTGCGCGGCTTCGGCAGCATCCTTCACCCAATGCGGGATGAGCCCCCAGCGCAACAGATCGAAGTGCGGACCATCTTCCTGCAGGAAGCAGGGCAGCAGCGGATGTTGGAAGCCGCTCACATGGAACATGGGTGGCTGAGCGGTGGTCAGGCCTTCGAGCTGTACTTCCAGCTGCTGCACTTCGTCCTCACTGGCGCCTGCACGCTTGGCGTACTTCACCGCGCGCTTGGTGAGGTAGGCCACCGTGTAGCACATGGCTCAGAGCGCGCTCAGGGGGAAGGTCTCCTTCAGGCGGATGCCCTTCTCCGTGCGTTCCACGGTGCAGCACTGGTTCACCGCATCATGTTCGAAGAAGAGCACGTGCCCTTGGTCGGCGGCCAGCTCCAGCACATCGCCCTTTTCCTGAAGGGTCAGCAAAGGCCGGGTGTCGTAGCCCATCACCCAGGCAAGCGGTATGTGGTGCACGCTGGGCAGCAGGTCGGCCATGTACAGCAGGGTGCGCCCTTTGTACTGGATGTAAGGGATCATCATCGCATCGGTGTGGCCGTTCACCAACAGCACATCGAAGCGGGGGAACACCTCCTTGAGGTAGAGGTTCTCCTCGGCACTGCGCCTGCCTGCTTCCACGAACTTCAATTGTCCGCTTTCCTGGATGGGTAGGATGTTCTCCTTCAGGAAGCTGGCCTTCTCCCGGGGGTTCGGCTGGTTGGCCCAGCGCCAGTGGTGTTCGTTGCTCCAGAAGGTGGCGTTGCGGAAGGCCGGTACAAATCCATCGCCCTGCCGTTGGATGCTGCCGCCGCAGTGATCGAAGTGCAGGTGCGTGAGGAACACATCCGTGACATCTTCGCGGGAGAACCCGGCCTTCTTCAGCGAGCTGTCAAGGGTATCCTCTCCGTGCGGTTCGTAATGGCTGAAGAATTTGGCGTCCTGCTTGTCGCCGAGGCCGTTGTCGATGAGGATGAGGCGGTCGCCGTCCTCCACCAGCAGGCAGCGCATGGCCCAGGTGCAAAGGTTCTTTTCATCGGGTGGGAGCGACTTGCTCCAAAGGGTCTTGGGCACCACCCCGAACATGGCACCACCATCGAGCTTGAAGTAGCCGGTATCGATCACATGTAGCTGCATGCTGCCAAGTTCGGCATCCTTTTCGGGATAGGGGGACCGACCGTGCACATGGCCGATGCTCACAGGCCCCCGTTGATCCATTGCCGACGGGCGCTGTGGTGGACCAGAAGGGTCCGAGGATCTTTGTGCTGTCGGCCCTAGTCACGGCCAGATCGAACATGAGCGCGAAGCGGGTCCATTTCATCGCCATCGGAGGCAGTGCCATGCACAACCTGGCCATTGCCTTGCAGCAGAAGGGCTTCGAGGTGAGCGGTAGCGACGATGAGATCTTCGAACCGAGCCGCAGTCGGCTGGACCGTCTGGGTCTGCTGCCGGACAAGTTGGGCTGGGACCCGCTGCGCATCCATGCAGGGCTCGATGCGGTGATCTTGGGCATGCACGCCCGTGCCGACAACCCCGAACTGAAGCGTGCACAGGAGCTCGGCATTCCCCTGTTCAGCTACCCGTCCTACTTCCACGAACAGACGCGCGACAAGACCCGCGTGGTGATCGGCGGCAGCCACGGCAAGACCACCATCACCAGCATGATCGTGCATGTGCTGCGCCATTGCGGGGTGGAGTTCGACTACCTCGTGGGTGCGCAGCTCGAAGGATTCGACTGCATGGTGAAGCTCAGCGATCGCAGCCGGGTGGCCATCATCGAGGGGGATGAATACCTGGCGTCGGCCCTGCAGCCCGTACCCAAGTTCCACCTCTACCATCCGCACATCGCGCTGATCTCCGGGGTGGCCTGGGACCACGTCAATGTCTTCAAGACCTACGCCGACTATGTGGAGCAGTTCCGGCGCTTCATCGCATTGATCGAGCCGGGCGGGAGCCTGGTGCATTGTGTGGAGGATGCCGAGGTGCAGGCCTTGGCGGATGAGCCGGGGGTGGAGGCCCGCAAAGTGCCTTACGGTGTGCCGTCCCATCGCATCGAGGACGGTGTCACCTACCTGATCACGGCGCATGGCGAAGTGCCCCTGCAGGTCTTCGGTCGCCACAACCTGATGAACATGGAAGGCGCGCGTAATGTGTGCCATCAGTTGGGCATTGGTGATGCCGATTTCTACGCAGCGATCCGCACCTTCCATGGTGCCGCGAAACGGTTGGAGAAGGTCGCCGATGGTCCCGGACGGGTGGTCTACAAGGACTTCGCGCATTCGCCGAGCAAGTTGAAGGCCACGGTGGAGGCGGTGCGCGAGCAGTTCCCCGACCGGCGCCTGGTGGCCTGCATGGAGTTGCACACGTACAGCAGCCTGAGCGAAGGGTTCCTGGACCAGTACGAAGGGTGCATGGCCGCGGCGGACGTGGCCATCGTGTTCTATGATCCGCATGCCGTTCAACTCAAGCGCCTGCCGCCGATCCCGCCGGAGCGGATCAAGGCGGCCTTCGGCAGGGACGACCTGCAGGTGATCACCGATCCGGTGCAGGTGATCGGTGCTGTGCGCGGTGGTACGGCGGAGAAGGGTGTGCTGCTGATGATGAGCAGCGGCAACTTCGGTGGGCTCGACCTTCAGGTGCTGAGCGAAGCCTTCCTGGCCTGATCAGCGTTGTGCGTAGCGACGCATCACCTTGTGGTGCAACAGGCCGATGACAAAGGTCTGCGCGGCTCCCACGGCCAACAAGGCAAAGAAGGTGATGGTCGCGTAGTTGAAGGGCGTGAAGAAGCGCTCCATGCGTTCGCGCACCACTGCTTCAGGCTGTCCTTCGGCCACGGCCATGGCCACGCGCTCATCGATGCGTTCCTGGAACAGGCCGGCCTCCACCTGCGTGTAGTAGAGCCACAGGAAGCCCAGCATCAGCACCGCATACAGCGCGGCCTGGCGAAAGCCTTCACGCAGCAGGTCGGGGAAGCCGCTGCGCGGTTCTGCGCGCAGCAGACGGGCATCCGCAAAGAACACCACCGTGACGATCGCGAGGAAATGCACCAGCATGAAGTCGGTTCCATCCGCTGGACGCCCCATGGAGAAGAGCACCAACCGGAGCGCCATGATGGCCCCTGCTGCGAAGATGGTTAGGAACATTGGAAGGGGTTCCGGGTAACAGTTAGTAGTTTGCAGTAAGCAGTTTGCAGTAGGCAGCTAATGACGTGTAGTGGGTTTATGCAGCGCACAAGGCAAGTTCATCGGGTTCTTCTTTTCGAGGATCTTGGCTCGCGTTCAACGGCCCCATATTTGGCCGGATCGTTGACCATATCGGCAAGCAGACGGCCCACCTCTTCGGACAACGCTAACAAAGGATCAATATCAGCTTGTGTCACGTACTCACAGGCCACAGCATGGTCCAGCCACACCTGTGTTTCAGCGTTCTCACCGTCGGCATCCACGACCTTGGCGACGAAAGACAACGGATACCGGCGCTTCCGATAGCCTTCGGCCAATTGTGCCGTAACAGAGCGGGAGGAGCGTCGTACCTGATCCGTTAACGAGTAGGTCTCTTCCTTCGGGAACCTCTTGGAAAGCTTGAAAATGCGCGTCGACAGTTCGAATGCCTTCTTATAGGCGATGAGATCCTTGAACCCTCCCATGACCATTGACTTAGTGTGTTCTATGTTCCGGAAAAGTGTGATCACACACTGGTCGAAGATAAACGACCAGTGCGATCACCTCATCAGGTCGAACAACAACGTACAACTCATCACCTGCTGACTAAGAACTGCCGACCGTCAACTTGTAATTCCCTCCCAATTTCTCGACTAGCCGTTCATCGAGACCAGGAACTCCTCATTGCTCTTCGTTCCCTCCATGTGCTTCTTCACGAAATCCATGGCCTCCACGCTGTTCATGTCGGCCAGGTGCTTGCGCAGGATCCACGTGCGTTGCAGCACTTCCTTGCCGTGCAGCAGGTCGTCGCGACGAGTGCCTGAACTGAGGATGTCGATCGCAGGGAAGACGCGGCGGTTGCTGATCTTGCGATCGAGCTGGAGCTCCATGTTGCCGGTGCCCTTGAACTCCTCGAAGATCACCTCGTCCATCTTGCTGCCGGTCTCCACGAGCGCAGTGGCGATGATGGTGAGCGAGCCACCGTTCTCGATCTTCCGGGCAGCACCGAAGAAGCGCTTGGGTTTTTGCAGTGCATTGGCGTCCACGCCACCACTGAGGATCTTGCCGCTGGCGGGTTGCACGGTGTTGTACGCACGTGCCAGGCGGGTGATGGAATCCAGCAGGATCACCACATCATGGCCGCATTCGGTGAGGCACTTGGCCTTCTCCAGCACCATGCTGGCCACCTGTACGTGGCGCGTGGCGGGCTCATCGAAGGTGCTGCTCACCACTTCGGCGCGCACGCTGCGAGCCATGTCCGTCACCTCCTCGGGACGCTCATCGATGAGCAGTACGATGAGGTAAACTTCCGGATGGTTCGCTGCGATGGCATTGGCCACCTCCTTCAGCAGCACGGTCTTGCCGGTCTTTGGTTGCGCCACGATGAGGCCGCGCTGGCCCTTGCCGATGGGTGCGAAGAGGTCCAGGATGCGCGTGCTCAGGCTCTGTTCCTTGCCGGTGAGATTGAACTTCTCGTCGGGGAAGAGCGGGGTGAGGAACTTGAACGGCACCCGGTCGCGCACCCAATCCGGGTCGCGGCCGTTGATGCGATCGATCTTCACCAGTGGGAAGAACTTGTCGCCTTCGCGCGGAGGGCGCACAAAGCCTTGCACCGTGTCGCCCACCTTCAGACCGTACTGCTTGATCTGCTGTTGGGTGACGTATACATCGTCCGGTGAGGCGAGGTAGTTGTAATCGCTGCTGCGCAGGAACCCATAGCCTTCGGGCATCACTTCCAGCACACCCTCGGCCTCAACGAATGCGTCGAAGTTGAACGCTTCGCGCTGGGGTCGGTCCTGATGGCGCTCGGGACGAGTGCCGTCGTTGCCGGTGCGCTGCTCGTTGCGCTGTTGATCGTTCCGTTGTTGGTCGTTCCGCTGCTGGTCGCGGCGCTGTTCGTTGGGCCGTTCGCCACGCTCACCACCTTCGCGCTCCAT
>CAYZBO010000073.1:14350-15772 GCA_964476665.1 uncultured Chryseobacterium sp. | reverse complement strand
TGGATGCTGCGCGCTGGTCGTTGTTGGTGCCTGTGTTGCTGGCCTTGGGGGTCGCGGTCCACACGTTGCTGCGACAGGGCAGGGAAGCCGCGAACCGTCCACTGGTGTTGGTGGCCGTGCTGCTCTGTGCAGAGGTGGTGGGTCGCATGCTGATGCACGTGATGTGGGGAACGCTGTACCCCATCGATCGCACGGCCCTGCACCTGGTGCCGCTCGCGTTGCTCGTCGTCGCGTTCGCTGCGGACCAGCTTGCTGTTCGACGTGCATGGATGGCGTGGATCGGTGTGCCGCTGTTGATCCTGCCGCAGCTCATGGCCTTGCGGGCATGGCATCCGGCACGCACCCTCAGCTGGCCGGAAGAGTCAGCGGAGCTGGCGCAATACCGCGCCGTAGCGGAGCGTGTTGCAGCCACCGATGGTATCCTTGGCGTGGGTGCTTACCGGCAGATGGTGCCCATCTGGGACGTGCAGGCGCGCATGGCGGGCATGGCGGTGCCGGTGCTGGACCCGAACGGTCACCCCGCCACGCACCACGACCTGCTGCTGCTGGATACCGGCTACTTCGAAGTGCCGCACGGCTACCAGGCCGTGGTGGGCAGCAGGGCGGGCAGGCAGGTCCTGTTCGAGCGGATGGCTCCCGTTGAGCTGATCGCCTTCTCGGACACCATCTTCAACGCAGCCGCCAGCGATGCGGAGTTCCAGGACCTGTGGAACGAGCCGGCGGACCGCTTCACAGCTGGCCTGCGCTGCCTTGAACTTGACCTGTTGTTGCACTGTGCCGATGCGGTGCTCTCGGCAGAGGTCGTGATCGAACTGCGGGGTGGTGATGGACAGGCGGTGCAGGTGGACCGGGTTGAACTGCGAGCGCGACACACTGCACCAGGCACCGATCGCATCCGCTTCCGACGTTGGGTGCCGGCCGTGGAAGCTGCACGGTCCTTGGTGGTGTACCTGTACAACCCCGGGCGGCAGGTGATGGAGCAACATGCTGTGCACCTGCGCATGCTGCGGATGTCCACGGATGACGAACTTCGCACACCTGAACCCCATTGATCCATGGCCCTGACGAAGGAACAAATGGCCCAGCGCATCGCGCGCGAACTGAAGGACGGCTGGTACGTGAACCTGGGCATCGGCATACCCACCTTGGTGGCCAACTACATTCCCGCCGGCATCAGCGTGGAGCTGCAAAGCGAGAACGGCATCCTGGGAATGGGCCCCTTCCCCTTTGAGGGTGAAGAGGATGCCGACCTGATCAATGCGGGCAAGCAGACGGTGACGCTGAAGGACGGCGCGGCCATCTTCGACAGTGCCACCAGCTTCGCCATGATCCGCGGGCAGCATGTGCAGCTCACCGTGCTGGGTGCGATGGAGGTGAGCGACACCGGCGACATCGCCAACTGGAAGATCCCCGGCAAGATGG
>CAYZBO010000073.1:0-14250 GCA_964476665.1 uncultured Chryseobacterium sp. | reverse complement strand
ATGGAGGTGAGCGACACCGGCGACATCGCCAACTGGAAGATCCCCGGCAAGATGGTGAAGGGCATGGGCGGCGCCATGGACCTGGTGGCCAGTGCGGACAACATCATCGTGTGCATGCTCCATACCAACAAGGCTGGTGAGAGCAAGCTGTTGAAGCAGTGCACCCTGCCGCTCACCGGTGTGGGCTGCGTGAAAAAGATCGTCAGCGACCTGGGCATGTTCGAGGTGACACCGAACGGCTTCAAACTGCTGGAACGTGCTCCGGGCGTGAGCGTGGAGGAGATACAGGCGAAGACCGAGGGACGGCTGGTGGTGGAGGGGGAGGTGCCGGAGATGGAGGTGTAAGACCCCAGACCTGCTGCGATCTTATTGCGTCCGGATGGATCATAGAAAGCGCACGCTGGAGCAGGCAAAGAAGATGGTCCGTTGAAATAGAAGAACCAGGTCAAGCTCCTGTGCCACCATGTTCGACTCCTACTTTGACCCATCTGCGCAGCTTGCCATAGCGTTGGCCTGCCTGCTGTCGGTACTGGGCTTGGTGCTATGGCATCGGTCGCAGGAACGAACCGCTTTGGGTCTCGTGTTGCTGGCGGCACTGACCCTGCGCTTGATGGCCATCCAGTTGGATCCCTTCCTGAACATTTGGGATGAATGTGTTCATGCCGTTGTTGCCCGCAACATGGTGGAACATCCCTTCACACCGATGCTCTTCACGGATACGGAACTCGGCCTGGATCACAAGGAGTGGACCTTGAACAATGTCTGGCTTCACAAGCAGCCTTTTTTCCTTTGGATGATCTCTCTGTCACTACGTGTGCTGGGTTATTCGGTGTTCGCCTTGCGCCTGCCGAGCGCTCTGTTCACCACTGCATTGGTATTCTTCACCTATCGCCTTGCCCGCAGCATGCATGACAAGGACACGGCCTTCCATGCTGCGTTCCTGATGGCATGGTCACATTGGTTCTTGATCCTTTGTCTTGGTGGTGTGTTATCCGACCATAACAATGCTGTATTCATTTCCCTTGTGGGAGGTTCCTTTTGGGCGTGGAGTGAATGGGATCGGTCAAGGAAGCTTCGGTGGGCGGTCGTGGCCGGGTGTTTCGTTGGATCGGCTCTTCTCACGAAATGGCTTCCGGGGGCGCTGCTTTTCGGTGGATGGTCGCTTATCTTCCTACTGGGTACTGGAGATCGAAGGCAGGAGCTGAAAGCCTTGTTGATCGCGCTGGCGGTCGCGGTGTTGCTAGCGGCTCCCTGGCAGATCAGCGCCTGGGTCCGTTTCCCAGTGGAAATGGCCCACGAAATGTCATTCAACTCCCTGCACCTCTGGGAGGCGGTGGAGGGTCATGTGGGAGACCATTGGTTCTACTATCATTCCTTGGTGGAGCAGTTCCAGCCGTTCCCATCGTTGCTGATGTTCGGTGCTTTGCTGCTTTCAGTCACCCAGTGCCGGGAGCGGAGGATGAGGATCATGGCCATCACCAGCGTTGTGGTCACGTACATGGTGTATACGTTGGCAGCTACCAAGATGCATGCTTATCCCATGCTGGTGATCGGCTTCTTCTTCATAGGGCTCGCCCATTTGCTTGCATTGGTCACTCGACCCTATTCGCTGAGCCGAACATGGCTGGTCCTCGCGGTGGCCGTGAGTGCGGGCGCCTTGTTCCAGTTGGAGCGGTTGCAGCGCACCCACACGGCACAGGCAAAGCTCGACCCGTTCTATTCGGTGTACAGGTCGGCCCATCTCCAGAACCTACGTGTCATGGATCGCCTTGCATCGGAGATCGATGGGACACAAGGACACGCCATCATCTATAATGTTCCTTTTCCTGCCAATCTGACCATGATGTTCTTCCACGGCCATCAAGTGATCCCCGGCACTCCCGATCCCGAGCGAACAGCGCTCCTCATACAGAAGGGGCGTCGCATCATCGTTGTGAACCCTTCGGATGAGCTTCGTGCGTTGCTGCCATCTCGCGTTCAATATCTTGAAACGGGAAATGAGAGCTTTGTTCAGCCTCCGCTATGATCCATTGATCGCACTCCGGCCTACAAAAGAGCACCATGACCAACCCAGTGTTGCGCAACCTGTCCATCATCATCCCGGCCTATAACGAGGAGCGTACGATCCATCTGATCCTGGACAAGGTGCGTGCCGTGGAGCTGATGAACGGCATTGCCAAGGAGGTGATCATTGTGAATGATGGCTCCAAGGACGGTACAGTGGAGGCCGTGCGCCGCTATATGGATACCCATCCCTCCATGGGCATCAAGTTCTATGACCAGCCCCGCAACATGGGCAAGGGAGCGGCCATCCACCGGGGCATCCACGAGGCCACGGGCGAATACCTGATCGTGCAGGATGCGGATCTGGAGTACGACCCACGTGAATACAACGACCTGCTTCGGCCTGTGGTGGAAGGCTTTGCCGACGTGGTCTATGGTTCGCGCTTCATGGGCCATCACCCCCACCGTATCCTGTTCTTCTGGCACAGCATCGGCAACACGTTCCTGACCTTCCTGTCCAACGCGTTCAACAACTTGAACCTGACGGACATGGAAACCTGCTACAAGCTGATCCGGAGCGACATCGCCAAGGGGCTCGACCTGCGCGAGCGGCGCTTCGGGTTCGAGCCGGAGGTGACCGCCAAGCTGGCGCGGGTGCCGGGCATCCGCATCTACGAAGTGGGCATCAGCTACTACGGCCGCACGTATGCAGAGGGCAAGAAGATCGGCTGGAAGGACGGCTTCCGCGCCATCTGGTGCATTGTGAAGTACGGGCTGTAGTCCCGGCTATTTCCGCAGCGGATGCCCGTTCCACCACAGGGTGGAATCGGCATCGTAGCGGAGCACGCTCACATCCGCCTGCCGCACCAGCAGTTCATCCACGAACACCGTATCCAGTGGTTGATACCAGAAGCGATCCACGAACACCTTGATACGGTTCTGAGGGTCGCGCACGGTGAAGGGGATCTCCACCAAACTCCAATCGCCCACCAAGGTGCGGCTGAAGCGGGGGTTCGTGTAGTGGTCCCAGTAGCCCTGCCCGGTCGCTTCGTCGAACTCGTCGATGCCGGCGAGCGCATGGCAGCGCATGGCCCCCCGGTTGTAATACCAGAAGGAGGCCACGTATTGCCGGTCGCCTTGGAAGGTGTTGGGCGGGAATTCGGCCAGTTGGGTGAAGGTGCCGTGTGCTCCGGCGAGCGCCCCAGCGCCCGCCAGAACATGCGGGCTGGAGCCGCTTTCATAGGAGTCGTGGAACAGGAAGGTGTCGGGCCTGCTGAAGTACCACGCGCCGCTTTTGTAGGATGAGGCCAGTTCGGCGATCTTCTTCTGGCGTGTGCTGGCGCGTTCATCCCTCAGGAGATCCTTCACGGCGATCTTGGCCACCTGCACACTGCCCACCCGGTCCAACAGCACCGCACGGGCCATGATCGCATGGTCGGCATCGGCGCGCTTGTCGTCGAAGGCGAGGATCACCAGGCTGTCCTCCCCGCGCCAATGCGGCAGCGTTGGGCGCGGGTACCAGCTGGGCCCGAAGGCCGCGATACCGGCACGCACCTCCTCCAGGCCGGTGCGGGTGAGCGACGAGGACATCATCGGCAGCCCCGTGTGGTAGGCCACCAGCTGACCCATGCGCAGGCCCTCCTCGTGCACCGGTATGAGGAACTCCTCCGAGCCGTTGTGGAAATAGGGGATGCTTGCGATACCCACTGCTTTCTCGCGCCACACCCGGTCCACCAAGCGCTGCTCCTCGGGACTTAGTTGCTCCCGGCGGAACAGGTTGCTGCTCTTGACGAACTCACGACCGATGAAGGCCTGGATGTAGCTTCCCTCGTAGAGCTGCAGCCCGATTCCGAGCACCAGCCCGGCGATGCCCAGGGACCGCACCGGCCTCCCTGCCTCGAAGAGCCGCCAACAGCGCCACACCACGAAAAGCCCCAGCGCATAGAAGAAGGCCCACGCAAAGCGCCCCGGCGCACGGAACTGGCGGAACACGGGGGTGTCCCACAGCAAGGACTCATTGCCATCGTTGAACGGCATCCCCAAGGCGACCAGCAGGAAGGGGATGGAGGCCAGGAAGAGCCCGCCGAGCCCGTACGGGTCGAAGACCCCGGCCAACTGCTTCGGCAGACCTGCTCCCCGTTCGCGCACCACATGCAGCACGGCGGCCACCACCAACAGAGCGGCCATGAGGAGCGTCCCAAGGCCCAGGTAAGCCCAGTTCTCGGCCACCTCGGTGGCGGGTGCACCGGGCAACAGGCGGGCCAGCGGGCTGATCCACTGGTGGTCCGGCACGAGCAGGGTAAGAGCGTTCGCCTGGTAGTCGAAGAAGCCCGTGGGGTGTTCGGTCCGGTGGGTGTGCAGGTCCGTGAGCTTGGTGAAACCCTGGAACAGGAGGAGCGCCACCACGGGGGCTGCCAACGCGGTCAACTTCCGCACCCGGCCGGCGTTGCCAACGGCACCCACCATGGACCACGCGAGCAGGAGCGCGCTGCTGATGAAGCCCAGGTACACATGGATGGATAGCAGCGCGAACAGGACCGCCACGATGAGCAGCGCGGAGCGCCAGGGCCGAGGGTGCGTCCAGTGGCGCAGGCCGGCCCAGATCGCCAGGGGAAGGGCCCAGGTGTAGGCCAGTGCATAATGTGCCTGCACGGAGCGCAGGCCCTGCACGGTGGATAGGGCGAGCGCAACACCTGCGATCGCCGCCAGGTGCCAGGGCATACCCGACCGGTGCAGCACCAGGAAGAGCAGCAGCGCACAGACGGGCAGGCTCAGCAGCATCAGCAGGTTCACCACACCCACGCTGTACTGGTCGCTGCCTGTCCACACTGCATCCACCGCACGGTGCAGGTTGCTCAGCAACGGCTGTGCATCGGGGTAGTTGATGTGTTCGCCGAAGGGTGCGTTCATGCCGGAGAACACGGTGGCCGCAGTGTCGTGCTCCACATGCCAGGCATAGGAGAAGTAGTTCTTCAATCCATCGCCACCGATGGCAGCCATGTGGCTGTTGGGTGCCAGCAGCGCGGTGCGGTGGAAGAGCAGCAGGGCGAGCAGGCCCAGCAGCAATGCAAGGAAGGCACCCTTGCGGAGGTCAGTGATGGCGCTCATTCGATGATGACCTCCATGATCTCGCCGACCAGTTCCCTGGAGGGGAAGGGGATGTAGCCCTGGTCGTAGGGTGTGCCCGGCCACCAGCGTGTGTTGTGGTATTCCTGGGTCACGATCAGGTGCATCTGCACATTGCTGATCTCGGTGATGCTGCGGTCCATGTAGCCCACCACACGCAGTTGGTCGCGCTCCGGGCCGATCCGCCAGATGATCTCCTCCGGCCGCCAATCGATCTCGAACCAGTAGTGGCTGCCGCCGAAGAGCGTGGCGTCGAGCTCCTCCACCTTTTGTGTCACGGCGCGGTAGTCCTCGCTCCAACGGTGGTTCAGATAGGTCCGTCCGTCCTTCTCCAGGGTGTGGCAGCCGGCGCTGAACGCTTCCGGGTCGTGGCAGGCCATGTCCCAGTTGGTGCAGGCCACGGTGATCATGCCGGGCTTGTCCATGCGGGAGTCGCTGCTGCTGTAGGCCCAGGCCTTGCGGTCCCCATGATCGGCCAGCTGTTGTGGGTAGGTCGGCGGGAAGGACATGTCGGGGCAGTAGGCCGGTGTCTTCAGGATCTCGAAGTCGATCTCTGAGTACGCCACCCGTGGCACGCGCTGGTCGCCATCGCCGCCATAGTAGTTGGCCAGGTAGCCGTCCTTTTCGCAGGGTCTGCGCAGGCAGCCCGGCGCACCGTCATAGATGAGCCAGATGGCATTGGTGAGCCCCACCCACATGTCCGAGTCGTTGAGCAGCCGGGTGAGCTTGCACTTCACCTGGTAGCGTCCATAGGCCAGGCCGTGGCGGGAGCGCACACCCACGTTCTCCTTGCGCATGTCGCCTGGCGTGCTGGCGGGGTTGCGCAACAGGATGGCCCCCCGTTGCGGATCGCTGCTCACCGTGGCGCAGGGGGTGGTGGTGGTCATGGGGCGGAGCGTCACCATCTCCTCGGGGGGGAAGAAGGCGCGGTAGTGGTCGTGGTCCTCGGGGGTGTATTCGTTGCCCAGGATGTCGGCGATCAGGGGGATGTTGGCGAAGCGGGTGGAAGGGTCCACGTAGTGCACGAACTGCTCGAAGGGGGCTTGCTTCCTAAGCTCTTCGGTGCTGCCGCAGGTGGCGTTGAAGGCCTGTTCCGGAGCGGGGGGAGGTATGTGGATGCCCGCCCCCAGGTCGGGCCGGGCCCGCACCTGCACCTGCACGGGCGCCTCCACCACCTGCACCCCTGGCAGGGCGGCACCCGGGCCTTCCTTCCAGTACCAGAAGGGGTCGATGAACCCGGCGCTGTCCGGTGTGCCGATGTTCAGCACGCCTTCGGGGAGCGCGGTCGCAGCGAACCGCTCCTCGCTCATGGCCACCAGCATGAAGGCGTAGCGCCCCACGCGGGGGTTGCGCGCCCAGCGCAGCGAACGGCCTTCCGCATCGCGGTACTGTGGCTCTTCACGCGGGTCGCCATGGATGCGGAAGGCCAGCTCGATCACGGCGTCATCGGTCAGCGGACCGCTGCTGCGGAAGCCTTCCGCCGCGCGCTCCCAGCTGCCGTAGAAGTTCTCGTGGGCGAGGGGGTGCTGCGCCCCTTCCGACGTGCCGTGCGGGAAGCGGTAGGAGTCGTTCTTGTAATAGATCTTGTAGCGCACGCCGCCGCCCGCCGCGGCATCGGGTCCGGGTGTCAACCGGCAGGCGAAGCGCCCTCCTTCAGCCTGCCTGCTGCTGGGAATGACGAAGCCGCTGTCGATGGCGTCCTGGTAGTCGAGCTCCAGCGTGAGCACACCGTCCTCAGCGGGCGACATGTTCACCAGCCAGTCCACCCGGTCGATCACGGCGGCATCCGTTCGCTCTTCACGGTCGCAGGCCGCGAACAGCAGGACGGACATCAGGCCGAAGAGGGTGCGCAGGTTCATGGGAGTCCGTCGAGTTGGAGCACGTAGGCCAGCGGCGCCGGTCCGGCCGCCACGATGGGAAGTCCGCTCGTGGGGTCGGTGTCCACATCGTATGCGATGATGAGGATGCCATCCTCTGCGGCTTCCAGGTGGCATCGCTCGAAGGTGAAGAGGTCGCGGCCGATGAGCGGATGCCAGGCACGGAGCAGGCCTGTGGTGTTGCCGGACCGGTCGCGCAGGAGGCCCACCGCCGCGCCCTCAGCCAGGTGCAGGCTGTACCCGGCAGGACCGGGCAGGACCACCGTACCTGCTGCCAGCGGAAGGACCGGTCCACCCACCCGGATCCCGTGTGCCGCCGGATCCGCCGCACGCACCTGGGTCACCGTGACGAAGGGCAGCGCTTCACGCGTTCCTGCGGCCTGCTCCAGATCGATACCGGGCGCAGCGCGCCGACCGGGTATCTGCGAGCTGCGGAACACCAGGTCCCAATCGTCCACGAAGAGTTCACCGCGCGCCCGGTTCCACAGGTAGAGGCAGATGCGCTCCTCACCGGTGAAGCTGCTGCCATCCACCGGGAACGAGGCATTGAAGCGTTGCCAGTGGCCGGGTGTGTATTCGTCCCTGCGCACATCCTTGCCGAACCAGTGCAGCTGCTCCTCCCCACGCTTGATGGTGATCACCAGTGTGAGGCGGAGGCTGTCCTCCTCGGAGTAGAGCCAGAAGCCCGTGCCGATGTGCTGGAGGGTGTCGGCCACGTCCTTCACCAGGCGGCACACGCCCGGGCTGTACTCCATGTCGTCGGGGATGTGCATGGAGCGACGGCCGCTGTAGGCATGTGCGTCGCTGAGCCGACCGGGTTCCGCGCTCTCCTCCATGTCCCAGTGCAGGTTGGGGACGATGGTGCGGGTGCCCACCATGAATTGCGCACTGCTGCGGTGGGCACAGGCCTGGTCGAAAGGGGCATCGTCCCCGAAGGTGCGGGTGGCCACATCGGCCGCAGCGATCGGCGGGGGGATATGCTGGTCCCGGCTTCCGCAGGCGGCCAAGGCCAGCAGGAGCAAGGGCCAGGCGACCTTGGCGGGGGACGAGCGATGCCTCGGGCACATGGATCACACGATCATCACTCCCCGCTTCTCCATCAGTGGCACGGTGGTGAAGTTGGTCTCCTCGATGCTGCCTGCCACGAAGATGTACTTGCGGTCGTAAAGTGCACCCTGCAGGTAGAAGCTGAGCCAGTACTGGTTGTTCAGCGCGAAGACATCCTCCACGATGCGCTCGATACGTGCCCAGCTGCGTGGGCCGAGGTGCTCCAGGAAGTGGCGCATTTCACTGGTGCGCCGTGCCTCACCGGCCATCTCACCATACCCGCGCGAACTGACCAGCACGTTCTCCAGCGCCTCTTCGCGCAGGTTCACCAGGTAGACGTACCAGGCTTCCTCGCCCTCCTCATCGAGCTCGCGGACCACGGCCATGGCCACATCCTGTACCAAGGGGCGCTCAATGTCCTTCTGCATCTGCTTCTCGCCGCCTATGGCGATGTGGCAAAGGTGCGCAACGCCGCGCAATGGCGCATGGGTTCAAACGCCCCGGCCGGCCAGTTCGCGTGCGATCGCGATCCAAGCGAAGACATCGGTGGGGTGGCCGCGTTCGTTCACCTCTTCGCGCTTCATGCCGGTGCGCACCAGTACCAGGTCATCGGCGGGCAGCACCACCACGTATTCGCCATGGAAGCCGCGGCAGTACCACACGGGCCCACCGTCCAGTTCGGCCAACCACCAGAAGTAGCCGTAGCGTTGGTTGGGACCGTCCTTGTCCGTGATGGTGGCCGGGGTCAGCGAGGCCTGCCAGAATTCCGTGTCGATAAGCTGCCGGCCCTGCCAGCGCCCACTGTCCAGGTAGAGCTGGCCGATGCGCCCGAAGTCGCGGGCTGTGGCGTAGAGGCAGCAGAAGGCCTTGAAGTCGCCGTCGCTGCGGTCCTTGCCCCAGTAGGCCGGATGCTCACAGCCCAGCGGGGTCCAGATCTTTTCGCGCACCAGGTCGTCCAGTTGGCGGCCATAGGCGGCTTCCAACACTTCGGCCATGATCTGCGTGCTGCCGCTGATGTAATCGAGCTTCGTGCCCGGCTCGTCCCGGCAGGGCTGCGAAAGGCTCAGTTCGCGCACGTTGGTGCCGTAGTAGCCCTTGGCATTGTCGCTGAAGGGGTCGGCACCGCTCTCGCTCCAGTCCAGACCGGTGCTCATGGTCAGCAGGTGCCACAGCGTGATCTTGCTGTAGCAGCCTTCCTTGTACTCCGGCAGGAAGTCACCCACCGGTTGGAACACGTTGTTGATGCGGCCCTCCTTCATGGCGATGCCCGTGAGCAGGCTGATGTAGCTCTTGGCCACGCTGAAGCTGTTGCTCACACTGTCGGCATCCCATCCGCTCCAGTACTGCTCGAACACGAGGCTGTCGTGCTGGAACACGGCGAATCCCACGCTGTGCAACTCCTTCAGCTTCGCCTCCTGCTCGGGTGTGAGCGCGAGCCGACCGTAGCGGGTGCTCTGCGGCCAGGGTCGTGGCTGCTCGGCGGGGATGGTTCCGTAGGGGAAGAAGTCGCGGTCGTCGATCTCGGGGCTCGTGCGGCCGATGAGGTAGGTGTAGCGGACGCCACGGGGGATGTGGTCGTTGCCGGTGAGGTAGGCCAGGGCGATCAGGCCACCGATCAGCACGATGGTCCAGAGCAGGAGCTTCTTCAGGGTGCGCATGAGGGAGCGATCGTGCCCAAGGTACAGGCCTTCACACCAGCTCCACATCGAAGAGGTCTGCCAGCTCCAACCGCAGCCGGGCCTTGACCTCTTCCATGTCCAACGGCTCGCCCAGTTCGCGGGCCATGCTCGTCACACCCTTGTCCGCGATGCCACAGGGTACGATGTGCTCGAAATAGCCCAGGTCGGTGTTCACGTTGAAGGCGAAGCCGTGCATTTTACCATCGGAGCGTGTTAGAAAGGTCTCTATTCTATTATTAGCTCCAAATAGCCCAAATATGTCCCATCGAGACTAGTGCTTCGTAGTACGTACAACCCAGGAGCAAGATTCCTGCGTTCAATTATCATGTTCACTCTCCCTGTCCTGTCCCATTTTCGTATCAGATTTCCTCGTCCATCAAATAATTCAAACATCATGTACGGACCCAATGAATCTGACCAATTAATAATCGTACTTTCGGAAAATGGATTTGGGGAAGCATGCAATATTTCATCTGAAATGGAATTCAGGGATAATGACAGAAAATCGAAATCCTCCGACCAATTAGTACAGCCATACTCACTGGTCACCAGTACACTATATAATCCCGGCTCCACTATTGAGAAACTCTGTTGCGTGGCACCACTAAGCAATTCCCCATTAAGTGCCCAGTGATAATTATCGCCTGAAGAAGCTTGTAAGATATTCGAAGAAATATTTTCAATGGTTGGTTGCCACTGATCACAATCGACTATGGTAATATCTTTCTCATTAGTTATAATGGCATCATTCATGTCAAAATAAATATGGGCTTTGTTGAGTATGCTGATTAAATATGAATCTGATGTCAAAACGCGAATGTTGAACGTTACAAAACCTTGACTTCCAAGAAAATCTGATGCACTATCCGGTAGCATGATTTGATTATAATTGAACAACAAACACCTATCATCAACTCCAATTTCAACTTCATGCGAGCTGCCAATTATTTCAATGCTATTGATATCTAAGTACGAACTGATAGTATCGCGAATCAATACGTTGTAAGCTGGAGCATTGCCCGTGTTTTGAAATCGAATGGTATACGAAAGTGTTGACACAGTATCATCAACTGCATTGAATTGGCCGTATCCGATAGGCAGGACCTGTTTATCATTTGGGTCATACGAACAGGCTACTATGTAGGCAAACTCCTCTGCGACTGAATTGATCATCATTCCATCAGCATAACTATCCACTCTTATGATAGAGGCAAGAGTGTCATTAATATATGAAATATCTGGTAATATTACGTTTAATGCAATCAACTTTGTTTGAAATGGAATAAGTGAATCGAGAGACCATTGAATTTCTCCATTGTCTGTTACTATTGCAGGCAAACTGCTGGTTAGAAAAGTAAAACCAGAAGGCAAGCTCAATGCTATCAAACCATTTTCTGTGCGAGAACCTCTGTTTTTGACAGCAATCCAACCCGAGGTCGTTACACCACATGCATTAGGAGCGATGTTGAAAGCTAGCTCGAAGGCGCTGCTATCAACAAGTGCAAATAAGCCAAAATCAATCGAGTCAATAATATTAGACTGATTAAAGTCCAAAATATATCCTCCTGAACCTTGCGAAACCGACCAGATAGAGGTATCGTGTAACGGGGGGATAACCTCTGTCAGGCACGAGTCGTCATTCGCAACAGATAAGGAAAACAATCCGCTGCCAGATGTGTACGTAACAGTATTACAGTTTGTGTGTATAGGAATTGCATGAATTCCAAATTCATCTATATCTTGACTACTGTTGCCATTCATATCATGATACACATTCCCCTGGACAAAATTTGGGCCAGTTCGATTAGCCATAATGCCCAGACCAGTTACCCCAAAATTTCCTTCATCACGACGAAGTAGAATCAAGTCGAAAAGACTATCATTATTAAAATCTGCTCCCATTCGACGTGGTGTAGTGAATGGTACACGCCAAGTGTATGGTCCTTCTATTGGACCGAACAGTTGATACGTTGAGTCGGCCAAGCTTTGAGCTGACCATATCTTTGTTTCCGAAGAGCCGCCAGTAAAGAATAAATAATCTACTAGAGAGTCATGGTTCGTTTTTGAGGGCCATGTCCATTCAATTAATTGGTTTGGATTTACAAAAGGTAATGTGGTCATGATCGAAAACTGTCCCAATCCTTCGTTTTGACAAAATCTCGGACTTGTTTGTGCGTTGAACAATATGTCGATAGGACCATCTCCATTCAAATCTAACGGAATAAATGCCCTAGAAGTGTTGTTGAGACTGGGTAGATTGGCTTGTGCAATAAAGACTCCTCCTGCATTATTCTTTTGCCAGCCCAAACATGATCCAGGGCAGTTTGTTTTGTCATATACAATGTCATTTAAGCCATCGCTATCAATGTCAACTATTCGAACCATACTATATGAGGAGTTCACGAACGATGCTGTTTGAGTGAAGTTACCAGTGCCATCATTTAATAGTACACGAATAGACTGGTTTGTGGAATAAGCCAAGTCTGGAACTCCATCGCTATTCAAATCACCAAAATCAAGATAGAGTAATCCTGGAAAGTCATTGTACTGAACTGAAAAAACGCTTCCGTTTGCGGCCATGAACAAAACAATGACATTGTAGGCGTTGTCATTTTCGGCTAGACAGATAAGGTCTTGGTATCCGTCGTTGTTGAAATCCGAGTTTCCGATGATTTCAGTGATATTGGGAAGATTGGAAACTAGAAATTGGGACCTAGAGAAGCTAAAATCACCCAAATTTCTTCTCCATATCATGTTCCCTCTTAGTGTCTGAACTATATCGATAAAACCATCTTGGTCGATATCGAGGAAAATCGGCTCTATATTGAAACACTGGTCGCTAATTAATTCTAGGGTTATATTGGGTGCGAAGCGAACGATATAAAGACCATCTATGCCTTGAAGCAGAAGATGAGTATTTCCCAATGCTGACAGGCCGGGCTTGAGTGCACTAGCATGCAGGGCGATTGTGTCCTGCAACTGAAGCAGTTCAATTTGACTTGATGCTGATTGATTGTGAAATATATATGTATGATTGATATTTGAATCTGATGTTAAGCTCGATACGAACAGTTCGGGTAAATTGTCATTGTCAATATCGAGTGCACTTAATTTTGGCATATAATCGAACGTAAAAGATTGACTGAAACCAATAGTGAAATCTCCGTTTCCATTGTTCGAAAATATAACTACCGACATAAAGTCATATCTTAGAATGACTATGTCGTTGTCAGAATCATTGTCCATATCTGCAATAATTAAATCAGCAGCTTGATAATCAATGGTTTGAGCGTATGAGAAATTTCCGCTACCGTCGTTGATCAAGATCCGGATCACGTCGACATAATCACGGGCGACTACGAGATCAGTGTCTCCGTCACCATCTAGATCGGCGGCCTCCATACACAGAAGCCATGATTGTGAGGGAAGATTAAAGCGTGTTCCGAAATTCGGCGTACCATCGTTGCTGTACCACCAAAAATTTCCTGACGCGGAACCACCGTAGCGTGCGATGATTAAATCTTCCCAGCCATCTCCATTAAGATCTGCCTGAGTGAGAGAAGCTTCTGTGCTTAGGTCAACAGGATTAACGACACCAATAGAATTTGGTGTAGAGTTGAAAGCGCCTCCTCCAATATTGGAGTAGGAGAGAATTTGAACTGGATTATTACCTTGTCGAGCTAAGATTTGTATATCTAGATTGCCATCGTGATTTGCGTCAATGTGAGCAATATTCATAATGTGGTCATATCCCGAAATGATGACAGACGGCGGTTCATAGTTTTCTCCTGAGGTACCCTTATATATCATTACGCATGGAGACCCATCAATACGTCCTATGCAGATAATGTCTGATATTCCGTCGCTATCGATATCAGCGTATTGGAGTGACCGGTGGTTCGAGTATTGGCCATAGAGGTAAGCCTCAGTGGTTCCTATCTGCTGAAGGGGCGCATACTGAGCAACAATGTAACTCGGACAGCATATCACAGCAATTAGGAGCAGGGGTATGTGGAGTGGCTGTTTCATGCCCATAGCGCTCTAAATGTATGCTGATTTAGCCGTACTGCACCATATGCTCACACCAGCTCCACATCGAAGAGGTCTGCCAGCTCCAACCGCAGCCGGGCCTTGACCTCTTCCATGTCCAACGGCTCGCCCAGTTCGCGGGCCATGCTCGTCACACCCTTGTCCGCGATGCCACAGGGTACGATGTGCTCGAAATAGCCCAGGTCGGTGTTCACGTTGAAGGCGAAGCCGTGCATGGTGACCCAGCGGCTGGCGCGGATGCCGAAGGCGCAGATCTTCCGGGCCTTGAACGGGTCTGTCCAGTCCAGCCACACGCCAGTGAGGCCCTCGATGCGACCGGCCTTGATACCGTAGGCCTCCAGCGTACCGATCACGGCCTCTTCCAAGGTGCGCAGAAAGCGGTGGATGTCGGTGAAGTGGTGGTCAAGGTCGAAGATGGGGTAGCCCACGATCTGACCCGGGCCATGGTAGGTGATGTCGCCGCCGCG
>CAYZBO010000072.1:0-15914 GCA_964476665.1 uncultured Chryseobacterium sp. | reverse complement strand
CGCTATCTTAGCAATGGTTAGGCATTCAGGCTATCCGGTTACTTCCATTGCATAATCTGGGATGAACCCGAACCCTCTCCATACAAACCGGCTACGAATGCGGCACGCTCACAGCCTGCAGCCTCACCCTTGACACCGATAACGGAGGAGGCATTGCCTTCGGTCGTAGTGCAATTGGACCCTAGTCCATGCACACCCACCGATGTGCGCGAGCTCAAGCCTTGACCAAAAACCCCAATGGCCTGCTGGTTCTGAACGTTCATGACAGAGGATGTCGGCCTTGCCTGACTGAACAGCCCGAATAGCTGACCCGCATTCCCCAGGTCAAAACGGGCATCCGCAGTGATGGCTATGGGGGACAACAGGCTGTTGTCCCAATGGTAGACATCCAGTTTGCTCTTCGGGACGGGCACCCCGATACCCACGCCATGCCTGCGGTCCCATGCACAGTTGGAATTGTCATATGTGTTCGAAACATGCGGAGGGTTGGAGGACACCTGATCCTGCACCACCCAATCGCATCCTCCGTTCAGGTCGAGTGCCCGCCACTTCACCACTCCGCGTTCATTGGGGTCATTGGAATCATCTACGACCATCACTTTGAACGCTTGGGTTGTTTCAGGAGAGTCAGGCAGCCTCCTGATACGCAGACGGCCATCAAGAAGGTCGAGGCGTTCTCGGGGGTTGATGTTGCCACCTGTGGTGAACCAGTCGCCAATGCCCACGAACGCTTCCATACCATTGTCGCTAGGCCGGATCCGGAACGCTTCCAGACCATTGAGCGTTCCTGCCGTCCCGGTGGTTCCTGGATTGGCTAGGAATATCATCTTGAACAGGTCGGGACCTTGCATCAACGTATTGTCCGCCCAGGCAAGGGTGAAATGGTTCAGGTCATTGCCTTCGTCCTTCAACCCTATCCAGCCCATGTCCGTCCCGTTCGTAATGGTCATCCCAGGACGCAGCCATGGTCGATAACCGCTGAATTGATTGCCGCCGTTATCCAAATGGAGCAACGACCAAGGGGTGGTGACGTTTGCAGTATTGAACAAGCCAACGCCGAGGTTACCGCTCACGTTCTGGTTAGTGTAGCTACCTATAACCTGAGTGGTGTTGGTCCCCAGCAAGCGCATACGCAGGATGTTATCCGTGCGGAACTGTATCGGCTGGTTCACCCTGGTCTCGATCCGAAGCGGTACGGTGCTTCCTGGTGCCGCACCGAACCATTCCGTGCCATTGATCACATTCCCTCCCGGAAGCCTGTTCCAATCCTGCGCAATTGATCGCTGGGAGATGAGCACTGCAAGGCCCATCACGAAAAGTTTTCTGCGTTCCATGGTCGTTCGTAGTTGAATGAACGACCGGCATGCTAAGGCAAAACGAACTTCTGAACGAATGACCTTCCATTGCTTTCCACCCGCAACACGTAGAGCCCAGGGCTTACAGACAACGGGATCTCTACGATGTCAGCGCCATTGCTCACCGAGGCACACGCCCGACCCAATGCATCATGAACGGATACTTCCATGCTTCCATGCCAGCGCACCCTCACGCCGGAAGGTAGTAATTCCAGCGTCGGCACAAAAGGGACCAGCTCTCCCACTCCCAACACATGACAAGCCGCATCCACCGGCACCACCTCCACCCCATCGACCAAATAGTAGGCAAGGTCCGTCCAAGAACTTCCGTTCGGATATGCAACGGTCAGCGCATCCGTGAAAAAATTGCCCACCACTAGAAAGGCGTATGCGCTATCGGCAGTAATTGTTCCTTCCACTAACGTCCAAGCCACGGTGTCCTCCACGGGCGTGGTGGTCCTCAGGTGTGCGAAGTTCCTGAAGCCGAAGGGAGGACCCGATATTCCGGGCCATGCGTTGGAAGTGGTAGTAAGAAGCATGCCGACGTTATTACACACTCCACCTTCGTAAAGCCAGTAGGTACCACTAAAAGCCGGGTTTATGCGGAAACGCAGATGATAGGCACAGCCAGGTACGAGTGGTTCCAATAGCTCGGCACCCAGATACTCTCGGTAATCACTTGGAACACCGTCGTAACAATAAAAGCCAGCGTAGGCCTCTCCATGCCATGGGTACTGATAGGTCCAGCCGTTCTGTGGCACAGCCATCAGGCTATCATCCCCACCGGATCCGCCTGCACACGCACTGAAGTGGTCAGGGCTATTCATCCAGCTGAACCAATGCAACGGTCTTGAACCAACGTTGAAGCAACACTGCCAGCTACAACTATCCTCAGGGGTCTCGAAGCTCCAATTCGGCACCAGGTTGGTCTGCGCTTCACAGCGGAGAAAAGCAATGAACCCCAGGCAGCCCAGTAACAAGCCAAGACCATTATTAGGCCACCTGAGGTTCATCGCATTGAAGGTCATCGTTCTATTCGTATTGACCGGCTAGCATGTCCGGTCTCTTCCGCTCCTTTCAAGTCCTCGTCCGTCGCGGGATGCGGCAAGGCTCCGCAGATAGACCGTGTATGCACGGCCCGGTGCTGCCTGGGTGGCTCGGCGGTGGCACCTTATCTTTGCAATGCTCTGTTTCGTTTACCTATACCAGTGGGTTGGTGGGACAGGAGTAACCAGCCCTCGGTGTCGTTAGCACCGGGGGCTTCTTCGTTATGGCAAGCCCGCATGGGTTTACCTTGGTTGGCTGTAGTTGATGTGGACCGTTGGACCGTTGGACCGTTGGACCGTTGGACCGTTGGACCGTTGGACCGTTGGACCGTTGGGCCGTTGGGCCGTTGGACCGTTGGGCCGTTGGGCCGTTGCCTGCCTGCAGGAGGCAGGGGCCGATGCCAAAGCTGGCATGGCTTCGATCCGAAGCGCTTTACCCAAGATCACGTTCGGCGCTTTCATGGCTCCAAGATATAGTGAAAATATCCGATATACGCTGGCTGTTCAAAATTTATTCTGGAGTTCATGACTGCAGGATACAGTTGTGATCAACTCCATTGTAATCAGCAACCAAGTACTTCGCGAGGTTATCGTTCTCATTGTCCGCAAGTGGTAGTTCGCGAATGCGCAGGCGACCGGTGAGAATGTCCAAGCGCTCACTCGGTTTAGCGCTCGCCGCATCAAAGTCGCCCACACCCACAAAGGCCTCCTGGCCGCTTCCGGCAGATCGTATCAGCAGGGTCTGCAAGCCGCGGAAGGAGCTGTCACTCGTGAAGGTACCTACACTGTGCCTGCGGCCGTGGTTGAACTCCAGCCACTACCTTCACCCATCCATGCGCGACCCACGCCTATCCGATGCCTTGCCCGAGCTTGTGCGCGAGGGGCTGCTGGAGCCCGCACAGGCCGAACGCATCCGGGTGCGCTATGGCCTTTCGGAAGGTCGTAGTGGTTCGGCGATGATGCTGGTGCTCTCCATCGTCGGGAGCCTGCTGGTGGGGCTGGGCATCATCCTCATCGTGGCGCACAACTGGGACGACCTGCCACGCAGCGCGCGCACCATGCTGGCCTTCGTGCCGGTGCTACTGGGTCAGGCGCTGGTGGGTGTTGCGCTCTTCCGCAAGCAGGGCAATGTGGCGTGGCGGGAAGGCAGTGCGCTGTTACTGTCCACCGGCATCCTGGCGAGCGTGGCGCTCATCAGCCAGATCTACCATATCCACGGCGAACTACAGGGTTACCTATTGCTGTGCAGCGCACTGATCCTCCCCTTGCTCTACCTGCCGGGTTCGGTCCTCGTTACGCTGGGCTACCTGGCCTTGGTGCTGTGGCAGGGCGTGCTGGTGCGTACCGAGAGCTTCGGCACACACCACTTCCCATGGGGCATGTTGGTGCTGGTGCTGGCCTCGGTGCCAGCCTATGTGCTGCACGCACGGCGCAACGGCGATAGCTTGGGCTTTTGGTGGCACAGCCTGTTGCTGGCGATCGCGTTGGGGGTGGCTGCGCAGCTCTTCCATCGCGACTGGGAACTGCCACATCTGGTGGTGCTGCTCTTCCTGGCGGCAGCCTACACGGTGGTGCCGTGGCTCCATCCCGGCCGCACACTGCGCACCTGGCCGTGGGCCTTGGTGGGTGGCAGCACGATCCTGGTGGTGCTCTTCGCCTTCAGCTTCCGCCCGCTGTGGGAGGAACTGCTGCGTGAGCCGATGCAAGGTTGGCGCAAGGATGTGCTGCCATTGGGCACCAGCATGGTCGTATCGATCACCACGCTGGCCTTCGCACACCGTCACCGCAGGCCGTTCGAGCGCTGGCCCTATCCGGAGGCGTTGGCGCTCTTCCTGGTCTGCCTTGGCGTGGGCTTTGCTTCGCCCGCGCTGGCTGCTGTGCTGATGAACCTGGCCCTTCTGGTGGTGGGCGTGCTCACCATGCGCCACGGCCTGCAGCAGGGCTCGCTGAAGCGCATGAACCTGGGTCTGCTGGTGGTGAGCCTCACCATCCTCCTCCGCTTCTTCGACACCGACCTCAGCTTTGTGCTGCGCGGCCTGGTGTTCATTGCCGTGGGCCTGGCCTTCCTCTTCATGAACCTGCGCATGCTGCGCCAACAGAAGCGTGATGGACAAGCGGGTTAGGGTCCTTCTCTTCAGCCTGATGGCCGTGGTACAGCTGGGCGCGTTGGCCTGGATGATCCGCGACCATGAGCAGGTGCTCGAAAAAGGCCGCGTGTACCGCTTCCGCACAGCGCCCATCGACCCGCGCGACCCGTTCCGGGGGGAGTACGTGGTGCTGGACTTCGCTGCCGAGGATGGTGATTGGTCGCTACCGGACAGCTCCGCGCTGGAGGCTTATGCCTGGCTGGACGAGGACAGTGCGGGGTACGCCACCATCGCCGCCCTGCGCATGGAGCCCCCGCCGGACGGTAGCGATCACCTACGCGTCACCTTCGGCAGCTGGGGAGGCGACACGGTGCACCGGGTGCAGCTGCCCTTCGACCGGTTCTACCTGGAAGAGGGTGATGGGGCCACCACCGAACAGCTCCTGCAACCGGTGTGGGAAGAGGACAGCCTGATCCAGCCCCTGCCCGCGCATGCCGTGGTGCGGGTATACAAGGGCGAAGCGGTGATCGAGGACCTTGTGGTGGACGGCCGCTCCATACACGCCTGGCTCAACGAAGCGGTTGCAACGTCCCCGTAGCCGGCCTGCGCTCGTGCTCCACCAGCGCCATGGACGCACCGATCGCCGCCATGGCGGGGCCGAACATCACCCCGAAGAGCGGCAACTTCATCACCAGGTTGAACAGCGCACCATTGGCGAGCACCACGCCTAACCGGTCGTTCACCGCACGCACGCTCTCGCTGATGCGCAGCTTGCGGCGCTCGGACACATAGTCCACCATGGAGAAACCGTAGAAATAGGACGACAGTGCGAACAAGGCCAGCGCGCTCAGGGGCGCCAGGATGGGCACGAAGAGCGTCAGCACCCAGATGCCAACGGATATCCCCAATTCCAACAAGCCGTTGCGCGCCGCGATGAGCGCCCCCCGCAGGGCATCGTGGATGAGTTGCTTCCACGAGAAGGGATAGGTGCGTCCGGTGAGGATCTCCTCTGTGCGTTCGCTCGCATACGCCAGCAAGGGCGACAGGAGGATCAACACGAGGTACTTGTTGATCTTGAAGAGCACGTAGAGGATCGCCACCTGCAACAGGAAGGTCGTCACCGCTTCGCGCGCACCGTTCACGAAGTCCTTGATGGACGCCCAGAACGACGGATCGGCCTCGGACAGCGGGATCTCCAGCCATTGGGCCAGCCAGTGCGAGAGCTCGTGGACCGGACCGTTGAGCAGGCTGAAGAACAGCCAGACCAACAGGGCGAAGAGCAGAACCGGCACGAAGAACATCCAGCTCATGCCGTTGCGCAGGGCGAAGCTGAAGGCGCGCAGGAAGGTGGAGGCCCCCAGGTGGAGATCGCGGTTGATCATGGTGGCGTAAAGATCTGGAGCGCAAGCGCCGGCGCGGCGGATCTACATGAGCGGAACGGCGACGTGCCAAGCGGCGAGCGGGGCGGCCGGGCTACCTTTGCACCTTGTCCGCATCCCCATGGAGCTCGACCCCCTCACCGCCCTCTCACCCATCGATGGGCGCTACCGCGAAAAGACCCGCCACCTCGCACAGTGGTTCAGCGAACAGGCGCTGATGCGCTACCGCCTGCAGGTGGAGCTGGCCTACTTCGAGTTCCTCTGCGACATCCCGCTCCCTGAGCTGGAAGGCACCGACCGCTCGCGCCTGGAGCCCCTGCGCAAGCGGATCGCCGCGCTCAGCACCAGCGATGCCCAGCGCATCAAGGCCATCGAGAAGGTCACCAACCACGATGTGAAGGCCATCGAGTACTTCCTGAAGGAACGTCTGGAGGAGTGCGGCCTGAGCGGGCAGCAGGAGTTCGTTCACTTCGCGCTCACCAGCCAGGACATCAACAACACGGCGCTGCCTCTGCTGGTGAAGGACTTCGTTCACCAATGTTACCTGCCGGCCATCATCGGGCTGCGCGACGCCCTGCACGGCCATGCGCTGGACTGGGCGCGTGTACCGATGCTGGCACGCACGCACGGGCAGCCCGCCTCCCCCACCCGGCTGGGCAAGGAGGTGCAGGTGTTCGTGGAGCGTATCGACGCCCAGGTGAAGCTGCTGCAGGAGATCCCCTTCACCGGCAAGTTCGGCGGCGCCACAGGCAACTTCAACGCCCACCATGCCGCCTACCCGGAGCTGGACTGGGTGAAGCTGGCGGACCATTTCCTGCTGGAGAAGCTGGGCTTGCAGCGCCAACAGTTCACCACCCAGATCGACCATTACGACCAGTTGGCTGCGCTCTTCGACGCCATGCGTCGCATCAACACGGTGCTCATCGACCTCTGCCGCGATATGTGGCAGTACATCAGCATGGACTACTTCCGCCAGCGCATCAAGGCGGACGAGATCGGCAGCAGCGCCATGCCGCACAAGGTGAACCCCATCGACTTCGAGAACGCGGAGGGCAACCTGGGGTTGGCCAATGCCCTCTTCCATCACCTGAGCGAGAAGCTGCCCATCAGCCGTCTGCAACGCGACCTCACGGACAGCACGGTGACCCGCAACATCGGGGTGCCCATGGCCCACACAGTGATCGCCCTGGACGCCATCCGCAAGGGCCTTGGCAAGCTGTTGTTGAACGAAGCGGCCATCGCCCGCGACCTCGAAGCACAGTGGGCCGTGGTGGCCGAGGGCATCCAGACCATCCTGCGCCGCGCGGGCTATCCGCAACCCTACGAGCGCCTCAAGGAGCTCACGCGCGGCAAGGAGCGCATCGGCCGTGAGGACATTGCCGCCTTCATCGACGCGTTGGAGGTGGACCCAGGGACCAAGGAACGTCTGAAGGCCCTGAGCCCCTCCACCTACACAGGTATCGACCTGTTGCAGCGGGTGATGCCCTGAGGCATGACGGCACGCACCGGATCACGACGCAGGCGCTGTGGCCGGGTCGCGGTGCTCCTAACGCTGACGACGGCGGCGGTGGTCTGGTGGTGCGACCGGCGCGTGACAAGCATGGCGGCACCCTTCGTGTACGACAGTGTGGAAGCTCTGCCCACGCTGGAAATGGCGGTCGTGTTGGGCACCTCGGACCGGGCCCGGGGCGGGCGTCCCAACCGGTACTTCACCCACCGTATCGACGCGGCCGTGGCATTGTACGAGGCCTGCAAGGTGCATCACTTCATCCTCAGCGGCGACAACCGCCACGCCAGCTACAACGAGCCGATGGCCATGCGGCGGGCCTTGCTGGCCGCAGGGGTTGACAGCAGCCACATCACGCTCGACTTCGCCGGCTTCCGCACGCTCGATTCCATGGTGCGGGCGAAGGAGGTGTTCGGGCAACAGCGCTTCGTGGTGGTGAGCCAGCGCTTCCACACGGAGCGGGCCGTGTTCATCGCGCGGGCACATGGCATCGAAGCGGTCGGCTTCAATGCTGTGGATGTGAGCGCCAGCTATGGCTTTCGAACGCAGCTTCGGGAGAAGTTGGCCCGTGTGAAGGTTCACCTCGACCTGCTGTTCGGCGTGGAGCCGCATTTCCTGGGCGAGCCGGTGATACCGGGTACGCAGGTGCTGCCTTAGATGCCGAACTCCACCTGGAACAGGACGGTCCAGGCATTACCGGGGTGGTCCAGCGCAGCCATGGAGCCGATCCAGCGATAGCCGGCGTAACCCTGCAGCTTGATACGATGGCCATTGAGGTAACGCGTACAGCCGAGAAGCGCCTCCTCGGTGAGCGGGCGCAGGGCGGCCACCTCGGCGTAAGGCGTGGTGCGTGTATAGCGAGCGGCCACTTCGAAGCGGCTGCGGAAGTAGCGGCTCAACTGCCCGTTGATACCGGTCCCCGTGCTCACGAAGCGGACGTCGCCCTCCTCATTGCGTGTGATGGGATCCGGACTGCGGCGGTCGAAGTACTCACCGAGCAGCGCCCAACCGCGGTACTTGAACATCAGGTCGGCGATGAAGGTGTTGATGTCGCGCGGGGCGTACAGTTCTGTTCCCAGCTGGCCGCCGGTGCGGTAGGCGTTGTCGTTGGCGCTGTAAGTGGCCCCGATGCTCAGGCGGGGCTTGGGCTCCATGTCAAGGTCCCCTTCGGAATAGTCGCCATTGTTGGCAAAACGCCCGAGCGGCAACCATTCCACGCGGCCGGTGTAGGCCATGCCTGCATCGCCCGGCGCTGTGCCACGACCGTCACCCGTGGTGAAGGCGCCCTTCACCTGTACTTCCTGCCCGCCCATGGGCAGGGTCCAATAAGCGAACAGTCCGAAGTCGCGGTCCAGGGTATAGAGCGCGTTGGCGATGGAGCGGTCGGGGAGCTGCAAATTGCCGGAGGAGATCACGCGTTCGCGGTTGCCTGGTAGCTTGCTCTGTCCGAAGCCGAGGTAGAAGTGCTTGGAAGGGTGGTAATACACCATGGCGTCCCGCACGGTCTGCGGCGCACCTGATTCCAGATCGATGTCCGAGCGGGCAAAGGAGAGCTGCAGGTAGTAGCGGAAGCGTGTGTCGAGCACAAAGCCATCAAAGCGGAGGCGCAGGCGGCGAATGCGTCCATCCACCGATGCGGCGCTGAGGTCGTCACCGCCCAGGGTGGTGAAGCCCAACCGGCTCTGCATGCGGAATCGCAGGTTGAGCAGGAACATGGAGTCCTGCGAGATGCTGATGCCGTTCTTCGTGTCGATCAGTGCATGCTCATCGCGTTCGGTCTGCGCAAGGAGCGTTGACGGCAGGAGCAGCCAAAGGCCCAGCAGCCAGGGAATGGAACGGTGGTGCATCGCCTGACAAATGAACGAAGTTCGCGGGATGCGAGCCGGATCGCATTCCGAAGGTGAATAACCTTGTTAACAATACCAGCGGCATCTTCATCGATCGGTGTGCACGGCCCATCGAACTTCGCGGGAACGGAAAGCACCATGCTGACAGCGCTGTTCGGTAAGAGAAGGATCGCAGAGGAGAAGCTGGCGAACGCGTTCATCCATGCCCTGTTCGAGTTCACCGAGCAGGGATTTCCGCTGATCTGTGCGGAGATCAACGAATCGCCCGAGTTCGTGGTGGCACCCGCGCTGGAACCCACGAACGACGCGGCCTTCGCGAAGATCCTGTTGGCCGGCAACCTCATTGAGATGGGGCGTGCGTTGGGCCCTGGCACGGACAAGCGCATGCAGGGCCTGTGCCTGTCCAAGTTCGCCGCTGCGATGGAGCTGGACACCACCACGCTGGAAGGCGAAGTGAGCGCCCTGCGCAGTCGCATGGAGCGGCTCAACTTCCCCAGCAAGAACACGGTCTATGCCATGGCGAAGGTGCTCTTCACGGAGTACGACCTGTTCTGCTTCCAGGATGTGTATTTCCGGGAGCAGCGCGCGCCGAACCCCATCGTGCTCAAGCGCCTCAACGGGCTGATGGGCTACTTCCTTTGGGATTGGAGCGAAGTGGCATCAGAATACCGCATCGTCTGAACCGTCGGCATCGGACCGGAAGGGCCATGGATCACACAGGCCCTCGCGCATCAGCGCCCCACCCCCAGCTGTTCCTCCGCCATGGTGGCGATGTGGCCCCCGATCGCCAGGGCCGCTGTGGCCGCTGGTGATGGCGCGTTGAGCACATGGATGTGCGAGCCGCGCCGTTCGATGCGGAAGTCGTCCACCATATTGCCGTCCGTACCCAGCAGCATGGCCCGCACACCGGCACGTCCGGGCTGGATGTCCTCCATGGTGAGCGAAGGGATCAGCCGCTGCAGGGTGCGCAGGAAGAGCTTCTTGCTGAAGGCGCGCCGGTATTCGTTGATGCCGTAGCTCATGTTGCGCATGAAGAGCTTCCACGTCCCGCCATAGGTGAGCGCATCCCAGCTGTCCTTCAGATCGAAGTCGGTCTTGCCGTAGCCTTCGCGTTTGAAGGTGAACACCGCGTTGGGTCCGCACTCGATGCTGCCATCGGTCATGCGGGTGAAGTGCACGCCCAGGAAGGGGAAGCGCGGGTCGGGCACCGGATAGATGAGGTGCTTCACCTTGTGCTTACCCTGTTCGGTGAGGTCGTAATAGTCCCCGCGGAAGCCCACGATCTGCTCGGGCACCGTGGCACCGTCCTGGCGGGCAAGGCGATCGCTCTGGAGACCTGCGCAGAAGATCACCCAGCGGGCCTGATAGGTGCCCTTGTTGGTGCGCACAACGCTGTGTCCATCGCGTTGGTCCACCCCTTGGAACTCTTCCTGCAGCTGCACGCGGCTGGCGGGGTTCACGCCCAGGGCCACACGGGCCATGGTGTTGGTGGCCCCGCGGAAGTCGATGATGCCTGTGCAGCCCACGTGCACACCGGCCACCCCTTCGCAAAAGGGCTCGATCTCCTTCACCTCGGCGGCCGTCACGCGGCGCATGCCTTCGATACCGTTCGCCACACCGGTGTTGTAGATCTTCTCCAGGCGGGGCAGTTCGTCCTCGGTGGCCGCCACGATGAGCTTGCCGCAGATGTCGTGCTTCACCCCATGTTCCTTGGCGAAGGCCACCAGTTCGCGCCGACCGTCCACACAGTTCCTGGCCTTGTAGCTGCCGGGCTTGTAGTAGATGCCACTGTGGATCACCCCGCTGTTGTTGCCGGTCTGGTGATCGGCCAGGGCCTTCTCCTTTTCCAGCAGAAGGATGCTCAGCCCGGGGTGGCGCGTCTGCAATTTGTAGAGGGTGGCGGCACCCACGATGCCACCGCCCACAATGATCACGTCCCAGTTCGTTGTTGCGCTCATCGGTACCTGTGCAAGCGGGTGCGAAGGTACACGGTGCACGGGCCTTCGACAGGTCGATCGTGCTACTCTTCGGCGTGCACCACGGGCACCTCGTGGCGCGGCACCATGAAGAGGAGCACCATGCCCACCACGAAGAAGCTGCCGATGATGATGACCGAGTTGCGCAGATCACCGGTGAGCTGGAACACCAGTCCATAGGCCAGGGTGCCCAGCACGGTGGAGAGGTAGTAGCTCACATCGTAGAACGAGAAGTAGGAGGCGTGGTCGATGGTCTCGGGCAGGAACTTGGAATAGGTGCTGCGGGAGAGCGCCTGGCTGCCGCCCATCACCAACCCGACGCCGGCCGCCAGCAGGTAGAACTCATGCGCCCATTGGATGGAATAGGCCATCACGCACAGGCCCACCCATACCACGGCCCCCATCATCAGGGCGCCGATGTTGCCAAAGCGCTTGCTGAGCCACACGAAAAGCTGCGCACCTGCGACGGCCACCAACTGGATGAGCAGGATGCTGATGATGAGGCTGGCATCGCCGATGGGGAGCACATCGCCATCAGGACCGATCTGCTTGATCTCTTCCTTGGCATAGCTCACGGCGAGGTACATCACGGTCTGGATGCCCATGTTGAGCACGAAGAAGGCCATCAGGAAGCTGTTGAGGCGCTTGGTGCTCTGCAGCTCCCTCCACACCTTGCGCAGCTCGCGGTAGCCATTGGCGACCACATTGCCTCGTGGTCGACGCCCGTACTGGTCGTCGGGCAGCACCCGGAAGGCGAGCTGTGCGAAGCCCACCCACCACAGCGCCACAGTGAGGAAGGTGAGGCGTGCAGGCAGTCCGCCCTCGTCCGGGATGCCCAGCAGGGTGATGCCATCGCCGTCCGGGTCCATCACCATCGCAAGGTTGATGATGAGCAACAGCACGCTGCCGAGGTAACCCATGGTGTAGCCCCGCGCGCTGATGCGGTCATGGTCCTCCTTTTCGGCGATCTCGGGCAGGAAGGCATCGTAGAAGACAAGGCTTCCGCTGAAGCCTGCGCAAGCCAGCATCACCAGCAACAGGCCGCTCCAGAGGTTGTCGAGGTTGAAGAAGTACAGCCCTGCACAACTGGCGGCACCCAGATAACAGAACGCCTTCAGGAAAGCCTTCTTCTGACCCGTGCTGTCGGCGATGCCACTGAGGATGGGCGAGATGAGCGCCACGAGGAGGAAGCCGGCCGAGAGCGCATAGGAATAAAGCGACTGGGCCGGTAGTCCATGGCGTTGCAGCACCAGGTCCAGCTCATCCTGGTGGGTAACGGCGGTGTAGAAGATGGGGAAGACCGCGGATGTGATGGTGAGCGAGTAGACCGAGTTGGCCCAATCGTACATGGTCCAGCCGCGGATGATGCGGTGGTCGCCCTTGCGGATGGTTGCAGGTGGCATGCCGCGGCAAGGTACACGGCCGCCACAAATGCGGGAAGGCGCCCCGGTTGGAGCGCCTTCCCGGTTCGATCGACGAGGTGGGTCTACTTGAGGTTGACCTCGACGCGGCGGTTCTTGCTCATTCCCATGTCCGTTCCAGAGGTATCCACGGGCTCGTCTCCGTCCCGTGAAGCCACACTGATGCGTGCCGCATCGATGCCGCTCTCCACAAGTGCCTCCTTCACCGCTTCCGCGCGCTCGGTGGCCAGGCTTGCGAGGTCCGGGCGCATCCGCGTACGCTCCACCTCTGTGGCATCCAGGTGGCCCACGAGTTCCACCTTGATCGCGGCATCCTCCTTCATGGCGGCGGCCATCTCCTCCACCCAGGGGGCCATGCTACCGTCCAGGTTGCGCTGGAAGCGCTTGAAGTAGAACACCTGCTTGTCCGTCTTGCTCGCCGCGCTCATGTTGGGGGCGCTCACACCCCTTCGGCTGAAGATGAACTCGCTCTGCACCTCCTTGAGCTGCTCGCACTTGCAGGAGCGGTTGTCCTTCACGGGATACACCTCGACATTGTCGATGTAGTAGTAGGCGGAGAACACCTGCGGCCGGGTCTCACCGCGCGGACGCTTGGTCTTGATGTTCTGCGTCTTGTCGGTGGCCTGGAAGTTGCCGATGATCATCCACTCCTCGTTGCCAGTGGACTGGTAGGTGCCGCACACGCCCTGCCAGCTGTCCATGTCGTCGTAGATGGTGGTTCGGACCGAGGGTACCTTCACTTCATAGGTCAGGCTCACAGGCTCCTCCTCGGTGGTCTGCTGTTTGCTGAAGTAGACGCCTAGTTCGTTGGTCGCGTACTTGCTCAGGTCTGCCAGCGAGGTATAGAAGCGCACACAATAGAGCGAATCCTTCTTCATCTTGTACTTGAGCTTCGATTGCAGGTAGGTGCGGGGCTCCTTGTTCTGGTAGCTCCACCAGCGGATACCGACATAGTTCTTGCCGCTGAGGGCGGTCTGTTCACCGGCGAAGTTGCGCGGCGTGGACACGGTACTTTCCACGGTGGCGTCCTCGCTGAAGAGGTCCACCTTCTTGCCCGTCGCGGAGCTCCAGCCCGTGGCGTACTGGATACCTCCGGCGCGCTTGAGCTTCTTGCCGTCCATTTGTTCGAAGTCGCCGTTCACCACCCAGGACCGAAGGGTATCGATCTGTTGTGCGTTGAGCAGCCGTGCGGCCGCCAATACCAAGGTCAGTACGAGGATCCGTTTCATTGCTTGCAGGATTGTTCCGGGTATCCGCCGGGGCGGCAAGTTAAGCGCCACGGCGGGAGGCCGCCTGTCCCGATGCCAAAGAGCGTGCCGAACGCGAGGACGACCTACCCGCGCACCACAATTGCCCCACCTGCGAGAAGCTACCTCCGAGCGGTTGGCGCACCGGTCAATTGCATGGACCGTTGTGAACGAAGAAGGGCGACCCTTCGGTCGCCCTTCCCAGTGATCGTGGTCGGTATCAGTCCTTGATGAAGGTGTAGCCCACGGATACCTGAAGTACGTTGGCATTGGTCTTCACGCTCACAGGACCGAAATCGGTCTCTTCGTTCAGCGTGCTGAGACCGCGCCAGTAGCGCAGGCCGAAGTTGAGGCCGCTCTCCAGTTCATAGGTCACGCCCACAACAGCGCCCAACTCCATGCCGCGGAGGCCTTCCTTCGAGTCGCTATCACCGCTCACTGAAGAGGTGGTGGTGGTAGTGTTGCCACCCGAAGTCGTGCGCGTCGTGGTGGTCGCATCGAACTTGGTCTTTGAGGACATCAGGAAGCCCAGTCCAGGTCCGGCCTGGAACGACAGGTTGTCGTTGGCTTTGTAGGTCAGCAGGATGGGGATCTCCAGATAGCTCAGGGTACCTGTGTTCTCGGACTCGGTCTCCGATACGGTGGTGATCCCGAAGATGTCGGTCGTGGTCGTGGTGGTCTCGGTCTCCTTGGTACCACGCGTGCTGAACAGCAACTCGGGACGGATGCCGATGTTATCGGAGAACATGTACTCCATGTAGCCACCAAGGTGGAATCCAATGCCGGTCGCGGCATCCGGCGCTTCATCCGGCTCGGGATCGATCTTGGTTCCGTAGATGGAATAGTTCAGGCCGACTTTGGCACCCACGTTAAGCTGGGCCATGGCCGAGCCACCCACCAATACAGTGGTCAGGGCAAGGATCGTCTTCTTCATGTTCGTTCGCGTTTGGTTGGCGTTGGTGGCAAATGTAGCCGTTCGATCCCGATCCGATCCCTGACGCAGATCATTCCTGCTCCGCCCCACCGCCATTATCCATCTCTGACCAAGCCACGGAGGAAATGGCGCCCTATCGCGCGCGCGCCTCTGACAGCTTGTTCTCAGCGGTATTCAGAACTTGGCCGTATACCCCACGCTCAACCAGGCGATGTTGTAGCCCAGTTCGGCGAACACACCCGAGTTGTCCGAGAACATGTAACGGCCGCCCACAAAGGCTCCGAAGGCCAGGCCACCCACGGAAGGCTCGGTGACAAGGCGCTCCAGGTCCGCGTCATTGCTCTCGAACTTTGCGCTGGCGATGTTATAGCCCAGCATCGCACCACCATAGGCGTCGATCTTTTCGTGGTCCAGGAAATGGTATGCACCGCGGGCACCAATGATCAGGTAGGAGAACTTCCAACTGTAGTTGGTGGTGAAGAACGCCTGGTCCCAGGTGGAACTGGTGTAACCGATCAGGCCTCCCACGCCGATCTTGTCCGTCACGCCCATTTCGAAGGAGGCGTGCAGGGGAGGCACCCCCATCTTGGATCCCGAATAAGCGTAAGGACTGCCCACGCCCAGACCGGCGTGGAGGAACTTGGCGCCTTCCTCGAACACTTGTGCGGATGCACCAAAGCTCAGAACGGCTGCTACGGCCGCTGAAAGAAGATGTTGTTTCATGCTGTTCGTTATGATCGTTCGTCCTCGCAACATTATGACATAGGCTTGGACCACCATGAAGAATACGGTCCATAACGCCTGAAATACGGTACTCACCGTAACGGATGCACCGCCCGTCCCATTCACGGTCCGGCCCTCATCACAACTCGCGGTGCGTGTTCCGGTGGAACCGCTACTGAGCACGTTCACCGCCCAAAGCGTAGAGCGTGCCTACCATGAACAAGCCCACGAACATGCCCTTCATGTTCCCAAGGTGGACAGTGCAAGCAAAAGCCCCATGACCGATGGTCATGGGGCTCTGCTGCAATTCGGACAACCTCAGCCCTTCTGCTGTGCGCGGATGATGTTGAGCGCACCGCCGGCCTTGAACCATTCGATCTGCTGGGCATTGT
>CAYZBO010000071.1:0-15974 GCA_964476665.1 uncultured Chryseobacterium sp. | reverse complement strand
CTTTCGGTCACACGCCCCTGAAACGTGCGCGTCTACCAATTCCGCCACTTCGGTAAGTGGGACTCCTTCTCCGCAGGGGCCGCAAATATATACACTTGGATCAACTCCAAGCACCGCCACGATCTTTCACGCCACCAGAAGCACGAAGCCCCCATCCCGAATGAACGGGACGAGGGCGACGTGACTCTTCAGATTGACCTTTGAACTACTTGGACACCCCCTGTAACGGGGGACGGCGGACGCGGGTTACATCGTACCGAAAAAAGATCTGCGGCGAGGGTACCTTCGCGACCGGAACAAGTTTCGTTCTCCCCGCCCCCTCCTCGTCAACCCGTCACCATCGACCAGCGTAGAAGCGGGCAAGCATGCTGTTCAACTCGATCGACTTCGCGCTCTTCCTGCCGATCGTCCTGTTGCTGTACTGGACGGTCTTCGCGCGTTCGCTTCGTGTACAGAACGCGTTCCTGCTCTTTGCGAGCGCGGTCTTCTATGGCTGGTGGGACCCGCGCTACCTCACGCTGGTGTTCATCAGCGCGGCCATCGACTGGAGCGTGGGCCTGCAGTTGGATCGCACGGGAGGCAGTGGCAGGCGCAAGTGGCTGCTCGCCCTGAGCATGGCGGCCAACCTGGGCATGCTGGGCTTCTTCAAGTACTACGATTTCTTCGCGACCAACTTCAACGAGGCTTTCCAGTTCCTGGGGGCCCCGATCTCGCTGCGCACGCTGAACGTGGTGCTTCCCGTGGGCATCAGCTTCTACACGTTCCAGACGATGAGCTACACGATCGATGTGTACCGGCGGCAGATACCGGCCACACGCGACCCGGTGGCCTTCGGCGCCTACGTGCTCTTCTTCCCGCAACTGGTGGCCGGACCCATCGAACGGGCGAGCGCCCTGATGCCGCAGTTCAAGCGACCACGTCCGTTCAACGAGGCGCTGGCGCATGATGGCCTGAAGCAGATCCTGTGGGGCCTCTTCAAGAAGGTGGTGGTGGCCGACTCCTGTGCGCTGTACGTGGACAAGATGTACGCCCAGCCGGACCTGATGAGCGGCAGCACCCTCCTCCTGGCCACGGTGCTCTTCGCCTTCCAGATCTATGGCGACTTCAGCGGTTACAGCGATATCGCCATCGGCACGGCCCGGCTGTTCGGCTTCGACCTTATGCGGAACTTCGCTTTCCCGTACTTCTCGCGGGACATGGCCGAGTTCTGGCGCCGCTGGCACATCAGCCTCAGCACCTGGTTCCGCGACTATCTCTACATCCCCCTGGGAGGCAGCCGCGGCAGCAAGGGCATGCAGGTGCGCAACTCCATCATCGTCTTCGTGGTGAGCGGCTTCTGGCACGGCGCCTCATGGAACTTCCTCATCTGGGGTCTGCTCAACGGGCTGTACTTCCTCCCCCTCACGCTGAGCAACAACAACCGGCGCCACCTGGGTACCGTGGCGGAAGGGCGTCTGCTGCCCAGCATCCGCGAAGCCACCGCCATGCTCGGCACATTCGCGCTGGCCTGCATCGCCTGGGTGTTCTTCCGCGCCCGTACATTGCAACAGGCGGTGGATGTCTATGCGGGCTTCCTCTCCCCTGACCTGTTCAGCCTGCCGGACCTCGGACCGCAAGAATTGTTCGGCGCTGGGGTGGGCGTGGGTGTGATGCTCCTGATGGAATGGCTGGCGCGCGATCGGCAGCATGCCCTGCAGCTGGGCGATGGTGTGCCGCGCTGGCTGCGCTGGGCCATTGGTTACGGCATCATCGCGCTCATCGTGCGCTTCGCACCCATCACTGAGGCTTCCTTCATCTATTTCCAGTTCTGATGGCGGTCCGCTTCATCCTTCGCCACGTGATGTACGGCCTGCCAGCGCTGGTGGGCATTGCCCTCTACGCGTTCGCTTATCATTCCACGTTCCCCGCACCGCGCCTGACGAACAACATCGCGGTGAACGAACAGGTGGACCGACTGGCCCGTGTAAACACGGACAGCGCGCGGGTGCTTGCCATCGGTTCCTCGATGACGCTGAACAACCTGGCCAGCACTGAAGCAGTGAGCTACTTCGGACCAGCCTTCCAGAACGCCGGCGCGTGGGGCATCGGTGCTGCTGAACTACCGCTGTACGCCGCGCCTCTGCTGGCCCACTTCAAGCCCGCCGAGGTGGTGGTGGTGACCAACCTGATGGACCTGGTGCAAGGATCGCCCTTCAGCCCCGAGGACGCCACGCACGTGGCGAAGCACCTCACCGAAGGCAGCGGTCCGTTCGCTTACCTGCGCCACTGGAACGCGCCCTACTACCTGGTGCAGATGCGGACCAACCGCATCCGCTTCACCGATGCCGGCAACTACGAGCACCTCGGCTACGACGCGCATGGTGGCAGCACGTTGGAAGTGCCGGCCGAGCGCATCGACCGCATCCGGTACGACACACCTCCGACCCGCTGGGACCACGTGGACAGTGCGCGTGTAGCGGCTTTCGCGCAATTCGCCGACCAGCTGCATGCGGACGGTGTGCGCCTCACGGTGCTGGTATCCCCGTATCGTGCCGGGCTGCGCACCACCGCCGTGGATGTGGATGCCCAGCGGTATGCAGCGTGGCTGCGCACCGTATTGCACCATCCCGGCCAACGCCTGGTGAACGGCTATGAGGTCCGGTGGGCGGACAGCCTTTACTGCGACGCCAGTCACTTCGACCACGCCGGAGCACGGGCCTTCACACAGTGGTGCATGGAACGCCTGGCAACTGACCACAGCGACACCCGCTGAACGCACAGGACCCGGAGCCGACCGCTGCTCACGGTCCACGCTCCGGGTCCAGCAGGCAACGTTCCGATCAGTTCTCGTCAGGCAGGAAGCTGTGTTGCCTGCCGTACCGGAGCATCTGTCCGATGAAATCCTCCGGGTAGGTGAGCGTCACATCGGTGACATTGCCGTTCGCATCGGTGACGGCCTCCATTTCCGGCTGGATGAAGCCCGCATACGGTGCTGTCTTGATGCGCTCCGCACGCTTGAGCACTTCCGCATGGAGGGCCTGATCGACCTTCACGCCATAGTTCTCCACCAGCGCCATGCCGGCCTCGTAGTCGCCCTGGCTCTTGATGCGCTGCACTTCGCGCAGGAGCTCTCCGAACAACACACGGAGCTTTTCGTAGTCGCGGATGTCGTAGTAGGTCTCGCCACCACGGGTGACCTTGACGATCACACTGTCCTTCATGCCCTGCTCATACACCCAGGCGCTGACCCATTGCCTGTTGCGCATGTGGGCCTCCTCGATGTCCTTGCCAGGCTTGATACGACGCAGCTGTACCAGGAGACCATTGCGGATGTAGGAATCGTACTCGGCCCGGCCCACCTCGAGACTGGGCATCACCCCCAGTTCAACCAGCCGTGGGTCCATGATGAAATAGAGCGCCACCAGGTCGGCACGGCCCTCCTCGAGGGTGCTTGCATAGGTCTTCAGCGTGGCGTCGGTCTCACCCACTCCGGGCTCCAACTGGCCACTGGCATGGCCCACCACTTCGTGCAGTGCGGTGTGCAGCTTGCCGGCGAGCGATCCGTGCTCCCTGGCCCGGGCGATCTCCTCCGCATCGTGGCAGAACACCTCCAGGCTGCTGGCCCCCGCGCTCTTCTCGTAAGCCTCGCTGATGTTGCCCAGGCTCACGCTCTTGCTGCCGTGCGCGGCGCGGATCCAGTTGGCGTTGGGCAGGTTCACGCCGATGGGTGTGCTGGGGCTTGCATCGCCGGCCTCGCCCACGGTGTTGATGAAGCGGTAGGTGATGCCCACCACGTTCTTCTTCTTGTGCTCGGGGAACAGCGGTGAGTTGTCCTCGAACCACTGGGCGTTCTCCATGATCACGGCCATGTTCCTGGTGGCCTCGGGATCGTTCACCTCGACGATGGCCTCGTAACTGCCACGCTTGCCCAGGGGGTCGTTGTACACCTCCACGAAGCCGAGGATGTAGTCGACGGTGCTCTTCGTGTCCTTCACCCAGGCCACGTTGAAGTCGTCCCAGGTCTTGAGGTCGCCGGTGCGGTAGTACTGGATGAGGAGTTCAAGGGCGGTGCGTTGTTCGGGCGTCTCGGCCACGGTGAGTGCCTTCTCCAACCACTTCACACTTTCTGCGAGCGCAGGGCCATAAAGGCCGTCCACCTTGTAGACCTGCTCCATGAGCTTGCCGTTCTTGCCGCGGATCAACCTGCTGTTGAGCCCGTAGCTCAGCGGTTGGGCATCGTTGGGACGCTCCATCGCGGCGTAGAACTGCTCCACTTCCTTCGCGTTGATGTCATCGCCATAGAAGTTGACCGCGCTGGCGAGGACGGGATCCTTGTCCTTGTCAAGGCTCACCTTCTTGGCGTCGATCGTGGGATCGAACATGGCCGCCAGCACTTCGGGCGCCAACGTTCCTCCGCACGCCTTCAACAGCCCTTCGAAGTACTCCTGTGAGAAGGCGGGCTGGTGCTTGTCGTTGCTGTAGTGGTGGTGAATGCCGTTGCTGAAGAACACCTGTTTGGCATAGGTGAGGAAGTTGTCCCATTCAGCACTGGTGCGGGTTCCCTTGTCACTGCCGAGGATGGTCTCGAGCGCGCGTCGGACCTTCAGGTTGTGCCGGTAGTTCTGGTCCCAGATGATGTCGCGACCTGCGAGGCCCGCCATGTTCAGGTAGTAGCAGAGCTGCTTCTGCTGCAGGCTGAGCTGGTCCCAACCGGGCACCTGGTAACGCAGTACGCGGATGTCGGCGAACTGTTCGGCCTCCCATTGGAAGGTGTCGACAGCGGCCTCGGTGCCAGCGGACGCGGGGTCGGACCCAGGTACTGGATCACTGCCGCAGGCGACCCACAAGGGCAGGGCGAACAAAAGGGGAAAGAGATGACGCATGGTTCGGTAGGGTTGCAGGGCGAAGATAACCGCCTGTCACAGGACAGGAACGGCGGCCAGCAACACCCGACCCTGCGATGCTGCTATCACCGCTACGATCGACGGACAGCGGGGATCAGGGGCATGTTGGCCTTGGCCTCCTCCACCATGCGCTTCATGCGGTGATAGGCCGCCAGTTGCTTGTTGTAGCGCTTCAGGTCGCTGGGGTCGAGCTGGTAGACATGAAGCAGGTCCATCTTGTCCGCGAGGTCGTGGATCTTGACGCGGATGGCGAGGTTATCCTGCATCACCCGGTCGATGTACTGTTCATAGGTCTCTTCGGGGATGCGCGTGATGTGCGCCAGCGCCTTGAGCACCCGTGGCGAGAAGCCCTTCTTCTCCAGATCGGACATGGTGAGCTCGGAGCGCTCCAGGACATCGTGCAGGGCCCCGAGCACCTGCTCATCGAAGTCGTGCCCCCGCATCATCACCCGCATCACATGCAGGATGTACGGCTTGCCGCAACGATCGACCTGCCCCTTGTGCACCTTGGCGGCGAGGCGGATGGCGGTCTCCAGCAGGTGTTCCATGACGGTGCTCAGCGATCCAGATCGATGCGAAGATCGAGCGCCTTGTCGTTGCTGGCGATCACGGACCAGTCGGTGTTCCAGAACACCTCCCTGCTCCCCTTCCGCTCCTGTTGCACGCCCTCCTCACTGGTGGTGCCGGTGATGGCATTGGCGAACTTGAAGCTGTACTTGTACTTCATGGAGCCGAGGATCACCCCCATGTCCACCGCATCCTCGCCATCGGCCGTATCGCCACCCTCTCCCACACCGCTCATGCTGGCGCCAAGCTCGCTGGCGAAGCGGTTGTTGCGGCGCACCAGGGTGTTACCCTCCCAGCTGAAAAAAGTGTGGGGACCGCCTGAGCTGTCGGGCATCAGCACGTTCAATGCGGCGTTCAGTGCATCGATGTCCTGGAAGCTGAAACTCACGGAGCGCACCCATTCCTTCCCCTTGCCCACCTTCACCTTGCGGATACCGTTCAGCACACGCAGGGCTTCGGCCTCCTCGTCCAGTTCCATCACTGGTTCATCCGTGCCGCCAGCCTCCTTGGTCATCTTGCCCAGACCCTCCATCATGTCGCCCATCTCGCTCATATCCACCACATAGGTCATCGTGCCGCTGCCATCCTTCCGGAAGGTGTAGCGCTCCTCGATGGTGAGGCAACTGGTGAACGCCACGAGCAGGAGCAGCAGGAACGGACGATATCGGAACATGAGCATCGGATGTGGCCGTGAAGGTAGGGGGTATTGGCCGCGTGCGGAACGCATGGACCGTGAGAACACAGAGCGGGGTGCCCGTTCGAGCACCCCGCACCATGACCTTGGAAATGTGCGGTCAGTGGGCCATCAGCACCCGCACCGCATGTGGACGATCGCCCAATGTGACACGGAGGTTCCAGATGCCGGCACCGCGCACCGAACGAAGGACGGTGCGTCCAGCAGCGGCCGAGCTGAGCTGATCGAGCACGAGACGGCCACGCGCGTCATAGAGCTCCACTCGCACCATGCCCGCAACAGGCGTATAATCCACCACGATGTCGGCATCCCGGACCCATGCCCTGACAGGCTGTTCCTGAACGTCCGCCACTCCGGTGCTGCCCTCCACCTCCACGGTGGTGGTGGCCATGCTGCTGCAGTTGCCATCGCTCACGGTGAGCCCCACCGTGTAGGTGCCGGGCAGCGCATAGCTGTGCGCGGGCATCTCCTCTTCACTGGTGTTGCCATCGCCGAAGTCCCAGGACCAGCTGCTGGCGCCGCTCGCCGTGCTTTCGAAGGTGAGCGGCTCGCCCACCAACACGGTCGGTGCCACCGCAATGCCCGCCACCGGTCCATCACCTGCGGCGATCTGCAAGTCGGACAGGATGAGGCTGCAACCGTTCGCATCGGTCACGGTGAGGTCGTAGCTGCCCGGGGCGGCCACGAGCAGTTCCGCATCGGAACCATTGGACCACTGGAAGCTGTAAGGAGCAACGCCGCCCAGCACCTGCACCTCGATCGCACCGTCCGCACTGGCCGGACAGGAGGTCGAAGCCGTACCCACCACGGTTCCCTCCATGGCGAAGGGCTGGGTGATCGTGAAGCCACCCTGCAGCTGGCCGCAGGCGGTTCCCGTGCTGATCTCGAAGGTGTAGTCGCCGGCCTGTAGATCGCCAAGGTTGACCGAGCCGCTCACGGCCACAAGGCTCTGAACAGGTCCACCCTCACGGCTCCAGTTCAGATCCACGGGGCCGCTGCCCACTTCAATGGTGGCGCTGCCGTTGCCGCCGTGGCAAGCCACCTGCTGTACGTTCAGGGCCATGGGCGCCGAGGCATGCAGCAGGAGGCGCGGCTCCTCGGGATCGTCGTCGGCATGGAGCTCGAAGGTGTAGCTGGCACCGTTGCCGAAGTGCACGATGGCGCCGGTGGCGAGGTCCTCGATGCTGATGCAGCTCAGGGGATGCTGGCCGCCCAGTTCGGCGGTCACCGTGTAGGTGCCTGTAACGGCCGCATTGAGGAGCACCGGAATGGTCACCGCATCATCGTAGCCGCCGAAGAAGTCGATCGAGAGCTTCACACCATCCACACTCCGCACAGCGAGCTGAGGCGCCTGTGGGTGGGCGAAGACGAACTGGGGTGCGTCGATCGGGTCGAAGGCAGGTGTGCCCTCGGCAAAGACAACGACCGCCTCATCGGAGAAGCTGTTCACACCGCTGGTGAGGCGCAGACGCAGCACCGGCTGTTCAAGCTCCTGGTCACCGCCAAAGGCTCCACCCGTGCCGGCAAGCACCTTGGCGCTCTCGTCGACCGTGGTGGTCACCGCCGGACCGTCCGCCTTCAGCCAGAAGCCCTGGCTGCTCTGGATGATGCCATTGGCGGCGCCAACGCCGATGCCGTTGCTCCAGCTGACGTTGTTGCCCGTTGCGGGATCGAACAACCAATACTGATCGGCGACATCGGCACCGCGTTGCACGGCCTCGAAGTCGATGGGCGAAGGCAGCGGATTGCTGACCAGGTTCCAGCCATCGGCAGCGGGGTTCCCGCTGTCGGTCCAGCTCATGGGCAAGGACAGCGGGCTCTGCGCCACGGTGGGGTTGCCCTTCACATCCACCGTGAAGGCGGCCGTTCCGCTGCCCAGATCACCGCTCCACGCCGCATAGCCACGACCGATGTTGAGCGCTTCGCTGATACCGGCCACACCCACCAGGCCAATGTTCATATCGGCCCCGGGAGCGGGCTCGTCGTACCTCCGAACGCTGGGCCAGGGCTGGCCACCCACGTTGAAGCTGGGGTAGTGCGAACCAGGGAATCCGGCCATGAAGAAATCATCCTTCCAGTGGAACACCGTATTACCGGCCACGGGGCTTCCGAGCAGGCGCCAATTGGTGGCACCACCGGGGATGTAGCGTTCCACGATGAGGTCCCCGAGGTAGCTGGCACCACTGCCCACGGGACCCAGGCGTGCCGTACCACTGGCATTGCTCACCAGACGGGTGTTCGCCATGGCCGTAAAGGCGCCATCTTCCAGCAACAGCGTACCGAGGATGCGGGTGCTCACGCCCTGCGTCAAGCCTGCAGCGGCGTCCACCTCCAGATCACGCACCTCCATGGTGCCTGCACCACTCACGGTGAAGGGTGCCGCGCTCTCGATGCGGAGCAGTGCGTCGGTCCCATTGAGCGTACCGTTCACCACCAATTGCTGGCCGTGTAGGGTGAGCGCATGTGCACCTGCTTCAACACTGGCTCCTGCCTCCACGGTCAGTTCGGCAAGGTCCACGGACGCGCCCAGCGTGATGGTGTGCCCGCCCTGCACGATCAGTCGTGAGGTGCTGCTGAAGGTCACCGCCTCACCGGGTCCGCTGATGGCATGGCTCCACAGCGCATCGCCGTGCATGCCGTTGCCCTGGCTGTACCATGGTTGGTTGATGCCCACACAGGCACAGGCAGGCGTGAGCTCGTCATCCACCGTATCGGCATTGCCGTCGTCGCAAGGGTCACCGATGAGACCGAAGAACGAAGGACAGTCATCGGTGCTGTTGAGCACATGGCCGGGCACCGGATCGCAGGAGAGCTGCGTGCTGCCCGGGTCGCCGAAGCCGTCGCCGTCCACATCCGCGTACCAAGTGTCAGGCTCGCTCAACTCCACGGAGGTCTGCGTGCTGTAGAGGGGACAACCACCAGCGGCCGCCACCGTGTAGGTGACGGTGTAGGTGCCTGCCGTGCTGGCGTTCAGATCGATGGCGCCCGTGCTGCTGTTGATGGCCAGGCCCGCCCCTGCGCTGAAGCTGCCACCGGAAGTGCCTGTGAGGCTCACCGCGATGGTCCCTTCCGTGCGGCAGCGTGGCATGGCGCCATAGCCGACCGTGGCCGAAGGCTGCGGAGTGACAGTGACCGGAACATCGATGGCATGCTGGCCACAGCCGTTGCTCACAGTGATGCTGTAATCACCGGTGGCAGCACCGTTCACAGTGACACTGGCACTGGCATTGTCCGGGCTGAAGCTGCCCGTACCGGCCCATGCGTAGGAGAGCGGTGCCGTGCCCGTGGCAGTAACACCGAGCGACACCGGATCACCCGCGCATACCGGCGAACCATTGCTGGTGGCAGTGATCTCGGGAACGGTGCAGAAGTTGAGGCGGACCATGCGGAAATAGCCAAGGTCATCACCGGCATCATCGCAGATGCTGAGCGTCCAGGTACCGTTGGGGTCGCCGGTGAAACCCGCAAGGGTCTCCTCCGGTGCGTACGGTCCGGTGGCGTTCCCCACGTTGCTGTTCACAAGGGCGGAGGCACCATCCTCCAGCATCAATGGAACACATGTACCCGGGTTGCCCATGTTGTTGGCACTGCCGAAGCGGTCCAGCACCAGGTTGCGGGTCTGGCCGCTGGGTGAGGTGAGGCGCACCTCCAGATCGGCGTTGTAGGTATGTACGATGATGAGTTCCACGCTCATCAGGCGCGCATTGCCGGGAGCGGTGCCCAGGGCGGTGGGCAGGCCGCTGCGGGTGATGCCGACCCGGGTGGTCGCGTTCGAGGCGCAGCCGTTGTCGGCGATGGCATTGTAGGCAGCGCTGCTGCTGTAGCAGTCTCCTTCCACATAGGGGGCCTTGACGATGACCAGACCATTGCCACCATCACCGCCCGCTCTCGTACCGAAAGAGCTTCGGCGGGCGCCACCGCCTCCGCCGCCAGGGAACGCACCATCAGAACCGTGCCCTTGTGAACCGCTCCAGCCATCGCCTCCATCGCCACCACCGGCGGGTGCCGTGGCACCAGCAGTGCCGGTAGCGTTGGTGCCGTGACTGCCGGGTGCGGCGGAAGAGCCTCCCCCACCAGTTGCGAAACCCGGTGCATGGGCCCCGTTACCGCCGTTGCGACGGACGGTCCCCACGCTGGACGTACCCGAACCACCGTTCGCACCCTCGGTGCTGTTGTTCCCGGCCGAGGCTCCACCCTTGGCCATCACCGTGGTGGCGTTCCGGAACCAGGAATCACCACCCGGTCCGGTGCCAGTGCTACCGGCACCAACCGTGACCGTGTAAGTAGAGCCACCGGTTACCGTGGCACTACCTGAGGCGTAAGCGCCACCTCCACCTCCAGCTCCAGGTCCGTTCGAGGTGCGTGTCGCACCTCGCCCGCCACCGCCCCAGCACTCCACCTCCACGGCTGTGACACCGGGTGGGACCTGGTACGTTCCGGTTGCGGTATACGGCACCGCCAATTGGGCCGAGGCAGCTCCCGCCATCAGCAGGCCTGCCACCGGCAGCAGGCCGCGCAAGCCGCTGAAGTTCATTCGTTGGGAGAGTTCTTGTATTGACATGGACGTAACGGCCCGCTTCGACGGACCAACCCCTTTATCGGACGAACATCCATAATGGTTACACGAACGATCTCCGTGTATCGACGAACATACATCCACAACAAGAAGCCCCGCCGGCGACCGGCGGGGCTTGCTCATTCAGACAGGACGAACGGTCAACGCATCAAGGGGACGCGCAGGGTCCGCTGCTGACCGGCATGCGTCACACGCAGGAACCAGATCCCATTGGACAGGCCATTTCCCGGTACCAGCAAGGTGCCGGGGCCGGTCGCGCTGGTCAGCTGGCGATGGAGACGGCCCGTGGCATCGAGAAGCTCGATCAGCACCCCACCTTCCAGGCTGTGCGCCACAACGATGTTCTCGGCCGTGGCCCAGGCACGCAGGTCCAGGACCGGCGCTGCCGCCGTCACTCCCACGTTCTGCTCCACGGTCACCTCGAAGGTGGTGGCATCGCTGCAATCGCCGTAGGTCACCACGAGGGTCACGGTGTATACGCCGGGCAGTGCGTAGGTATGAACGGGAGCGGCCTCGCTGCTCACCGTGCCATCGCCGAAGTCCCAGGCCCAGGTCTCGGCCAGTTCGCTGGTGCTCGCGAAGGTCATTTCGGTGTTCACCAGCACGGTGGCCTCGGCCGCGATGCCCGCCACCGGGCCTTCGCCGGCCGCGATGGTCAGCGGCTCGCTGGTCCACGTACAGCCATTGGCATCGGTCACCGTGAGCGTGTAGCTGCCCGCACCGGCAACAAGGTCCTCGGTGCTGGCCCCATTGCTCCATGCATGGACGTAGGGGGCGGTGCCACCGAGCACGAGCATGTCCAGCAGTCCATCCTCGCTGTCGGGGCAGCTGCTCGCTGCGATCGATCCCACAGCGGCCTCCAACACGAAGGGTGCCGCGATGGTGAAGTCGCCGATCAGTTCACCACAGGCCTCGCCGCTGTTCACGCGCACGGTGTAGCTGCCGGGTGCCAGCCCTGCGAAGGTGACCGTGCCCGCCTCCACGGCGCTCTGCTGGAGCAGCACCGTACCAAAGGCATCGGTCCAGGTGATGTCAACCGGGCCGTTGGTCACTTCCACGGTGGCCTGGCCGTTGTCGGCACCACCACAGGTGGCATCCATCGCAGCGAAGCCCAAGGGTGCACTGCCACGGATCACGAAGCGCTCCACCGGTGCCGGGGTGCTGTTCAGCGTGAAGGTATACGCAGCGCCATCGGTGAGCGGGGTGATCACACCCGTCTCCAGGTCCTCCAGGCTGAGGCAGCCCAGGGTATTGATGCCGATCATGGCGGCCGTGAGGGTGTAGGTGCCACTGACACCGGCCTTCACGGTGACCGGGATGGTGAGCACCTGGTCGTACGTGCCATGGAAGTCAATGGCCAGGTCGGCACCATCGCTGGAGCGGGTGGCCAGCTGGGGTGCCTGGGGATGCGCGAACACAAGCTTGGTGGCATCAATGGCATCCAGCGCGGGGCTGCCTTCATCGAAGACCACGATGCTCTCGTCACTGAAGCTGTTCTGGTCGTTGGTGAGGTTGAGGCGCAGCATGGGACGGGTGCCCTGCTGATCACCCCCGAAGACGCCACCGGCCGAGGCGAGCACCTTGGCCCCCTCACCGACGGTGGTGGTCACCGCGGCGCCGGTAGCCTTCAACCAGAAGCCCTGGCTGCTCTGGATGATGCCATTGACCTCTCCGGACCCGATCCCGTTCGACCAGGTACGGTTGTTGCCCGTCGCCGGATCGAAGATGTAGTACTGGTTGGCCACGTCGGCACCCCGGCTGATGAGGGTGAAGTCGATCGGGCTGGGCAGCGGGTTGCTCACCAGGTTCCAACCGTCGGCCGTGGCGTTGCCGCTATCGGTCCAGGTCATCGGCAGGGTGATCGGGGAAGTGGCCACACGCGGTGCACCGGTCATGTCGATGGTGAAGGCGGTGGTGGTGCTGAAGTTGTCACCGCTCCAGGCCGCGAAGCCCTTGCCTGCCAACAGCGCCGTGTTCTGGCTTTCCACGCCGATGACACCCACATTGGGATCGGCGTTCTCGATCGTCTCATCGTACTGACGGATGCTGGGCCAGTAGATGCCGCTTCCGGGAGGATCGAAGAACTCCGGATAGGCCGAGCCGGGATAGCCTGCGGTGAAGAAGTCGTCCTGCCAGTTGGCGATCGTGTTGCCGCTCACCGGGCTTCCCAGGAAGCGCCAGTTGGTGCTACCTGCGGGAATGTAGCGCTGCATGGTGAAAGTGCTGCCCACATAGCTTGCCGTGGCACCCACTGGACCGAGGCGGGCGGTCCCATCCACATTGCTGATGAGGGTGACACTCCCGAGGCTGGCATCGAAGGCACCATCCTCCAGGAGCAAGGTGCCGCGCACCGCGATGGTCGCGTCCGTGAGGCATCCGTTCGGCGTGTTCACCGTGAGGTCAAAGAGGGAGAGCGGGCCGCCCGTGCTTTCCAGGATGGTGGCATCGGCTCCAACGAGCGCCAGGGTGCTATTGTCGGCTGCAGTGAGGGTGCCGCTGAAGAGGGCCTCGTCCCCGTTCACCAGGAAGCTGCTGCCCCCGGCAAGTACCAGCTCGGCACCAAGCTCCACGTTCACATCGTTCACGTCCACCGTGGCGGCATTGGTCACCACATGGCCGTTCTGGACCACCATGTTGCTGGCGGCCGTCCAGATCGCAGGGCCCGCGGTACCCGTGGGGGTGTCGCTCCAGATGGCATCGGTCACCGCACCTGTGGAGCGGCTGTAGTAGGTGGCCACCGCGCTGGTGGTGACCTCGATCTCGTTGCTGGTGTTGGCCGTGGCACAGCCTCCGGTGGCGCGCAACACGTAGTAGTAGGTGGTGAGCGGCTCCAGACCGGTGATCACCTCCGAGGTGGCCGTACCCGCATTGAAGTTGTTGTAGCCGGGGAGGAAGGACTGGCCGATGCCATTGTAAGCGTGTGCGCCCAGACCCGTCACATCGTCCTCATTGAACATATCCCATTCCGTCGCCAGGGTAGGGAAGCCGCTGCCGGGGTTCACGGTCACACCGCCGTTCACGGTGGACTTGCGGCGGAGGGTCTTGTTGATGGTGGTGAAGCTGCCTGAGGTCCATGCGGTCCCGGGATCCTCACCGATGCGTCCGAAGATGTCCACGTTGCTGGCCGTGCTTATCTTGTACAGGGCCACGGCATCGTTACCATTGTAGTTAGCGGCACCAGAACTGGTCGCATCACCCGTGTAGATGGTAGCCGAGCCGTTCTCGAACACAACGGTGGAACCGCTCACAAGCACACCGCTCAACAGAAAGTCACTGGTCGGCGTGACCGCACCATTGGAATACAGACGCAGGCGATAATCGCTCAGGTCGACGGACGCTCCCGTGCCGTTGTAGATCTCGATGTACTTGTTGCTGCCGCTGCCTTCCACATACTCACTGATGAAGAGGTCGGTGGCGGGAACTGCTGACAGGGTGTACACATCGAGGAAATACCCGGTGGCACCGCTGATGGCATCCCAATTGGCCGTGAAGCCGTTGGCACCCACGGCGGTGGCGGCCGTGGCGGTCGGGTCCACAGCGACCTCGTCATCGGTCACCGTGAGCACGTGGCTGACATTGGCACCGATGAAGGGCGTGCCCACACCACCGCTTATGCCGGTGATGGTGAAGGTGACGGCCTCGTCGCCGTCACAGAACAGGTTGTTGTCCAGGGTCACCACCACGTTCTCGTTGGTGCCGCTGTTGGCCGGGAAGGTGACCGGCGTGGTGAAGGTGGTGATGCGGCCCGTGGCGCCGGTGGCGGCGATGGTCACGCTGGTGGGGTTGGTGGCATCGAAGTCGGTGATGGCGAGGGCCAGGTCGGTGGTGCCACTGTTCTCAGCGGCGCTGCTGCTGGTGCTGACGAACTGCACCGAGGTATTGAGGCACACATCATCGTCGTTCACGGTGAGCACATGGCTGGCGTTGGTCCCGATGGTGGGCGTGCCCTGACCGCCGCTGATGCCCGTGATGGTGAAGGTGACGTTCTCGTTGCCGTCGCAGAGCAGGTTGTTGTCCATGGTCACCACCACGTTCTCGTTGGCGCCGCTGTTGGCCGGGAAGGTCACCGGCGTGGTGAAGGTGGTGATGCGGCCTGTGGCGCCCGTTGCGGCAATGGTGACCTCCGTGGCGTTGGCAGCATCGAAGTTGGTGATGGCCAGGGCCAGGTTGGTGGTACCGGCGTCCTCGGCTGCGCTGCTGCTGGTGTTGACGAATTGGACGGATGTGTTGGGTGTACCTATGGGCGTCACTGCCCCATTCAAAGTAAAGTCGTCCAATCGCGCCGTTCCCGTGCCAGATGCTCCAGACATCGTGTAAACGACAGTAATAGTACCAGTGAGCCCACTTACGGCATTCGCCACATTCGTGACCCCGATCGCCGCCCCAGAAGTAGGTATTGTACCAGATCCCACATTAATTCCATTTATGGTCATCGACCAGTTCTGGGCACCAGTGGTTGACCTAACTCTCCAAAAATTAAACGAATTAACTTCAAGCTGAAACCCTGAAGCTACATTAAAAGTCAAAGTAAAGGTTGGATTTCCGCTGCTGTTATTTATTGAAAGAGACTGACTTGGCGCTCCTCCATTTCCAGCGAAACCTGCAAACGCTGTAGCACTTGTTGTCCAAGACGACGTGTTAAGATTCGCGTTGATAGTGGTCGGAGTCCCAGTGTAGGGCTTTGTTGTAATTGCGGTTGTACCGAAATCATGGAAGTAGATCTGCCCAAGACCAGCACGGGAAAATACCAGTACCATAAATGAAGCAAGGACAAACTTCCTAAGCGTAAAGAGCTTCCTCATGAGGACAGTGTTTGTGCTTCCGTGAGGGCGCACGGGAGCGGGTTTTGGGATCGTTAGGGAGGCCTAAAGTAGGGGATCCGGGGCGATCGTTCACACGGCGCTGTTGATAAGACCGAGCAAGGGATCAGGAACGACGAAGGGGTGCCGTGTTGGCACCCCTTCCTGCTCAGCGGACCCGTAGGGATTCGAACCCCAAACCTTCTGATCCGTAGTCAGATGCTCTATCCAATTGAGCTACGGGTCCGTGCGTGGATGACACATGGCCATCACGAGCGGCCGCAAAGATAGACAAAGGGTTGATCCGACAATGGGTCGCCTTCGAAGTTGTAAGAAAGGACCCGGCAGGGATCAGATCTGGACTTCAGCCCATGTCGTCGAACAAGACCATGCGTTGAGTGGATCAGATCCAGCCGTTGAGCGCGTAGTAGGCAATGGCCACGTACTCTCGCAGG
>CAYZBO010000070.1:7022-16791 GCA_964476665.1 uncultured Chryseobacterium sp. | reverse complement strand
CCCAAGGCGGCAGCTCCAACCCGCAGTCCTGCAGCACGGTGTTCATGTTGGCCACAGCGCCATGCACCAGGATGGGACCGATGCTGCGGTCCACGCCCGTCATCACGCGTTGCGCCTTGCCCAGGCTGTAGGCACTGATCACCGAGCACACGCCATTGGCTGCGTTTCCACGCCACCACGCGTTGATCTCGTTGAAGATCACTTCCGGTTCCTTCCACCTGTAAATGGGCAGCCCGAAGGTGCATTCGGTGATGAGCGTGTGGCACCGCACCGGCTCGAACGGATCGCTGATGCCGTCCGCATGGCGCTTGTGGTCGCCGGTGGCCACCCACACCTCGCCCTTGTATTCCACCCGCACCTGCATGCTGCCGGGGATGTGGCCGGCCGGGTGCAGGGAGAACTTCACGCCATTGATGGTGCCCGTCTGGCCGGGTTGCAGCGTGTCGATGCGGAGGTCATCGCCCAGGCGGGCGTGCATCAGGGCCTTGGTGATGGGGGAGGCGAGGTAGTGCCGGCTGCCACGGCGAGCGTGGTCGCTATGGGCGTGGGTGATGATGGCCCGGTCCACCGGCCGCCAGGGGTCGATGTAGATATCGGCCTGCTCGCACCAAATGCCGCTGGAGGTGAATGCCAATAAACTCGCCATGGCCGTCCTTCCCAAGTTAGGAATTCATCACATGATGAACGCACCGTGGCAGGCCATGTTCGACAAGCCTCGTATATTTCAACCCATGAGCACGGCAGAAACGAAGAATTGTCTGCAATGCGGGGAGAAACTGCTCGGACGGACGGACAAACGGTTCTGTTCAGACGCTTGCAGGAACATTTACCACTACCACGCCAACAGTGCGCCGATCAATTATGTGCGCAATGTGGTGAACGCATTGAAACGGAACCGGAGGATCCTGAGCGAGCTGAACAATGGCCCGGACGGCAAGAAGAAAGTGCACCGGGACAAGCTGCTGGAGCGCGGTTACAATTTCATGTACCACACGAACACGCATCGCACCAAAGCGGGCAACACCTACGTGTTCTGCTTTGAGCAGGGTTACCTAGAGCTCGGAGAGAACTGGTACATGCTGGTGCGGCGAGACGAATACCTCGACCGCGCGGGTGACCAGAAACAGGGGGCGGCGGAAGCCTAACTGGCCATCCAGATCAGCAGGACCACAAGCCCAAGCGCCATGATCGCCACGAGCACAGGGCCACCGATCTCGTTCTGTTCTGCTTCCTCCGGAAAATGTCCGTCAAAATGATGCTCGCTCATGGTGGTATGACTGGTGGGCAAATATACATGCCCCCTCGGTCCAACGAGGAGCTGTCTGTGGATCCATCAACAGCGATCAGTTGAGGCTGAACGTAGGCGTGCGCTGCACCATGCGTGCGATGGTGGCGCTCTCATTGGTGCGCATGCGACGGATCAGCGCCATCACCTGCTCATCCAACTCCCGGTCGCTCAACTTGGCCAGATCCCGGTACACGGGCAGGCTGCTGCGGCTCTTCAGGATCAGGGCTATTTTGTAGGAGCGTGACATGGTCCTCTACGCAATAGACGCCTGTGCCGGAAAAAAGGATGCCTGCGATGATGGCCGATCACAGGCTGACTTCAGGAACGGAGCGTTCCGAGGAATGAACGGCGTAAAAACAGGAAGTCCCCGCATCGTGCAGGGACTTCGAACTTGTCGGGGTGAGAGGATTCGAACCTCCGGCCTCTACGTCCCGAACGTAGCGCTCTACCGGGCTGAGCCACACCCCGAAGACCCCGGTGGGGTCCAACAAGGGTCGCAAATATAGATGTCTTGAGCGATCATCGTGCCCCGGACAGCATCGCTACCATCAGGCATCGAACTTGTAGCCGATGCCCTTGATGGTCTTGATGCGCTCCTCACCGATCTTTTCGCGCAGTTTTCGAATGTGCACATCGATGGTCCGATCCCCCACGAACAGCTCGTTGCCCCAGATCTGGTTGTAGATCTCTTCGCGCTTGAAGACCTTGCCGGGTTTGCCGATCAGTAGGGTGAGCAGTTCGAACTCCTTCTTGGGCAGCTGCAACTCCTGATCGCCCACATGGACCAGCACCTTCTCGAGATCGACCCGTACGCCATTGGCCTCCAGCGTTTGCCCCTCGGGACGATCGGACCCACTGCGCTTGAGAAGGGCCTTGATCTTGCTGACGAACACCTTGGGCCTCACCGGCTTGGTGATGAAATCATCGGCCCCTGCCTCGAAGCCGGCGATCTGCGAGTAATCCTCCGCCCTGGCTGATAGGAAGGTGATGAGCGTCTGTTTGAACTCCGGCATCTGACGCAGTTGGTTGCAGACCTCCACGCCATCCATCCCGGGCATCATGATGTCGAGTACGATCAGGTCGGGCCGGTGCTGCCGCGCCTGCTTGATGGCCTCACGCCCGTTGAGGGCCGTATGGACCTGGTAGCCTTCGCGCTCCAGGTTGTACTTCAGCAGGTCAATGATGTCCTGCTCGTCGTCAACGAGTAGCACTTTCGGGGCTTGGGTTGCGCTCATCGTTGGTCGTTTCGCTCGTGCGGCAAAGGTCGTACACCTCCTTCTGGCGCGGTGTTAAGCCTCGGTCAAATGTAGGTTAAGCACTGCGACCGGTGGACGGACCGATCGCAGCGCGCCCCTCTCGTTCGTGCACTTCTCACCGCGTGATCGCCCTGCAGTTGAACGGTCGAAGGTGAACGTGTCGTCCGGAGATTAAATTTGCGCCCGCTGCCAAGGCGGAAGGCCAACGGGTCACTGTGGCATGATACGTTGCGTGATACACTTGGTGGCATTGGGGAACGGATCCGTCATGCGATCGGTAGCCCTGCACACTGCGGGTCCCAAGCGTAGTGATATGGGGCGGGGGGGGGAAAGAAGTTAGGCGGGAGTAGCTCAGTTGGTAGAGCATCAGCTTCCCAAGCTGAATGTCGCGGGTTCGAATCCCGTCTCCCGCTCAGATGCAAGTCGCTCAGGTGGTGGTCCGCCGTTCGGCTCATCCCAAGCTGTATGTCGGGGGACGGGTCACGTCTCTCGCTCTTCTTGCAAGGCTCATTTGGTGGTCCGCCGTTCGGTGGAAACCGAGCTGAATGTCGCGGGACGGATCCCGGCCAGCCTGATGGTGCATCGCCGGTCACGCTCTTGTCAAACATCGCAAGCATCGTAATGATCCTTTTGCTTCACACTTTGTTATGGCCATGATGTACATGAACCCCATCGCGAGCCTGTCCGCCCTGTTCGGCATGATGGCCACCTTTGCAGCCTGCTCCACTGTCGCCACACCCAAGAACGCTGTTAGTCCCACCTCGACCATGACGCAACCCGCACCAACTTCGCTCGATACCATCACCCTTGGCGCCGGTTGCTTCTGGTGTGTGGAAGCGGTGTTCCTTGAACTGAAGGGTGTCCATTCGGTGGTGTCAGGCTACATGGGCGGCACGGTGAAGAACCCCTCCTATAAGGAGGTATGTACCGGACGCACCGGCCACGCCGAGGTGGCCCAGATCGCCTTCGATCCCGCAGAGATAACTGTGGATGAACTCCTCGAGGTGTTCTGGCAGACGCATGATCCAACCACATTGAACCGCCAGGGTGCGGATGTGGGCACGCAGTACCGCTCGGCGATCTTCTATCACACCCCTGAACAGCAGCAGAAGGCGGAGCATTACAAGGCGGCACTGGATGCCAGTGGTGCCTTCCGCGGTCCGATCGTGACGGAGATCGTGCCGGCAACAACGTTCTATGCGGCAGAGGACTACCACCAGAACTACTACGCGCAGAACGGTGAACAGGGGTACTGCCAGATGGTGATCCGACCGAAGTTGGACAAGTTCCGCAAGGCCTTCGCCACGAAGCTGAAGGAGTAATGTGCGTGAACGGAGTTGGGCTGAACGGGTGGGTGACCAGCGTCACAGGGTCGCCCTTTCAGGGGGCAGTACCTTTGTGACATGCTCAACAAAGGCACCAAGCTCTACAGCATATTCCACTCCAAGTGCCCGCACTGCCATGAAGGCCAATTCTTCGTGGACCCCAATCCGTACAACTTCCTGAAGGCGGGCGATCTGCTGGAGCGCTGTCCCGTGTGTGAGCGGCGCTACACACCTGAACCGGGCTTCTACTACGGCGGAATGTATGTCTCCTATGCGCTGGGGGTGGCCCTGTTCGTGAGCATCTACGTGGCCATCCTGGTGCTGTTCCCGTCCGCCGGGATGTGGACCTACATCGTCAGTGTGGTAGGGGGCTTGCTGGTGCTGGCCCCCGTCCTGTACAAGTACTCGAAGATCATCTGGGCCAACCTTTTCTTCAGCTACAAGGGTGTGGCCCTCACGGATAAGGAGATCGCTGAGAACGCCTCGCGCCAGGCACGTTGATCTGCTCGCACGGGCCTGGTGTCACATGCCGCTCCCTTCGAGGTCGATGTAGTCGGTGATGATGAAGATCACCTGGTCAGGGATCTTGGCCGAGTGGGCTCCAACGTCGCTGTAGCCCAGTTCAGGCACCATGTCCATGATCTCCTCCACGCTCTTTCGCTCGCTCACTGGCGGGCCCATCGGTGTCTGGCGGTCCTGCCATTCGATCATGAACAGCGGTCTTGGCTCCTTCAGCCCCCGGCGCAGCAGTTCGAAATAGGTCTTGCGATCGGCGATGCGCAGGAACTGATGCACCAGCAGGGCCATGTCCGCTTCATTCGGGCCCACGCCCGGATCACCAGCAGGTACCGTGCGCACCACCAACTGTTCATCGCTCACCCGCCGCTCCTTCTTACGGGCCTCGATGGCCTCCGCCTTGGCCGGGTCGTTGACCACCGCGATGACCCTGGCACCAGCGGCCACGAGCTTGAAGCTGAAGTAGCCATCATCGGCAAAAAGGTCCACAATGGTCATACCGCCGAGGTCCTGTCCCATCAGGGCGATGACCTCCTCCGGCTTTTGCCACACGTCGCGCTCGCGCCAGGGGTCCGTGGCCGGGCTTACTGCCTGGACCGATCCGCCATCCGTGCCAACCTGACCATTGTTGCATGAAATAGCCGTTGTGGCAACGAGAAGGAGAGCGAAGAACGAGGTGCGCATGATGGGCCAAAAGTAAGGCCGCGTGACCGTGCAGGGCAATGGACACAAGCTGCCCAGCTACCTGAGCCGGACCGCTGCGCGTGCCTGGCATGGCTGCGGGCACGCTCAAATTCTTTTCCATGGAACTATTTACAAGCCGTAATTTTGCCGCATGACCAGGATCGACGACGAGTTGCAGAGCCGCTTCGAGAGCGAGCAGCAGAAGCTGATGCTGAACATCTGGTTCACATCGAACTGGCTGCGCAACCGCCAGATCGCGCTGTTCAAGCCTTATGGTCTGAGCCCCCAGCAGTACAACATCCTGCGCATCCTGCGCGGCGCCAAAGGGCGGATGAGCATGCACCAGGTGAAGTCACGCATGATCGACCGTGCACCGAACGCCACGCGCCTTACGGACAAGCTCATCGCCAAAGGCCTGGTGGAGCGCGAGCGCTGTGAAGAGGACCGGCGTGTGGTATATGTCCGCATCAGTGAGAAAGGATTGGAGCTGCTATCACGCATCGATCTGGTGAACAAACAGGATATGCAGGAGCTGTCCGGACGCATCAAGCCCAGCGAGGCCCAGCAGACCAGCGAGGTGCTCGACCGCATGCGTGGTTGAACCCTTCGGTCGTTCGGCTGTTAGGTAGTGTCCCTTTCGCCCGCTCATGGAGAACCGTTCCCCGCTCGCCGTCCATCCGATCATTGGCACCCGGTACAGCCCGCGTGCGTTCCGATCCGCCATGATACCATTGGCCGAGCAGGAGCTGCTCTTGGAAGCTGTGCGCTGGTCGCCCAGCAGCATGAACGAACAGCCCTGGCGGATGCTGGTGACGGAACGTGGTGCGGAGGGCCATGCCGAACTGCTGGCCACCCTGGCCCCAAGCAACGCCCGCTGGGCTGATAACGCGGCACTGCTCATCCTCACCATGGTCAGCCCCACCTTCATGCGCAACGGCCAGCCCAACGTGCATGCCTGGCACGATCTGGGTTTCGCCATCGGTCAATTGACCGCACAGGCCACTGCATTGGGGATCGGCGTGCACCAGTTGGGCGGCTTTTCCGCATCTGCTGCGCGCGATGCGTTCGCCATTCCCGCTTCGCTGGACCTGGTGAGCGTGCTGGCCCTGGGTTACCCCGATGATGCGTCCATTCTACCCGATGACCTGCGCGAGCGGGAGTTGAAGCGATCCCCGCGCAAGCCTGCGGACGAACTGTTCCACCGCGGACGCTACCGTTCGTAGGGTTCAAGGCTCGCGCTTGATGACACGCTGCCAAAGCTGTTGGCCTTCCGAGTCGAACACGGTGATCGTAACGGTGCGTTCGGCCTTCGGTCCGGTGAACGAAAGCTCGGCGAAATTGCGTTCGGTGACCAGGGTGCCTTCCACGCGGTGGTCATTGGTCTCCTTGGGCACATAGGCCGAAGAGGTCAGGGGCGAGCAGGTAAGGTCCCGAACAGTGGCGCCGTTCGCCAGCTGCATGCTGCTGAGCTCGGTGAAATGCCGGTCACCGGAAAGGAAGATGACGTTGCGTATGTTCTCTTCTGCGAGGCGCCGCAACAGTTCTTCCCGCTCTTTCGGCACCGTTGCGTGGTTCTCGAACACGGCGGTGCTGTTGAGCACCTGCCCCCCCACCGCCACCACCTTGAAGGATGCCCGGCTGTATTTCAACGCACGGATCAGGCGGTCAAGCTGCGCTGCACCCAGGATGGCAGGCTCCGCGGTGCGCACATCGCCCGGAACCCGATAGGTGCGGTTGTCCAGCAGGAAAAAGTCCACATCTGCATGGCTGAGATCGGTTCCGATGCCTGGAACGCCGGGCACACCGCAGGTAGGGTTGGGCCAGAACAGATCGAACACCTCCCGAGCGGTCCCGCTGTGCACGAAACTCCCATCGGAGTCGTTCGGACCGTGGTCATGATCGTCCCAGATGGCATAGTGGGCACCAGTGCGGAGCAGGGCCTGCAACGCGGGCTCAGACCGGGTGTGGGTGTATCGGTGCAGGAAACCGGTCCTGCTACCCCAATCCGGTTCCCGCAGATAAACGTTGTCACCAAGCCAGAGCATCAGTTCGGCCTTTCGGGCAGCCATGCTCGCAAAAATGCCGAGGTCGCCACCATAGGGACGACCAGGGCGGTCGTAGGCGGGCTCATTGATGTACGCGCAACTGCCCAGAATCACCCGGAACGGAGGTGGGTCGGTGCGATGCGCCCAGAGCGTCTGCGTTCGGAAGGAGAGGGGCTGGCCCAGGTCCAACGCCGTTCCATCGATCACCGGACGGTATCCGTAGGTGGTGCCTGGCAGCACCGGGCGCACCACGACATCGAAGGCGTGTGCCTGCTCCACTGAAGAACGAACGGACGGAGTTCGCAGCACGCTGTCCGGCCTGTCCAGTGCCCAATACTCAATGGCCGCCTCACAGGGTCCCTTGCATTGCATCCAGATGGTAACCTCCAACATGTCGCAGTGGCCCACCATGGGACCGTTCAACGGCACCTGGGCCGATGACGATAGGTGAAAGGCAAGCAGGAGCAGGGCGAATGTGCGCATGAGGCAAAGATGGACACGGCAGCAGGACATCGCACCTGACGTCCTGGCGACGAGGAAGGGGCCGCTGCGCGGCTTCACCTTGCGGAAATGGAGGTCACCCGCGGACCAATGCTGCACGGAAGGCCGCAATGGTGTTCAGCCTGCCGGGCTCCCGGCGGCCGTGAACCCGTCAAGCTTTACGTACATTGCGAGCAGGAATTTTGCTGAAGGTGAACATCATTGAGGCTTGGTTGGAAATGAAGGCGCAGCTACCCGAGCTGCCGATCGAGGGGATAGGGGCGCGCTACATCTACCCGTTCTTCGTAGCGTTGATCGTGTTCGAGTACTTCCGCGCCAAGGAACTGTATGACCTGAAGGAGAGTTGGGCGGGGTTCGTGATGGGTTCGGTGGCCACCATCATCAAAGTGGTGGTCAACGTATTCGAGATAACCCTGTACATGTTGCTCTTCTCCTGGTCTGCGCCTTACCGGGAGGCCTTGTTCGGCTATGAGAGCCTGGGCTGGGCATGGTACGTGTGGCTCCTGTGCCTTCTTGCGGACGACCACAACTTCTACTGGCACCACCGGCTGTGCCACAACGTACGGGTCCTCTGGGCGGCGCATCTGCCTCACCATTCGGGTCGCATGTTCAACCTCACCGTGAGCATCCGCAACGGCTGGTTCATCGCCTTGTTCAAGCCGGTCTATTGGCTGTGGATGCCCTTGTTGGGCTTTGAGCCCATCATGATCGCGACTTGTTTGATCGTGAACTCGTTCTACCAGTTCTTCCTGCATAGCCAGTTGGTGCCATCACTGGGCTGGTTCGAGAAAGTGTTCAATACGCCCTTCGTCCATGTGGTGCACCACAGCAGCAACACGGAGTACCTCGACCGCAACCACGGCGGCATCCTGGTCATCTGGGACCGGCTGTACGGCACCTGGCAGGACCCCCTTCCCGGTGTGAAGCCGCAATACGGCATCAGCCACGATCCGGACACATACAGTCCGTTGACACACAACCTGTTCGAGTACCAGGAGATCTGGCGTGACGTGAAGCGTGCACCCGGCCTGCGCAACAAGCTGATGTACATTTTCGGCCCTCCAGGCTGGAGCCACGATGGCAGCAGTCAGACCAGCAGGCAACTGCAGGAGGCGCTTCGGACGCAGGACACACAGGAGGTGGAAGCCGCCCGGGCATGAGAAAGCCGGGATCGCTCCCGGCTTCCCTTGATCTGAACAACCCGGCTATCACCGGCCGAACAAACGGCCGAGACCGAACCCTTTCTTCTTCTTGTCCGACTGCTCACCACCCTTGCTGCGCTCCAGGTCCTCACCGAAGAGTTCCTTGGTGAGCGCGGCGTAGTCGGGCTTGGCAGCGGTGCTGCGACGCTCCTCCTGGGGTGCACGTTCGCGCTGTGTATCGCGCGGCCGCTGGTCACGCTCGGGACGCTGTTGGTCGCGGCGCTGGTCCTGGCGTGGGCGGTCGTCACGGCGTTCGCTCCGCTGGCCCTGGGCAGGTCGCTGCTCCCGTCCTGAACGGTCATCGCGACGTTCGGTTCGGGGTGCGTTGGTCCGGGCGGGGCGCTGTTCGCGGCCAGCGCGATCATCGCGGCGAGGTCCTTGTGCCTGCGCCGGACGCTGCTCGCGGGGACCGCGGTCATTGCGGCGTTGACCATCGCGACCACCGCTGTTGCCACTGCGTTCACCCTGCGGGCGGCCACTGGTGCGCTGGCCTTGTCCTCGGCCGGGTCCACGCGGCTGACGGGGCTCGCGCACCTCGGGTTCCGCCTTCTTGGGGCCACCCACCATCACGTACGGGTGATCGCTCACCACAGGAATGTCACGCTTGATGAGGCGGGTGATATCGCGTAGGTATTCCTTCTCCTCATGGTCGCAGAACGAGAGGGCTTTGCCACTGGCTCCGGCGCGACCGGTGCGGCCAATGCGATGTACGTAGGTCTCGGGAACGTTGGGCAGATCGAAGTTGATCACGTGCGTGAGCCCGTCGATGTCGATGCCACGCGCAGCGATATCCGTAGCCACCAAGGCACGCAACTTGCCTTCCTTGAAGCCTTTGAGGGCGTTCTGACGTGCGGTCTGGCTCTTGTTGCCGTGGATCGCCTCCGCTGCAAAGCCAGCCTGGGTGAGCACCTTGGCGATCTTGTTCGCGCCATGCTTGGTGCGCGAGAAGACG
>CAYZBO010000070.1:0-7012 GCA_964476665.1 uncultured Chryseobacterium sp. | reverse complement strand
GCAGGTGCAACAGCAACTTGTTCTTGTCCGTGCGGTCCACGAAGAAGATGTGTTGGTCGATGGTATCCGCCGTGCTGCTCACGGGTGCCACCTCCACCTTGATGGGGTCGGTGAGGATGCTGTTGGCCAGCTTGGCGATCTCCGGTGGCATGGTGGCACTGAAGAAGAGCGTCTGGCGCTTGTGCGGCAGCTTGGCGATCACCTTCTTCACATCGTGGATGAAGCCCATGTCCAACATGCGGTCGGCCTCATCGAGCACGAAGATCTCCAGGTCATTAAGGTGCACGTAGCCTTGCTGCATGAGATCCAGCAGACGGCCGGGCGTGGCCACCACGATGTCCACACCAGAGTGCAACGCATCGGTCTGGGGCTTCTGACCCACGCCACCGAAGATCACGGAATGCTTCAGTTGCAGATTGCGTCCGTACGCAGCGAAGCTTTCCCCGATCTGGATGGCCAGTTCGCGGGTGGGGGTGAGGATGAGCGTCTTGATCTTGCGCCGCGCTCCCTGTGGCCCTTTGGCGTGGAGGGTCTGCAGGATGGGGATGGCGAACGCGGCGGTCTTGCCGGTGCCGGTCTGCGCGCAACCGAGCAGGTCGCGGCCCTTGATCAGGTGCGGGATGGCCTGCTCCTGGATGGGGGTGGGGTGGGTGTAACCTTCGGTCTGAAGGGCTTTGAGGATGGGCTCTATCAGCCCCAGGTCGTTGAACGAGGTACGTTCCATTCGAGTTTGCGCAGTACGGTTCCCTGCGCAGGAAGTGATGCGATGTGCCCAGGTCATTGAGCCTGAACCCACCTATGATGGTGTTGGCTGCCCCTGCGATCGGTCCGGCGTTCAATGAGCCGCTGGTGGAATGCGCCTGGACAAAAGCTCGAGAGCGAGAGCTGGGCGCGGGGGGCGTGTTCACTTGCGAGCGAACGATGCAAAGATACGGGAAATTGGGAGGAAGGTTCTGACAGCACATCGTTGCATGCAGGCCGAAGCCAAGCAAAAGCCCCGCCGGCGCACTGCCAGCGGGGCTTTCAGCACGATCCGCGCGGTCAGGCTTTCTTGTTGGCCTCCAGCATCTCCTTGATGCCGCCCACGCTGCTTAGCACGCCTGTGGCTTCGTAGGGCATGTAGATCACCTTGTTGTTCTGGCCGCTGGTCATTTCCTTCAGCGTTTCCAGGTATTTCATGGCGATGAGGTAATTGGTGGGGTCCGCATTGGACCCCTTGATGGCATCGGTCACCAGGCGGATGGCCTCGGCCTCACCCTGGGCGCGGCGGATGCGGGATTGGGCATCACCTTCGGCCTCCAGGATCTGGGCCTGCTTCTGACCTTCGGCCGTGGTGATCTCCGCCTGCTGCACACCTTCCGCCTGCAACACAGCAGCGCGCTTGCTACCCTCCGCATCGATGATCTGTGCACGGCGATCGCGTTCGGCACGCATCTGCTTCTCCATGGCCTCGCGGATGTCGCGCGGGGGGTTGATGTCCTGGAGTTCCACGCGGTTCACCTTCACCCCCCACTTGTTGCTGGCCTCGTCGAGGATCTGGCGCAGCTTCATGTTGATGGTGTCGCGGCTGGTGAGCGTCTCGTCCAGGTCCAGTTCACCGATCACGTTACGAAGGGTGGTCTGGGTCAGCTTCTCAATGGCCAGCGGCAGGTTCTCGATCTCGTACATCGCCTTCACCGGGTCCATCACCTGGAAATAGAGCAGCGCGTTGATCTCGGTCATCACGTTGTCCTTGGTGATCACGTTCTGGCGCGGGAAATCGTACACGGTCTCGCGCAGGTCGATGCGCTCCTTCTTCACGAACTGCACGTACTTGTTGCCATCGGGCAGGTCGCGTGTGAAGCGGAACACGATCTCGCGGGGCTTGTCGAAGATGGGGATGATGACGTTGAAGCCAGCAGTGAGGGTGGTGCGGTATTTGCCAAGGCGCTCGATGACCATGGCTTCGCTTTGCTGGACGATGCGCACGCCTTTCACAATGATGAAGACGATGAGCAGCGCGAGTAGGAGGAGAATGACGGTTCCGGCGTTCATGAGTGGTTCTGGTTGAGGGAGTTCGTAGGGAGGATTCAGGCTTTTTCGAGCGGTTTGACGATAAGCGTATTGCTATCCACGCGGACCACCTCCACCAGGTCGCCCACACGCAGGACGCGGTCGTTCACACATTCAGCGCGCCAGTCGTCACCACCAGCGGCCACCCGACCAAGGCGCAGTCCGGGGTCGAAGTCCTGCGACACCCGGCCCCGTTGGCCGACCAGGGCATCCATGTTGGTCCGCACCTCAGGCGCGTTCCACATGCGCTTCATCAGCACGGGTCGAATGGTGAAGAAGGCCACCAGGCTGAAGGCGGAGAAGGCCACCAGCTGCGCGCTGGATCCCAGACCGATCGCGGCGGTGATACTGGCCCCCACGCCGCCAACACCAAGGCAGAGCAGGAAGAAGCCCGGGACGAAGATCTCGGCGATGAAGAGGAGGATGGCCAGCCCGGCCCACCAATGCCACTGAAAGAATTCCATGGTCGTTCGTTGTTCGCTCCGAAGATAGCCGGAGCGGAACGACCGATGCTGCGCGGGAATGATGAACGGGACCAAGTGAAGGTCGAATGGTAGCGCGGCCGTACGGGAGACCACGGGAAGCCCGTTCCGGACGAACGATCATCTTTGCGCAACAATCCGCGTCCGCATGCTCAAAGGCAAGACCGTAGCCGTCGTCGTTCCCTGCTACAATGAGGAAAGCCAGATCGGCTTCGTGATCGAGACGATGCCCGACTTCGTGGACCGCATCGTGGTGGTGAACGACTGCAGCCCGGACCGCACCGCCGAGGTGGTGAAGGAATTGATCGCCAAGGACCGCGCGAAGGGCGAAGGGAAGCGCATTCCGCCGTACAAGGTCGAGCGCACCCGCTGGAACGAGGCCGAGCTGGTGCTGCAGGAAGAAAGTGAGCGCGAGATGGCGCACTACGTGCCCAGCGAGGTGGTGAACGAGCATCCGGAGACCGACCGCATCATCCTCATCAACAACCTGCAGAACGGCGGGGTGGGAGCCGGCATCGCCCGCGGCTACAAATGGTGCCAGGACCACGCCATCGACTGCACCGCGGTGATGGCCGGCGACGGCCAGATGGACCCCAACGAACTGGAGAGCATCTGCCTGCCGGTGATCGAGGAGGGCATCGACTATGTGAAGGGCAACCGCCTGATCCACCGCAGCGCCTGGCTGGTGATCCCGCGGGTGCGGTTCTTCGGCAACAGCATCCTCAGCATCCTCACCAAGCTGGCCAGCGGCTACTGGCGCGTGAGCGACACCCAGACCGGCTACACCGCCATCGGGCTGCGCGCCATGCAGGCCATCAAGCTCCACAAGATCTACCGCAGCTACGGCATGCCCAACGACATGCTCGTGAAGCTCAACATCGCCCAGTGCACCCTGCGCGAGGTGGAGATCAAGCCCGTGTACCGCGTGGGCGAGCAGAGCAAGATGAAGGTGATGAAGGTGATCCCCCGGGTGAGCCGTCTGCTCATCAAGAGCTTCTTCATCCGCCTGTGGCGCAAGTACCTCTTCAAGGACTTCCACCCGCTCTTCATCTTCTACAATTACAGCTTCCTTGCCCTGCTCGTCAGCCTTCCCTATGCATGGAAGATCGGCAAGGCCTTTGTGACCGGCAGCGTGGTGAACACCGAGCCGCTGATCGCCTTCCTGTTCCTGGCGACCAGCGGGTTCCAGGCGCTGATCTTCGCCATGTGGATGGACATGCAGGACAACGAGCGGTTGTACAAGTGAATGTGCCATGAGGGATTTCACGTTGGATTCTTATCGCAGCTACCTGACCGCGCTGCAGCAGCATTTCCGAACAACCGTTCCGTTCCGGGACCTCATCGGACATGACCTCCCCCCACGTTTCTGTGCACTTCGACATGATGTGGACCGCAAACCACAACGGGCGATGGCCATGGCACGCGTGGAGCATCAGCTGGGTTTGGCGGCCTCCTACTACTTCCGTGTGCCCTACACCTTCGATGCCGAGTTGATCCGCGCCATCGAAGGAATGGGGCATGAGGTCGGCTATCACTACGAGAACCTGTCGGAGACCAACGGTGATGTGGACAAGGCCTTGGTCGATTTCGAGGAGAAACTGGACCAACTGCGGACCGTGGCCACCATCACCACCTGCTGCATGCATGGCCGCCCGTTGAAACCCTATGACAATCGCGACCTCTGGCGGGACCCTGTCAGGCACAAGCTGCTCAAGGACCGCTATGGTATGTTGGGTGAGCTTTACCTCGATATCGACTACTCGGATATCGCCTACATCACGGATACCGGGCGCAATTGGTCGAGCGGCCGCTCAAACCGGCGCGATCATGTGGATAGTAACGTACCGGCAAGCTTCGGTTCGGGCAAGGAGTTGTTGAAGTACTTCCAGGAACGTCCACACCATCGTCTGGTGTTCCAAGTACATCCGGAAAGGTGGACCGACTCGCCGACCGGCCATGCCATGCAATGGGCCGCGGACACGGCAACGAACTTGGCCAAAACAGGCGTGAACCTTCTGCGACGATGAGCATTCCGATCGGCAAAATGATCACCGTGGGCTTGTTGCCTTCGCCACTGAAATGCGCCTACTACCGCATGAAGGGTGCGCGGATCGGCAAAGGGGTGAAGCTGGGCCTGCTTTCGGTGATCACGGCACGATCCATTGAGATCGGTGACGATACCCGCATCGGTCCGATGAGCTTCATCAATGTTCGCCAGCTGAAGCTCGGCAAACGCGTAAGGATCCACAGCATGGTGGCCGTTGACACGAACGAGCTGAGCGTCGGCGACGACAGTGCCATCATGGAGCAAGTGGTGGTGGGAGGGATGCTCACGCCCCGCTCCAAGCTTGTCATCGGCAAGCGGGTGAAGGTGTTCCCCTACAGCTTCCTGAACCCGACAGAGCCCATCACCATCGATGACGATGCTGGGATCGGAGGGGCCAACTACATCTTCACCCATGGCTCGTGGCAGTCCCAACTGGACGGGTTCCCGGTGAGCTTCGGTCCCGTGCATATCCAGCGTGGTGTCTGGTTCCCCTGGCGGGTGTTCGTCATGCCCAACGTCACCGTGGGCGAGTACGCCACCATCGGCGCTGGGTCCATCATCACCAAGGACATCCCCGCACGGTCGCTGGCGGCAGGCGCTCCGGCGAAGGTGTTGCGGACCGGACCCGAGTACATCAAGGAGTTCACCGAGGAGCAGAAACATGCCCGTGTGCTTGAGATCCTGAAGGAGTTCGCCGAATTCCAAGCCTTCAAACACGACCGCCCGGTGCCGCATGAGGACACCGGCGATGGACTTGTGATCCAGGATGAAGGCACCGCCATGCGTTATGCCAGGACGATGACCGGCGTACCCGACCAACCCGTTGCGGTGTACCTTGGCCCCTTGACCACGGACCAGCAGCAAACGCTCGATGCTGACGGCAAGGCCTGGTTCGACATCCTCGGCCGCTCCACGCGGTTCAGCAGGCGGTCGGGCTGGCAGGAAGTGAGGGATTTCTTCAGCCGGTACGGTATCCGGTTCAACGTGATCGATCAATAGATGTGCGGCATCTTCGGCATACTCGCCAAAGCGGAGGCAGGTCTCGACCAGTCCCTGGCTGAAAGCGTCATTCGCGAGCTCTTCACCCTCAGTGAAACACGCGGTAAGGAGAGCAGTGGGATCGCCATCCGCAGTGCGACCGACCGGACCATCTATGTCACCAAGGACGATGTACCGGCCAGCGAACTGATCCGTTCCCAGGCCTACCGCGGTTTTCTGGCCAAGGCCTTGGCGCCGCCCTTCTCGAACGGTCAGCAGGAGCTCGCTGTTATCGCCCACAGCCGCCTGGTGACCAACGGCACGCAGGAGCACAACTTCAACAACCAGCCCTGCATCAAGGACGGCCTGGTGATGGTGCACAACGGCATCGTCACCAACGTGGATGCCCTGTGGGCCAAGTATGCCGGGCGTATCGAGCGGAACTATGAGGTGGATACGGAGGTGCTTGCCGCACTCTTCCGGCTCTTCCTGAAGGAGGGCCTTGGACCCGTGGAGGCCATCCGCCGCATGTTCCAAGAGATGGAAGGGGCCGCCAGCGTGGCCATTCTGATAAGTGATGCACAACAGGTGCTGCTGGCCACCAATACCGGGTCTCTTTACACCATCACCGATGAAGCTGGAAGCCTCGTGTTCGCCAGCGAGGCCTACATCGCGCGCACCTTTACGCAGCGCGAAGGCGTGAAGGAGCGGTATGCCGGGAAGGATGTGCAATGGCTGCAGCCCTTCACCGGCAAGCTGGTCGACCTGGGGGCTTGGTCCATCTCGGACTTCGGACTGAAAGCCACTGCGGCCGGCCCCTCCTTGGAACCTGTTGCACCCTTCGCCATCACCGACCATTCCCAAGGCGGAGGCAGTGCAGCGCGTGCGGTGGCCACCAGCGATGAGGGCCGACTGCGCAAGCTCATCGAGTTCCCCGAGGAGGTGATGCGCACGATCCGGCGCTGCAGCAAGTGCCTGCTGCCCGAGACGTTCCCCTACATCGCCTACGATGCGCAAGGCGTATGCAACTATTGCCACAGCTACAAGCCGAAGGGCCTGAAGGTGGACAAACGGCCCCAGTTCGAGGAGGTGCTTGCCAAGTACCGCCGCAACGATGGCAAGCAGGACTGCATCGTGGCCTTCAGCGGCGGCCGCGACAGCAGCTACGGCCTGCACTTGCTGGTGAAGGAGTTCGGCATGACCCCGCTCACCTTCACCTATGATTGGGGCCTGGTGACCGACCTGGCGCGCCGCAACGTCGCTCGGATCACCGGCAAGCTCGGGGTGGAGAACATCCTGATCAGCGCGGATATCAAGATGAAGCGCCGCAACGTGCGCTTGAACATGGAGGCCTGGCTGAAGCAACCGCGCCTGGGCATGATACCCCTGTTCATGGCGGGCGACAAGCACTTCTTCGTGCACGTGAACAACATCCGGCGGCAGACGGGCATCC
>CAYZBO010000069.1:0-16905 GCA_964476665.1 uncultured Chryseobacterium sp. | reverse complement strand
AGAAGTTCCTGCAGGGCAAGCCCGTGGCCGAGCAGGAGATCGGCAAGCAGCTGCTGGCGGATACGGTGAGCTTCGCCGAGACCAGCATGTGCCGCCGGAAATTCCTGCTCCACTACTTCGGGGAGGAGTTCGATGCGGCCAACTGCAACAAAGGCTGCGACAACTGTGCCAACCCGCGCGAGCAGTTCGAGGCGAAGGAGGACCTGGCCCTGGTGCTGCGCGGGGTGAAGGAGAGCAAGGAGCGCCACCGCGCCAAGTTCATCTGCGACCTGCTCACCGGCACGGAGACCAGCGAGATCAAGAACTACAAGGGCGACAAGCTGAAGGTCTACGGCGAAGGTGCCGACAAGGACAGCCACCATTGGATGGCCGTGATCCGCCAGGCCAATGTGGGCGGCTACCTGCACAAGGACATCGAGACCTACGGCAACCTCAGCCTGACCGAAGAAGGAAAGAAGTTCCTCGCCAAGCCCACTTCCATCAAGTTCGTGAAGGAGCGGGACTACAGCGATTTCGAAGGTGGAGGTGAGGATGAGCCCATCGTGCGCGCCGGTGCCGCGGCCGATGAGAAGCTGATGGCCATGCTGAAGGACCTGCGTCGCAGCCAGGCCCAGAAGCTGAAGCTGCAGCCCTGGGTGCTCTTCGGCGACCCCTCGTTGGAGGAGATGACCATGCGTTATCCCATCACCATCGAAGAACTCACCCAAGTGAGCGGGGTGGGACCGGGCAAGGCGCAGAAGTTCGGCAAGCCCTTCGTGGAGCTCATCGCGCGCTACGTGGACGAGAACGACATCGAGCGTGCCGAGGAGGTGGTGGTGCGCAGCGTGGCCAACAAGAGCACCCACAAGGTCCACATCATCCAGAACATCGACAAGCGTCTGCCGCTCGATGCCATCGCCAAGTCCCGCAACCTGACGATGGACGCACTGCTCACCGAGCTGGAGAGCATCGTGCAGAGCGGCACCAAGCTCGACATCAACTACCACCTCAACGACGTGCTGGAGTCCGATGTGCTCGAGGAGATCATGGACTACTTCCGCGACGCCGAGACCGACGACATCGAGACCGCTCGGGTGGAGTTCGATAGCGATTACAGCGAGGAGGAATTGCGCATGGTACGGCTGAAGTTCATGAGCGAGGTGGCGAACTAGGTACAACAGGCTACTCGCTTGGTGACCATTCGCCATCACCGGACAGATCAAGGCCATGAGCCCCAACGACCTCACCCTCGTCGCCAAGCATGTCATGAAGCTGCTGGTGGAGCGACGCTTCGATGAACTGGAGCAGGCCACCGGCGGCACGCGCCTCAGCGCAGATGATCTGGAGGCTGCTGTGGATGACGTGGGGACGCTGGTGATGCCGCCTGAGAACGTGTGGCGCGACCTGCGCATCACACCGGTCCGCAATTGGGCGGGGGCCTTCAACCTGCGGCTCGATCTATTTACGGCGCGAGGCCGTACCTCCAGCACCGTGGAGCTCACCGTTCACACGAAGAACGGACGGCCGGTGATCGAGGTGGACGACATCATCGTGGGATGAGGGGCCTGTAACCGACCTCACTCACCGCCCCCATCGCCATCATCGTCGCGCCAAGCACCAGCGCATCCTCGTCGATGTCGAAGTCGGCCGTGTGCAGACCGCTCTGCGTGCCTGCCTTGATAGGATTGCCCGTACCCAGGCGGAAGAAACAGCCGGGCATCACATGCGTGTAGTAGGCGAAATCCTCTGCACCCATGCGAAGGTCCATGTCCACCACGTTCTCCGCACCCACCAGGTCCACGGCCAGCGCGCGCATCCGGGCTGTGAGCGCCGGATCGTTCTTCACCACCGGCGAGCCCTTCACGATCCTGAACTCCACCTCACCACCGCCGTCCCGGGCGATACGCGAGGCGATACCTGGCAGCAGTTCGTGCAGGCGCGCACGCAGGTCCTCGTTGAAGGTGCGCAGGGTGCCGTCGATGGCCACCGTATCGGGTACGATGTTGGTGGCCCCGGCGGCGATCACCTTGCCGAAGCTGAGTACCATGGGCTCGCCTTCGGGCACAGCCGCCTGCGCCTCGGTATAGAGCGCGGGCAACAGGCGTGCTGCGATCAGGATCGGGTCCACCAGGCGGTGGCGCACGGAGGCATGCCCTCCCCTGCCCTTTACGGTGATGTACAGTTCATCGGCTGCGGCCATGAAGGGACCCGGGCGGAAGCCGAGCTTGCCAACGGCCAGTTCGGGTGTCACATGCTGGCCCAGGATGCCCGCCGGCTTCGGATCGTTGAACACGCCCTCCTTCACCAGCAGCGAGGCACCACCGGGCTCCTTCTCCTCGCCGGGCTGGAACACGAGCACCACCGTGCCGCTCCATGCCTTGCGCAGGCGATGCAGCGCGATGCCGGCACCGAGCACCATCGCCGTGTGCGCGTCGTGGCCACAGGCGTGCATCAGACCGGGCACCGTGCTGCAATAGCCCGGCTTGCCCACCTCCTGGATGGGCAGGGCATCGAGGTCCGCGCGAATGGCGAAGCAGCGATCGGAGGGTGCGACCTCGCCTCTGACCAGAGCGATCACACCGGTACCGTACGCGTCCGGCACCAGACGTCCCACATTGGTGCGGGTGGTGATCCCTTCGGCTCGCAGCACCTCGTCCACGAAGGCCGCCGTGGCGTGTTCCTGGAAGGAGAGTTCGGGATGGCGGTGCAGGTGGCGGCGCCATTCCACCAGGCGATGCTGGAGCGCGACGACCTCGGTGCGGATGCGATCGATCACTTGGAGAGGAGCAGTTTCAAGGCGGCGGCGAGCAGCACCACACCGAAGATCTTCTTGAGCTGATCGGCGGGAAGCGCCAGGGCCCATTTGCCACCGAAGAAGCCGCCGAGGACGAAGGCCAACGCGATGACACCCACCACTTTGGGATCGATGTGCCCGGCCTTGTAATAGTCCCGGACGGCGAGGAACACCACGGGCAGCATGAGCACCGCCAGGCTGGTGCCCTGCGCCTGGTGCTGTGAATAGCCAAGCAGCCATACCATGGCGGGCACCATCACCAGACCACCGCCGATGCCCACCAGACCACTGAGGATGCCTGCCGCAAGCCCGATGATCACCAACCAGAGCGCCTGCTGTGCATCCATGCGTCAGATGTCGAGGCTGAGGGAGAAGTGGAACACGCGCGGCAGCACCACACCATCGTCGATGCCCCAAGCCCAGTCGGCGCGCACTAAGTAGCCCAGCAGCCGGGTGCGCAGACCGAAGCCATAGCTGGCCACGATGGGCTCGCGCTGACTATCAATGGTGATGCGCAAGGGGTTGCGTGCCACCACCACCTGATTGAAGGTGTTGTCCTCGGAGTAGGGGTCAGAGCCTGTCCAGGCGGAGCCGACATCGCCGAATGCGGTCACCTGCAGGTGGTTCAGCAGATCGGAGCGGATGGGCCGGTTGACGAAGTAGCGCACGATGGGCACGCGGAGTTCCGTGTTGGCAACGCCAAAGCTGGAACCATTGCGCGCATTGTAGAAGAATCCCCGCATGGGGACGGACATCGTCTGGAAGAAGTAGTTCTGCGAGAAGTCGATGGGGATGCTGTTGTCCACCCGGGCGAACAGCCAGTTGTCCACGCCGCCCAGGAAGTGGATGATCTTGCGGCTGCCCATGCTGTGCGCACCGGCCAGGCGGGTCACCCAGATGAGCTCGCGGTGCACCTTCAGCGAATGCCGCAGGTCAAGGCCCACCACCTGCATGTCGCCCTGTTCGGTGGGGTGTTGATAGTATTCACCGAAGACCTTCAGCTTCCAACCGGTCCACAGGTTGAGACCGCGCGGCATGGAGCTGTCGTACACGTATTCAAGCTTGGCACCGAAGAGCTGGTCGAAGCTGTTGGCAACACGCAGGCTGATGGGGTCGATGCTCTGCCGCACATAACGGTCGTTGCGGTACATCACAGAACCGCGCACACTGGCGAGCTCACTGAAGGGCCAGCTCAATTGGTAACGCACATTGTGGGTCACGGCCTTCACCACGCCGAACTGATCGATGCTCTGGAAAGCCTGGCGCTGGAAGGATATGCGCTTGTCCATCCGCCGCTTCAGGTTCTCGTAAGCGATCAGGTAGTCGTTGTTGTTCAGGTCCAGCGCCAGGCGGAAGCCACCGATGATGCGATGGTCCTCGAAGAGGTCGGCCGCGCCCAGGCGGGTGAGCCCGCTCAGACCGGGATTGAGGTTGGCGGCCCCGGCAAAGGGCTGATAGAATTGGTTGCTGAAGCTGTTGTCCACCTGGGTGACCACCTGGTCCACCGTGAAGTTGAGGTTGTAGTTGCGCTGTTCGGGATAGGCGAAAGGCTTGCTCCCCAATGAATCGGTCGTCGCCGTCAGGGCCGGACGCGCGTTGGGTCGGGGCTTGGCTGGTGCGGTGCCATTGAGCTCATCGAGGAACACGTAGTTCCGGATGTCCACCGCATCGTCGCCGGCGGGTCGTTCCACCTGTGGATCGACCTTCACCACGGGACTGAAGCCTTCATCAGCACCCGTGCCGGCAGCCCGCTCACCTTCACCGCCCGGCCGTTCGCCACGATCACTGCGCACCTCTTCGTACACGTTGCCCAGCCTGAACTCGTAGCGACCGTTGACACGCTGCAGCTGCGTGAAGCGGCCCTTGCCCACGTTCACATGATGCTCCAGGATGGACCGCCGCAGGTCGGTGGCACGCTCCTCCACGGTGAAGTAGCGATAATGCACGGTGGTGTCGATGTGGCTCACCGCACTGTCATAGCGCACCAGGAAGCGGTTCACCAGACCGTCCACATCGCTCAGGTAGGTGTAGTGGATGCTGTCGTAGCGCGATGGCTGCAGTTCGTTCACCCCCGGGGTGTTGGTCAGCCGAGTGAGGATCGGCGACCGGCCCGCCACATCAAGCAGGAACACGTCCTTGCTGCCGTTCACCAGGCCCACGTCCTTCGTGGTGCGCAAGGTGTCATCAGGACGATCGCTGCTGAAGATCACACGGCGGTCATCATCCACGAAGCGTGCATCAAGGTCGTCGTATTGATCGTCTGTCAGCTGCTCCTGACGATTACCGATCACATAGTACAGGTACAGGTCGGTGCGGCCTTCACGCACGGCGCTCAGCACCAGGTTGCGGCCATCGGTGGAATAGTCCATGGAGAGGATCTTCTCCAACTGGAGCACTTCGCGTTCGGAGGTCCGGCCATCATCCAGCGAGTAGGTGCGCAGCAGCAGCCTGCCCTTGCGTTCCACGGCATAGCTCAGCGCACGTCCGCTGGGATGCCAGGCCAGGACCGGATAACTGCGGTCCACGATGCGGTCCAGCTTCTTCTCGCCCTTCACGATGCGGCGCAGCTTGCCGGTACCGACCTCGTAGATCCACACCTTGTACTGGCCAAGCTCATTGCTCACCCAGGCCAGGTGGCGACCGTTCGGGCTCTCCTTGAACTGATCGTAGGTACGCTGACGTTTGGTGCGGATGGGCAGCGGCTCCTGGGGCATCACCTGCAGCATCCGCTCCTCCTCGGTGAAGCGGCTGCGGTAGAATTGATGGCATTCCTGCGACAGGGTCTTGAGCGAAACGCCGAGCACGTACAGGAACCCGCTTTCCGGATTGCGGCTCACACGGGTCATGTACAGGATGTTGGGTATCACGCCAGGACCGTACACATCGGCCACGTACTTCCAGATGGCATGGCCCATGGCCCGGGCATCCTCACCCTCCAACCGGTTGAGCTTCGCGAAACGCCCGCTCAGGATCCCATCGCGCACACGGTCGTTCAACTCCGCATCCCACGTACGCGAGTGGTGGGAGATGATGCCATCCGTGAACCAGGCGGGCAGGCTCATGAACGTGGAGCTCTTGAGCATGTCGCGCCAATTGCCGCCGAACATCATCTGGTCGATGATCACGTGTGCGATGCCCGAACGGATCTGTCGTTCGAGCAGCGTATGGTCACCCTCATAGTACACGAAGATCTTGGTGCCCACGATGCGGGTGAGGCCGCCGATGTTGTTCTCACCCTGCATGCCGGCCAGACCGATGTTGCTCTGCCGGAAGTCGGTGAGCGAGTTGTACACGATGAACTGCAGACGTTCATCGAGGGCATAGTCCATGTCCTTCTCCAACTCCTTCAAGTGCTTCGTGGCAGCCTGCGCAGTGAAGCGGGCCAGGTCGCGCCCCTCCTTGTAGAAGAACACCTCCATGTCGGCGAAGCGGTACTGCTGCCAGAGGAAGTCCTGGTATTGCACACGGTTCTTGCCGTACTCCTGTTGCGAGCCCGAATAGAACTGGGCGCGTACTCCCGTCACGGCCAGCAGCAGGAGCAGGGCGAGCAGGGCACGGCGGCGACGGAGCGGGGCGATGAGCACGAGGGGAAGATAGCTACTTTCGGGGGCCTTCAACGCCACCGAAGCGTACAAATTTCGGGCAATTCCTGCCATGCTCAGCGTCGCCAAATTCACCTTCAACCCCTTCCAGGAGAACACCTATGTGTTGCACAACGGTTCGCAGGCCATCCTGATCGATCCCGGCTGTTGGAACGCAAGTGAGGAACACGAACTGGAGCAATACTTGACGGAGAACGCGCTCACCCCGGTACAGCTTGTGCTCACCCACGCCCACATCGACCATGTGATGGGCTGTGCATGGGCCCACCAGCGGTACGGCCTGGAACCCGCGTTGCACCCCGCGGACCGCGTGCTCTACGACGGTGCACCGAACGTGGCCCGCATGTTCGGCCTACCCTACGAACCCGGCCCTGCACCCGCCAGCGAACTCGTCCCCGGCACCGACCTCGTGCTCGGCGACGACCGTCTCCGGATCCTCTTCGTACCCGGCCATGCGCCCGGCCATATCGCCTTGTACAGTGAAGCGCAGCGCTTCATCATCGCGGGTGATGTGCTTTTCATGAACAGCATCGGCCGCACCGATCTGCCCGGCGGCGACCTCGAAACGCTGCTGGCAAGCATCCGCAACGAACTGTTCCCGTTGGGCGACGATGTGAAGGTCTACTGCGGCCATGGTCCGGAGACCACCATCGGGCAGGAGAAGCGCAGCAATCCGTTCCTGCGCTAAGGGTGATAGCCGTCCTGCTTGTACTGCTTGATCTCGCCTTTGTGCTTGATGGGGGGCGGGCAGTCGAAGCCATTGCGGGCGCGTAGGAACAGGAAGCGCACGCTGAAGATCAGCGGACGGTAGGTGCTGCTGAACCACTGCATTCGCCCGAAGTCGATGTCCGCCGGGTTGAAGTTGAAGATGGGCGACTCGATGGCCGGTATCAGGATCAGGTGGCCGGTGAGCTTGAAGCCATAACCCACTTTAAAGTGCGCCTGTGCCCAGAGATCGGGCGGGAAGGCATGCGCGTTCAGCAGCGGATCGCCCGTATGGGCAAGGTCCTGCCCCAGGCGATAGTCAACATTGGCCCCCAGGCTCAGTTGCACGAACTGGTATTGCCAGGTGGGGATGAACTTGTTGGCGTTGATGTTGAAGGTGATCAGCCGTTCCGCGAAGTCCCCTTCACCGGTGAGGGGCGCCACGCTGTCGCCGCGCTGGAACACGCCTTCGAAGGCTTCGGAGCCACGAAGGTTCTTGTAGGCGAAACCCGCATCGAAGTAGTCCACGATCACCGGGTCGCGCGTATACCACGTGAGGCCGCCTTCGAGGTACAGGCCCAGGCGCCCGCTGGCATCGTAAGTGGCGCGGTACAGCGTGTCGCCGTTGCGGAACTGTTCGCGCTCACTCTCGGCGAAGGGCGGCAAGGTGTAGGTAAGCCCCGGCCCGATGAACCACCCGATGCGCTTGGCCTGTCCGTCGAGGGGGATGATGTCCTTCTTCTTGCGGCCGTAGAGGCTCTGGCCCAGGGAGGGCCAGGCCATGAGCAGGGTGAGCAACAGGAAGAGCGGGCGCATCATGGGTACGAAAGTGCGGTACGGCACCACCGGATAACGGCATCGCGCTGCGGAACGTATCAACGGGGGGGTGTGGGGATCAGCCGTAGGCAGCTGGCCAGCAATGTCACTTTTGTGCTTGCTCGATGCGATAGCTCTCCAAAGAAGCTTTCAACGTGCTGCGGACCTCGTCCACATTCATCACACGCCAGTGCGCAAAGTCGTCGTCTGCCTTGTCCAAGCGGACTCGTAACGCTACTTCCTGATCACCCTCCAAGGCCGGGTCGTTCAAGAGGTCGTGTGTCCGGCGTAACGCTTTGGCATCACGCTTCTCATCCACAAGAGCCTTGATCATCTTCTTGAGTGCAACGGTGGTCATGGCACATAGCGCTGCATTCCAAGATAGACAATGCCGGGGACTTGAGCGCCCCTTCTTATCGTGACGAGCGGGTATCAGCTCCGCAAATGGCGAAGGAAAAGTTCAGGAGCATCGAGAAATGCTTTCGTCAAGGTATAGTGTTCCAATTGCTCCAGCGGTTTCTGCTCCACACCATCGGCCGTTATCTCGTAGAGCAATGCGTTCGGAAAGGCCATGATGATGGGGGCATGTGTGGCGATGATGAACTGCGAGCGGTGGGACCGCAGGTGTTCTTGCATGAAATGAAGTAGGGCGAGCTGCCGGGCCGGCGAAAGGGCTGCCTCTGGTTCATCCAACAGGTAGATCCCCGGTCCGCGCACCTGCTGTTGTAGGATGTGCAGATAGGCCTCGCCATGCGAGAACCCTTGCAGTTCTTGTCCGTAGTCCTTGCGCACCCTGTAAAGCTGGTGGTTCGCACTGTCCTTCATGGCGGCAATGATGTGCTCAGGCACTTCGCCATGCAGGTCCTCCAATTGTGCATGAAGCCGCTGGTCCTGCCTGTCCACGCTGTTCAGCAGGTCGCCGAAGTCCTCAGCGCGGAAGAAGAAGCCGACCGTGCGCTCGATGTGGAAAGCGATATCCAAAAAGGGGAGCAATTTCTGCGCCGCCACGAAGCCACGACCGGTGTAGCCAGCCCCGTCCATGTGTGGTAGCTGAAGCCGGAACGCCAGCACCTCCAACAGCGTGGACTTGCCCATGCCGTTGTCCCCGACGAAACAGCTTACCGCTGCCCCGAGGTCGATGTCCTTGGCGTAGCGCACCGCCGGGATATCGAAGGGGAACGGATGGCTGCGCGGAGCGTTCAGGCTGAAGCGGGCGATGTAGGGCATGGGACCGAAGCCTTTTCGGATCAACAAGGACCGCCAAGGCCCAGCAATTTACATAGACCAGCTCTACGGGTCGCGACAAGGAGTATCCGCAAGAGCATCCTGATCATCACAATTTATTCACCGAATGCCCGTTTTCAGTGCACCTTTGGAACTGAACCGATCCTGATGAACCATGCGTCACGCACGTATCGCTCCCCTTGCGTTCATCCTCCTCCTCATGGCCTGCACCAAGGAAGGCGGGTGCCCCGATGAACGCTTGCGCAAACAGCATCGGAACGACATCTGCACAATGGACTGCCCGGGTGTCTGTGGCTGCGATGGCCGCACCTATTGCAACGAGTGCATGGCGCGGCGGGAAGGAATCAGTGTTGTTCCGTGCTGAGCGGGGGCTTCAACCCTCCAACAACCCCAACGCCACCTTCTCCACCTCCTCGCTCTCCCACCGCTCCTCGATACCGGGCATGGCCAGCACCTGCTCCATGATGCGGTCGTGGCGCAGGCCCTCGTTCCACGCATCGATGTATGCGATGTCGCTGAACTTCACCTGGCTGTACAGGGGCAGCCACTTGTCGGGATGGCGTGCCTGCAGGCGGCCTTCGATCTTCTTGCGCAGGATGAACTTCGGATCGGCCACGAGGTCGCGCATCTCCACGAAGTTGCGGAGCGAGAGATCAGCGATGGCATCGCCATTGGGTTTGCGCGCTTTGCCGTAAGCGTCGAGCACCGTGCCCCAGTTGTCGTCGCCGTGTTCGTTCAGCAGGTCGTTCAGCACCTTGCAGTCCTCGTAGCCGGCGTTCATGCCTTCGCCATAGAAAGGCACGATGGCGTGGGCCGCATCGCCGATCAGCGCCACCTTGTCCTTGTGCGTCCAGGGTCCGCAGCGGATGATGGCGAGGTTGCTCTGCGGATTGCGGAAGTATTGCTCGGCCAGATCGGGCAGCATGGGGATCGCATCCTTGAAATGCGCCTCGAAGAAGCGCATCAGGTCCTGCTCATCCTTGATGTTGTCGAAGGAGAACTCGCCCTCATGCGGCATGAAGAGCGTTCCGGTGAAGCCGCCGTCCTGGTTGGCCAGGCCCATCATCATGAAGAACCGCCGCGGCCAGATGTGCAGGCAGTGCGGGTCCATCTGCGGCGTGCCATCGGCCTTGGGCGGGAAGGCGATCTCCTTGTAATCGTGCTCGATGAAGCTCTGGCTGAAGTTGAAGCGGCCCTTCATCATCTCCTGTCGCACCGCGCTGGGTGCACCATCGCTTCCAAAGACCAGGTCCGCCTTCACCACGCGTTGCTCACCAGCACGCTCATCGTGGAAGGTGCAGGTGGCGTTGTCCAGGTCCACACCAGTGCAGCGGTGCTCGAAGTGGAGCTTCACGTTGGGCAGCTTCTCCGCTTCGCTCAGCATCACCTTGTTGAGCTCCCCTCGGCTCACGCTGTGGATGGCGCGCTCGTCAATGCTGTAGGGCAGCCGGGTGAGCTTGCCGTCGCGGTCGTGCGTCATGCGGGCATACACCGGCACCACGATGCGTTCCACCGCCTCGTGCACACCAGCCGCCTTGAGCGCCGTCCAGCCACGGTGGCTCACCACCAGGTTGATGCTTCGTCCGGCGTACACATTGGTCCTGCGCGGGTCGGGACGACGCTCGAACAGGTTCACGGTGTGGCCGCGCTTGGCGAGGAACACGGTGAGCAGGCTGCCTACAAGACCGCCGCCGACGATGGTGATGTTCTTCTTGCTCATGTCAGGGGTTGGATAGCACCTCGGTCAGTATCTGTCCGAGGCGATACACATCCTCAAAGCTGTTGTACAAAGGCACCGGCGCCACACGGATCACGTTGGGCTCGCGCCAGTCGGCGATCACGCCGCGCTCGGTGATGCGGTTGAAGAGGGCCTTGCCGTGGCCGTGCGCCAGGATGCTCAACTGGCAACCGCGTTGCATCGGATCGTTGGGGGTGATCACTTCGAGGTGCGTGCCGGTGTGCTGCGCGACCTCGGCGATGATGAAAGCGAGGTAGCCCGTCAATTGTTCGCTCTTGGCGCGCAACTGAGCGATGCCCGCACGATCGAACTGCTCCAGCGCCACGCGGTGCACGGCCATGCTGAACACCGGTGCATTGCTCACCTGCCAGGCCTCGGCGGTGGGCATGGGCTTGAAGGTGCGCTCCATCTTGAAGCGCTCGTTCTTGTCGTGCCCCCACCAGCCGGCGAAGAGCGGCAGGTGCTTTCCGAGATGCCGCTGATGCACGAAGGCCCCGGCCACGCTGCCCGGACCGCTGTTGAGGTACTTGTAGCTGCACCAGCAGGCGAAGTCCACGTTCCAGTCGTGCAACTTCAGGTGCAGGTTGCCGGCGGCATGCGCCAGGTCGAAACCAGCCGTGGCACCGACGGCGTGTGCTGCCTGTGTGATCGCCGCCATGTCAAAGGCCTGACCGGTGTAGAAGTTCACGCCGCCGAAGCAGACCATCGCGAGCTCCTCGCCCAAATCGTTGATCTTGGCAAGGATGTCCTCGGTGCGCAGGGTGTGCTCACCGGCGCGGGGTTGCACTTCGATGAGGTCGGTCTCCGGGTCACCACCGTGGAAGGCGATCTGCGAGGCGAAGGCGTAGGTATCGCTGGGGAAGGGGCGCGTTTCGGTGAGGATCTTCCTGCGTTTCGGCCCATCCTGAGCGCCTGCCCTGAGCGAAGTCGAAGGGGAAGCGAAGGAGGGCCGATAGAAGCTCACCATCAGGAAGTGCAGGTTGCTGGTGAGCTGGTTCATCGCCACCACCTCCTCCGGCAGTGCACCAACGAGACGTGCCAGCGAAGAGGTGAGCTCCTCGTGATAACTGTACCACGGGTGCTTCGCGTGGAAATGTCCCTCCACCCCGAAGCGGGCCCAATCGTCCAGTTCCTGCTTCAAGGCATCGGCAGCGGCTTTGGGCTGCAGACCAAGGGAGTTTCCGGTGAAGTACAGCACATCCCGGCCTTCGTGCTGCGGGAAGTGGAACTCGGTGCGGAAGGCGCGCAGCGGATCGGCGGCATCGCGGGCCTGGGCAAAGGCAAGGCTGTTCTCGAAGGGGTTCATGGAGCTTGGTCAAAAGTAGCGGTCGTGCGGGAGCGTTCGCTGACGAATGTCCGATCACATCGCACCAACGGCATACAACAGCGGCAATATCATTAGCAAGCCATCCACCAGCACACTGTAGTACCAACCTGGTCGCGAGCTCCGAGCAGCTACCGCAAGCCCAGCTCCGAACAGGCACCCAATGGCCACGAGCAGCTCCGGCCAAGGGACCGCGCCATCCGTATAGGCCGCGTAGCCGAAGTAGCCGCGAAGGGAGACGACGAGCCCTACATACAGGAAGAGCAACACGACAAGTGCGCGGGTCCACCCCTCCCCCAGCAACTGTGGCCAGGTACGCAACGCAAGCGGGTCACTGGTGCCGTCGCGGAGGTCCGAGAGCAGGGCCACCCCCAGGAACAACGGTATCTGCACAGGGAGCCACGATGCCAATGCGTTCAGCACGTGATCGCCAACCACCGCACGCAACGGCAGCACAACGACAACTGCGACCCAACACCATACGACCACCAACACCTTGATGCCCGGCACCGAGCGCAAGCCACCGCGCCCCTTCCGAAGCGGTAAGGTGTACGCTGCGAAAGGCACGACCGCCCACGGGACCACCGACAGCAGTACAGGCCACCAAGGGTACAGGAGCATCAGTGCGAAGAACATCAGGAGCACTGCGGCCATCACCTCTTGGCGCCTGCTACGCGCACCGGCAATGGCCAGCAGCGCATGCACCAATTGATAGGCGCCCAGCGTGGCCAGCGCGATCGCCAGGGCCAGTTGCAACGCCACCTTCTGCACACTGTACGCCTGCGCCACCCACCAGGCCTGTGCACCAGCGCCCGCTGCCAGCACACCATACCGGCGCCACTCCAGCGCATCCCACCATCGCGATGCCAACGAGCGCCGCACGCTCAATAGCCTTCCAGGTTCGGGTTGATGATGAACTGCCGCACCAATAGTCCGGTGCCGATCCCCGCGAAGGTGGAGAGCAGCCCGCGCACCACGCGTTTGGTGCGGCCCACCCGGGCATATCCATAGGCGTAATCCTCGTTCCCCTCCATGTAGGGATCCCGGATGGAACCAGGGGTCACGTTCACCCGCGGCAGGGTCATGGCCATGGCATAGATCGGTGGAAGGAAGAACGCGTTCATCTCCAGGTTGGCCGCGATGACCGTGCCTGCACCGAACACGAATCCGCCCACCGTGGTCCACGTGGGCTTGTAGCCGTCCCGCGCATCCTGCTGACCCTTGATGAAGCTGCGCATCTGGTCGACGGTCATGTCGTTGCCGAAGACCGTGTCGTAGAAGTACCAGATGCGTTCGCGGCCCAGGCTGTCGGTGACACTGAACACATCCTCGGTGGGCTCCTGCCGTTCACGGGGAGGCGCCTTGCCATTGGGCACCAGGTAACGGATCTCCAACGTGCTCTGGCCCATCACCTTGCCGGTGATCACGCGCCCGTTCATCAACAGGATGTTGTCCTGGGCTTGCAGGCTGGCTGCGGCGAGCAGCACAAGGAACGGGAACAGGGCACGCATAAGGACGGCCAAAGATAACCCTTGCCGAACAGCGTCGCAGGCGATCTGTTGATGCTGCAGGGGACCGGCTTGGAGCAGGCGTGCCTGCTATATTTGCACCGGTCCTTGACCACCCCAACGCCCATGAACTTCGTGACCTACCAGGAGCGTCACATCGGACCCGACCCCGATGCGACCGCAGCGATGCTGCGTACCATTGGCGTCGGCTCCATCGATGAGCTCATCCAGCGCACCGTGCCGGCAGGCATCCGCGCTGCACACCCGCTGGCCACCGGCGATGCGCTCACCGAGCGCCAGCACTTGGACCACATGAAGGCGCTGGGCGCGAAGAACAAGGTGTTCCGCAGCTACATCGGCCTGGGCTTCAGCGGCACGGTGACCCAACCGCCGATCCTGCGCAACATCTTCGAGAACCCCGGATGGTACACGGCCTACACGCCCTACCAGGCCGAGATCGCGCAGGGCCGACTGGAGGCGCTGCTCAACTTCCAGACGATGTGCAGCGACCTCACCGGCCTGCCCATCGCCAACGCCAGCCTGCTCGACGAGGCCACCGCCATCGCCGAGGCCATGCACATGCTGTACGCTGCGCGACCGAAGGAACTGGCCAACGCCCACAAGTTCTTCGCCGACAAGGGCCTCTATCCGCAGAACATCGACGTGCTGCGCACCCGCTGCGCGCCCATCGGCGTGGAACTGGTGGTGGGCGATGTGAACACGCTAGATCCCACGGACGGCTACTTCGGCATCGCGCTGCAGTATCCCGCCATCGACGGCAGCGTGAACGACCACCGCGCCATCGTGGCGAAGGCCAAGGCGGCCGGCGTGAGGACCGCCGTGTGCGCCGACCTGCTCTCGCTGGTGCTGCTGACGCCTCCGGGCGAATGGGGCGCCGACGTGTGCGTGGGCAACAGCCAGCGCTTCGGGGTGCCCATGGGCTACGGTGGCCCGCATGCCGCGTTCTTCTGCACCACCGAGGACTTCAAGCGACTGATCCCCGGCCGCATCATCGGCGTGAGCCAGGACCGCCGCGGCCGTCGTGGACTGCGCATGGCGCTGCAGACGCGTGAGCAGCACATCCGCCGCGACAAGGCCACCAGCAACATCTGCACGGCGCAGGCCCTGCTCGCCGTGATGGCCGGCATGTACGGCGTGTACCATGGCCCTGATGGACTGAAGCGCATCGCCCGCAACGTGCATGCCCACACCCGCAACGTGGCCGAGGCCGCGAAGGCGCTGGGCTACACCGTGGCCAACGGCAGCTTCTTCGACACCATCACCCTCAGCGGTGCCGATGTGAACAAGGTGCGCGCCGCGGCCGAGAAGCGCGGGATCAACTTCCGCTACGTTGGCGGCCAGGTGAGCATCTCGCTCGACGAGACGGTGCGCATGAGCGATGCGAACGACGTGGTGGCGGCCCTGGCCGAGGCCGTGGGCAAACCCGCTCCGGCGCTCAGCGGCAACGGTGCCAGCATGGCGGTGCCCGCAGACCTCCAGCGCAAGAGCGGGATACTCGCCCACCCGGTCTTCAACACGCACCACACCGAGTTGGAACTGCAGCGCTACATCAAGAAACTGGAGAACAAGGACTTCAGCCTGATGCACGGCATGATCCCGCTGGGCTCGTGCACCATGAAGCTGAACGCCGCCAGCACGCTGATGCCGCTGAGCTGGCCCGAGTGGAACGCGCTGCATCCCTTCGCACCGGTGGACCAGACCGAGGGCTACCAGGAGCTGTTCCGCGAGCTGAGCGACATCCTGGCCAAGGCCACCGGCTTCAGCGCCGTGAGCCTGCAGCCCAACAGCGGTGCCCAGGGTGAGTACGCCGGCCTGATGGTGATCCGCGCCTACCACGAGGCCCGCGGCGACAAGCACCGCAACATCGCCCTGATCCCCAGCAGCGCGCACGGCACCAATCCCGCCAGCGCGGTGATGGCCGGCATGCAGGTGGTGGTGGTGAAGGCCACGGAGGACGGCCAGATCGACGTGGCCGACCTGAAGGCCAAGGCCGAGCAATACAAGGACACCCTGAGCTGCCTGATGGTGACCTACCCCAGCACGCACGGCGTGTACGAGGCCGCGATCAAGGAGGTGACCGGCACCATCCACGCGAACGGCGGCCTGGTGTACATGGACGGCGCCAACATGAACGCGCAGGTGGGCCTCACCAGCCCCGGCGAGATCGGCGCCGACGTGTGCCACCTCAACCTGCACAAGACCTTCGCCATCCCGCACGGCGGTGGCGGTCCCGGCATGGGCCCCATCTGCGTGAACGACAAGCTGAAGCCCTTCCTGCCCGGCCACCCGCTGATCAGGACCGGTGGTGAGCAGGCGATCCCCGCCGTGAGCAGCGCTCCCTGGGGCAGCGCGCTGATCCTGCTGATCAGCTACGGCTACAGCAAGATGCTCGGCGGCAGCGGCCTCACCGATGCCACGCGCTACGCCATCCTCAACGCCAACTACATCAAGGCGAAACTGGAGAAGCACTACCCGATCCTCTACCTGGGCGACCAGGGCATGGTGGCCCACGAGATGATCCTCGACTGCCGCGAGTTCAAGCGCACCGCCGGCGTGGAGGTGGAGGACATTGCGAAGCGCCTGATGGACTATGGCTTCCATGCGCCCACGGTGAGCTTCCCGGTGGCGGGCACGCTGATGGTGGAGCCCACCGAGAGCGAGGCCAAGCCCGAGCTGGATCGCTTCATCGAGGCCATGATCGGCATCCGCCACGAGATCGCCGAGATCGAGAGCGGCAAGGCCGACAAGGCGGACAACGTGCTGAAGATGGCCCCGCACACGAGCGACGAGGTCTGCGCCGACATGTGGAGCCACCCCTATGGCCGCGAGAAGGCCGCCTTCCCGGTGAGCGTGAACCGCGACTGGAAGTACTGGCCCACGGTGAGCCGTGTGGACAACGCCTACGGCGACCGCAACCTGGTGTGCACCTGCCCGCCGGTGGAGGAGTACGCGACCTCGGAGGCCTGAACGCGGGCAACCGTTCACCCTGGAACGCACCACTGCTCCACCGATGGTGCGTTCGCGTTCCTGGGCCAGCGATCTTCGATGGTCTGTGCCCGGACCAACCGTTCGCGGAAGGCCCCCGGGTCCGTCACAAAGGCCTTCCGTTACCCCTCTCCGTGGATGCAGCTTCGGCCCGGGTCAGCGTCCGATCGCCGGCCCCAACGCCGATG
>CAYZBO010000068.1:0-17463 GCA_964476665.1 uncultured Chryseobacterium sp. | reverse complement strand
CGCCTCAGGCCGCTTCGAGGTGCTCAAGGAAGTGGCGCTGAACTACGCCTTCCTGCTGTGGCAGGCGGGGGTGGTGGAGTAGGAAGGGCGCATACAGCGCTGGGTGGGTGGTGCAGGAGCAGCGGCTCGCACCTCTCAGATCAGCACTCACCCTTCACACCTCGTTAGCGCCTGGCCTTTATCACTTCCGTCTCAGCGATGACGTGCGGTGGCTGTCGGGGCGAAGGTGGCGGCTGAGTGAAGCCGAAGCTTCGATAGGCTGCCGCTTATGCAGCAGGCATACCCATGGGAAAGGAGAGGCGTGAGGTGTGAAGTATTATCTGTGAGCGGAACGAAGCTTCGCGTCCCCTCAGCTCGCCATGCTCTCCGCCCACACGATCTCATCGGGCTGCATGGGGATCACCTGCACGGGGCTGCCTTCCTGCTGCAGCCGCTCGTAGTCGCGTACGCTGGCGAAGTAGAGGCTGGTGCTGGGCGCGCCGCTGCCGTCACTGGTCTCCACTTCCCACACCACGCCATAGACCTCCTTGCCACTGCGCAGCTTGAAGCGGCAGTGCTTATGGGTGAAGGCGCTGAGGTGGGAGAGTTCCATGTTCCTTGTCAACGAAGCACAGCGCAAAATAGGGGGCGCAGGCGGGCGACGCCACAGCGAATTATCAACACGGGTGGCCGTTGCTGTTGATACGGTGGGCCGGTGCGCAGGCTGTGCGGCTGAGGCTCAGGAACCTGTGGCGAAACGCAGGCTGTAGAGGATGGCCTCCAGCTCGCGCAGGTATTCCCGCTTGTTGAACTGCGGGGCGTAGACGAAGCCTTCCACGGTGATCAGCTCGGTACCCGCCGGGTCGAGGGTGCTGAGGCTCACGAAGGGCCCGCCCATCTTGGCGCCTTCCATGCCGAAGAGGCCGTGCATCACATAGGCGAAGCGGCCGTCCAGCACGGTCTCGCGGCCGGTGGGCATCAGGTCCAGCTGCTCGAAGGCACGCTGCACGATCATGTACGAACCGGGATCGGGCCCTTCCACAAAGGCGCGGGTCACCGAATCGCGCAGCTCCACCAGGTAGGGCGCGCTGAAGGTGCTGTCGCTGCGGTACGGATGGCGGTGGATGAGCAGCCCTTCGATGACGTTGTGCTCCAGCCCCCCGCCCCGCACCATGCGGTCGCGCTGCAGCCAGGCGAAGCGCGGGGTCTGCTCCACCACGCGGTAGCCCCCCGGTACGGCCAGCTCCAGCCCCATGGCCGTGCGCAGGCTGCTCACCAGGGCCGCGTCCTGCGTGCCCTTCAACCGCGCGGCGATGCGGTTGCGCTGGTGCTGCTCGAAGGCCTCGGCCACCGTGCCCGCCTGCCGTTGGAAGAGGTCCATCCAGGTCTCCGGGTCGTAGGCGCTGGCCTGCATCAGCAGCTGGCCGGTGGCGTGTACATCGCGCTGGATGCGGAGGGCCACACTGTCCGCTTCACCGCTGATGACGGCCACGATGACGCTGTGGTGCCCCTGCAGCAGCGAGGCGAACTGCCCCGGCGCCACCTGGGCCACGGTGAAGCGCGGCTCCGGACGCGTCATGTGGGGCATCTCCTGCTCCAGCACGCTGCGCACCAGGGCGCCCGGCGGACCGTCCCAATGGGCCTTGTTCATCACCACCAGCACCTCGCCATCGCCGCCCACGGCCGCAGGCTTGCGCTGGGGCGCATCATCGCAGGCCTGCGCCAGCAGCAGCAGGCACAGCGGGAGCAGGCGCAGGGCGCTGGCCAGGAAGGCGCGGCCGCCGTGCTGAAGGGTGCGGGAAGGGGCTTGGGTCATGCGGACTGCGGCGCGGGATCAGCCCTCCTGCTTGCTCACCTTGATGCGGTCGCCCACCTTCAGGTCGGTGACGCCGTCGTTGAGGCGCTTGAGGTCGTCCACGCTCACACCGGGATAACGCTTGGCGATGTCCCATAGCGTGTCGCCGGGCTGCACCACGTGGTATATGAAGGCTTCCTCGGTGCGGGGTGCGGGTGCGGGCGGCGCATCGGCGGTCACCGTGCGGGTGCCCACAACCAGCTTCTGCCCGGGGCGGATCATGGTGCCGCTGAGGCCGTTCATGCGCTTCAGTTGGGTGACGGTGAGGCGGTAGCGCTGGGCGATGACCCCGAGCGATTCGCCCTTGCGCACGGTGTGGTAGCGCTTCTCGCTGCGGGTGGTCGCTGCTGCTTCGGCCGTAGTGCTGGCCGCTGGTGTCGCCACGGCTGCGGTAGCGGTCACTGCGGGTGCAGGTGCGGTGCGTGCCAACCCTTGTTCGCGCAGCAGCGCCTCGTTGGCCACCACCGTGCCGGCGATGTCGGCGGGCAGGTAGAGGCTCACGGGTTCCTTGGCGGCGTAGGGCAGCACACCCTGCTTCAGCGTGGGGTTCAGCGCGCGCAACTCATCGGCGTTGGCCCCGGTCAGCTGCGCCAGTAGGGTCAGGTCCACGGGATAGCACACCTGCACGGTATCCACCTCATGCACGCAGTAGCTGGGTGCCACGGGGTAGATGTTGTGGTCGGCGTGGTGGGCGAAGAGGTAGTTGACGGCGATGAAGGCGGGCACGTAGCCGCGGGTCTCGCGGGGCAGGTGGTCGTAGATGGCCCAGTAGTCACGGGCGCCCCCGCTGCGTCGGATGGCCTTGTTCACGTTGCCGGGCCCGCAGTTGTAGGCGGCCAGGGCCATCTCCCAGTTGTCGTAGATGCTGTGCAGGTACTTCAGGTAGCGGCAGGCGGCCTCGGTGCTCTTGTACAGGTCGTGGCGCTCATCGATGTAGCTGTCGGCCTGCAAGCCGTACATCTTGCCGGTGGGCAGCATGAACTGCCACAGGCCCACGGCACCGGCACGGCTGCGTGCGGCGGGGTTCAGGGCGCTCTCCACCACGGCCAGGTACTTCAGTTCCAGCGGCATGCCGTGGCGGTCCAGGTACTGCTCGAAGACGGGGAAGTACAGCTCGGCCAGGCCCAGCATGCGGGAGCTCATCTCGCGCTTGCGGCTCACGTAGAGGTCCACGTAGGCGCGCACAACAGGATTGAAGCCCAGGTTGAAGGGCGTGGTGGGGTCCAGCTCGGCCAGGCGCTGGGCGATGGCGGCATCGGACCACTGGGGCACCACCCCGGGCGCGAAGCCGTGCAGGTTGTGGTGGGCCGTGTCGGTGGTGAAGGTCGAATGCTTGATCCACGGCACCCGCGCCAGGTCGTCCAGGCTGCGCACCACGGGATCGTCGGCGAGCAGCTGCACGGCGCTGCTATCGGGCCCGGCCTGTGCGCACAGCTGGGCCGGCAGCAGCAGGGCGGAGAGCAGGAGCGGACGGAATACAGCCATGGCGGTTCTCGGGGAGCCGAAGTTACCCGTTATACGCAGTTGCGCTGCCGATGTTGTGCGAACGGCTCATCCACAGCGGGATGTGGACGGGGTGGTGCAGCCTCCGGCTCAACCCTGTGGAACGGGCCTTGTGCCGGTTCAGAACAAGTGCTCAGCCGCCGCCAGCAGCTTGGCATCGGCGAAGGGCGCGGCCATCAGCTGGATGCCGAAGGGGCGGCCGTTGGGGTGGGTGCCGGTGGGCAGGCTGATGGCCGGGGTGCCCGCCAGGTTGGCCTGCACGGTGAAGATGTCCTGCAGGTACATGGCCACCGGGTCGGTCACCGAACCGGGCTCGAAGGCGGTGGTGGGACAGGTGGGCCCCAGCAGCAGGTCGTAGCGGGCGGTGGCCTCCAGGGTGCGGTCGCGCAGGATGCGGCGTACGCGCTGGGCCTGGGCGTAGTAGGCGTCGTAGTAGCCCGCGCTCAGCACGAAGGTGCCCAGCAGGATGCGGCGCTTCACCTCCGGCCCGAAGCCCTCGCTGCGGCTGAAGCGGTAGGTCTCCTCCACGGTGGTGGCGCGGGTGCTCCGGTGACCGAAGTGGACCCCGTCGTAGCGGGCCAGGTTGCTGCTGGCCTCGGCCGTGGCCAGGATGTAATAGGTGGGCACCTGATGGTCCAGCAGGGGCACGTCCACCGGTTCCACGGTATGTCCGTCGGCCTTCAGGCGGTCGATCTGGGCCTGCAGGTGGGCCACCACGGCGGGGTCCATGCCGGGGCGTTCGAGGCCCTCGCGGAAGTAGCCGATGCGCAGGGCGCCGGGGTGTTCGGTGGCCAGGGGTTCCAGCGGACGGCGGCTGGTGGTGCTGTCGTGCGGGTCGTGGCCGGCCATCACCTGGTAGAGGGCGGCGGCATCGGCCACGGTATGGGCGAAGGGCCCGATCTGGTCGAAGCTGCTGGCGAAGGCGATGAGGCCGTGGCGGCTGATGCGGCCGTAGGTGGGTTTGAAGCCCACGGTACCGGTGAAGGAGGCCGGCTGGCGGATGGAGCCGCCGGTGTCGCTGCCCAGGGCGGCATGTACGATGCCGGCCGCCACGCTGGCCGCTGCACCCCCGCTGCTGCCACCGGGCACCGTGCTGCGGTCGGCGGGGTTCTTCACCCCACCGAAGGCGCTGTTCTCGTTGCTGCTGCCCATGGCGAACTCGTCGCAGTTGGTGCGCCCGATGATCACCGCATCGGCGGCCAGCAGGCGTTCCACCGCCGTGGCGCTGAACAGGCTGGTGAAGCCTTCCAGCATGCGGCTGCTCGCGCTCAGCTTGTGGTCCTTGTAGCAGATGTTGTCCTTGATGCTCACCAGCATGCCCGCCAGCGGACCGGCGGTGCCGTGCTGCAGGCGTTCATCCACGCGCCGGGCCTGCTGCAGGGCGCTCTCATCGAAGAGCTCCAGGAAGGCGTTGAGGTCGCTGTGCTGGCGTGCTGCGGCCAGGGCAGCGGTGGTGGCGGCGCTCACGGTGGCACCGTTGGCCAGCGCTTGCCGGGCCTCGCGGAAGGTCTTCGTCAGGCTCACCGGGGCAGCTTAGCGCTTGTCCTTGTTGTCCTCGTCCAGGCCGTCCTTGGCGTTCTTGAACTCCTTCATGCCCTGGCCCAGGCCGCGCATCAGCTCGGGGATCTTCTTGCCGCCGAACAGCAGCAGCAGCACCACCACAACGAGCACGATCTGCCAGGGGCCGATGACGCCCAGGAGGATGGAAAGGGGAAGGAAGGGGAAGGCCATGGGGGCGGGAATGTGCGGCAAAGGTAGGGCGGGAAGGGGAGTGGTGGGTGGGTGGCAGCGACCGATGCACTTGGCTGATCGGCGGACGCCCTTGCATGGATCGGCGGAGGTGCTACTTTCGCTTCCATGAGCACCGCCAAAGACCCCAAGCGCACCGCTTACGCCTTCGCCATCGGCCTGGCTGTGGGTATTGTGCTGTACAAGGTGGTGGCGGAGCTGCTGTGGCCGATGGTGGTGGGGTGAGGAAGACCAGCTTTTTAGCGGAACATTTAATAAGTTGAAGATTAAATCCTATAATTTCTTTCAATTATTTTTCTTGATTAAGTAATCAATTATATAAACATAATTCCATTTATCACAGTGAATTAATACCTGATGTATTTAAAACGTAATGAGAATTCTGCTGGCAACAGTAGATGTATATCCGCCCATGTGATCAATCCCCGAGTACTGTTTTCAACTCCCCGTACTCCAACCCGCTCGGCATGCAGAACAACGCCTTGCCGTTGCTCCGTGCCGCCCACACTTCGCCGATAGCCCGTTTCTCCCGGCTGTCGTCGTTGTCGGCCAGGTGACCGCCTTTGTACTCCACCACAAGCACACGGCCGTCCACCAGCATGCATACGAAGTCCGGGTAGAAGAAGTCGGTGGACGTTTGCAGGCGGAACGAGGTGCGGCGTTGCTCCAAGTTGCGGAACCAGAAGCGCACCTTGGGGTGCTCGTCCAGCCAGCAGGCGCACTGGAACTCTTCGCGCAGTTCGTTGCCCACGGGTGTGCGCTCGCTCAACTCGCCGGGCTTGGGACCGAAGTAGTGCTTGTGGAACACATGGGCACCCTCGTACAGCCAGCTCGGTTCGTAGCTCATGGCGGAGAAGTCCAGCATGCGGGCATCGTCCACGGCCAGGTCCGAGTTGGGCAGCAGGTAGGCTTGGAAGGCTTGTTTTCGCTCGGCGATGCGGTGGCGGTCGATGGCCTTCTCGATTTCGTCGCGCAAGCGGTAGCGGTCCAGCGCCAGCACCCCGGGGTCGGTAATGCCGTGTTGGGCCATCAGGCCGCGCACCACTTTGGTGAGGTAAACGGCGGACTCCGCATAAGGGATGTCGTGGTGGTCGATGCGGCGGTCCAGCCAAGCCACCAGCTGCTCCACGGTCATGGCCGGCGGGGCACCCAGGTCGATCACCTGCTGGTGCAGACGGCCGATGAAATCACCGGTGCCTGGTGCCTCGCTCAACAGGCTCACATCACCCTGCTCGTTCACGTCAACCACACCGCTGCGGGCCTGCGGTCGTTTCATGGGGTCGTACAGCGGGTCCAATGAAGCGTCCTTTTCACTCAGCCGCCATGGATGCTCAAGCAGGTAGGTCTTCTCGAACTCGAAGTAGCCCGAGCCTTCCTTCACGCAGAGGATCGGCACCTTGAAGGGGATGCACAATTGGTAGGGCGATGGCGGCCGCGTTTCGCCCGTACCACCGAAAGCCTCGTCCGCTGCCTTCACGCGCTCCGCCGCTTCGGTCAGTGCGGTCCGCGCCTCCTCAGTAACTGCGCATGTGACCAGCTCCGCAGTATCCGCTTCGCTCAAGGGCACCAGCACCGTCACTTCGCCCTTCTCCCTGTTCACGCGCACCTTGCCGCCCAAGTTGGTTTCCACCGCAGCGGCCAGTACAAGGTCCAGTTCGGTGCCCGGCTGCAGGCGCACGCTCTCGGGCTGCTGCCCCAGCGTGATGTTGGCCTGCGAGGGCACAATGATCCGCTCTGCCTCGGCCTTGGTGAAGCCGTTGCTTTCCAGTGCGTCCTTCAATTCGGCGAGCACGGCGTGCATGCTTTCCGATAGCGAGAACGCGTAGGCGCAGTTCAGGTCCGGGTGTTGCTTCTCCTTGGCGTTCGGCAGGCGCAGGATGCGGCCCACGAGCTGCTCGATGGCCGTGGCCGAACGCGTCTCCTTCAGGCTGCACAGCACGTAGGCGAAGGGACAGTCCCAGCCTTCGCGAAGCTTTTCCACGGTGATGATCACGCGCACCTTGCTGGCTGGCGTGAGGATGTTGCGGTGGTCCTTCAGTTCATCCTGCGTGCCCGTGCCGATGATGATCTCCTCTTTGCTCAACCCGAAGTCGCCGAACTCGGTCACCAACCGTTCGCGCAGGGGTTCGCAGGCCTTCACGTTCTCGGCCTGTACCAGCAAGATGGGCCGGATGTACTCCCCGGTCTCCTGGGCTTCCAGCGTGGCCAGCCGCTCCAGGTCCTTCCGCAGGGTGAGTGCTTCGGTGAGCAACTGGTCCTTTTGTGCGGGGTGACGAGTGATGACGCGCAGGGGCAGCTTCACCATGTCAGCAGCCTTCAGCTCGGCGGCGCTCACATGGTGCAGCACGTTGCTGGGCGTGCCGCTGCGGGCGGGCGTGGCGGTGAATTCGATGATGCACGAGGGCATCACCTTGCCCAGGGTGCTGAAGGAAAGCTCGGTGCGGGCGTTGTGTGCCTCGTCCACGATCACCGTGGGGCGGTGCAGGCGCAGCACGTTGGCCAGCGAGCGAAGGGGCTTGCCATCGGGACCAGGCTCCAGATCGTTGAGGCGGCCGGGCGGTACGTTTTGGAAATGCTCATCGAAGGCGCCGGCCTGCGCGTACACTTTGCGCCCCGTGGTGTCCTCCACGCGGAAGCTCTGGATGGTGGCTACGATCACCACGGTCTGGCCCACCAGTGCGGCGCGGCTCAAGTTCAGCGCTTCGCCGATGCCGTACACGGCGGTGGGGCCACAGGCCATCTCCAGCGCGCGGCAGTAGGGGTGCCGCTTGTCGCGCAGGGCGTCCACGGTCTGGTCCAGAATGGTGTTGCTGGGCACCAGCCACAGCACCACGCTGCGTTCGGCCTCCAGCAATTCGCTTTGGGCGATGCCCGCCGCATGGCAGGCCAACAGGGTCTTGCCGCCACCGGTGGGCACGCGCAGGCACACGTACGGCATCAGCGGCGAAAGGCCCTCGGCCTGCACCGGTTGGTAGTTGAAGGTGCGGGGGCTGATGCTGTGCCGGTGGTGCTGGAAGGCCATGGCCGGATCGCCCGTGCGCGACACCTCGCGCAGGTACTTCTGCAAGGTGTCCAGCACCCGCTCCTGGTAGTCTTTCAGCTGGATCATGACACCTTGATCTCGTAAGGGGTTTGGCGCACGGTGATCCGCTCCTCGCGCAGACGCTCGGGGCCGAGCAAACAGCCCGCGCAATACACCACGCGGTGGCCATCGAAGGGCGGTAGGTCGGCCAACGTCTTGCGCGTGAGCACATTGCCGCCGTTGGCGCTCTTGTCGCCCAGGATGCCGTTGAAGAGCAGGTACACGCCTACGCCGCGCACAGCGCCCAGGAAGGGCGTGCGCTGCACTTCATCGCCGGGCAGCGGCTCGCCGGTCTCGGTGAAGAACACGTGACGCGCCAACTCGGCGAATGTGACCGTGTCGCGGATCTTGCCCTCTTCGGTGAAGAGCGGCTCGTCAAGCTTGCAGTAGCGGAAGCCGCCGCCGAGGCCTTCAATAGATGCACCTTCCGGATTTGTGTAACCATTGACAGCGCTATGCACGCGTGCCCTCGTGATGTCAGACGCAATTGTTGCTTCCATTTCTACGAGGATGAACTTGCGTGAAGGATGCTCCTTGTTTGCTGCATTCATCTGCAGTACAGCATGTCCAGTTGTGCCAGAACCCGCAAACGAGTCGAGTACAAGGTCACCGGGGTTTGTGGCGATGCGGAGAATTCGATTCATGAGTCTGGTGGGCTTCGGTGTATCGAAGTCCAATTCCTTGGACAGGATGTCATAGATCTCCTTCTTGGATTCGTCAGTGTGCCCAACTTCCTCATGGGGCCACCACGTCCAAGGGACAACGCCTTCCACTTCCGATAGATACCTGATCACGTTTGGTTGTGAGTTCCCCTTTTTCCCAAACCATATGCGACCCTCAGAGCGTAGTTGATTGAAGGTGGCCTCGGCCAAAGCCCAACAACGCCCCCGAGATGGTTTGAAGATCTTGCCAGACGGAGCTGTTATCTCGTAAAATTGATCCTTTGTGGCGTGGCCTGCCTGGGCGGTCATTGGTATTGGCCTCCATCGCCCTTTGGGGTCATTGTTCGGGTTCTTGTAAACCTTCGCTTGTTTACCGGTGAACTCGATCTTGTTTCTCGTCTTCTTGAATAGAGATGGATCCATCGCATAGACGAGGATGTACTCATGGACATCACCGATGGCCTCACGGTTCTCGCGTGAGTAGCGCTTCTGCCATACGTTGCATGCTACAAAGCATGAGCGACCAAACACCTCATCAAGCAACATCCGCATATTCTGGATTTCGGAATCGTCGATGGATATCCAGATAGAACCATCGCGAGCTAGGAACTGCTTCAATAGCTGCAGCCTCGGGTACATCATGCAAAGCCAGCGATCGTGTCGATCGAGAGTTTCTCCCTCCGGTCCAACAGTATCTCCGATCCACTCTTTGATTATCGGGCTGTTCACGTTGTCGTTGTACACCCACTTCTCGTTGCCAGTGTTGTAGGGCGGGTCGATGTAGATGCACTTCACCTGTCCGGCATAGTAGGGCAGCAGGGCTTTGAGGGCCACCAGGTTATCCCCCTCCACGATGAGGTTGCCGCTGCCGGCCTCGCCACAGGCCAGCTCGGGCACGTCGCGCAGCAGGTGGAAGGGGACCTTGAGGTGGTGGTCGATGACGGCGTCCTTGCCGATCCAGTTGAGTGTGGGCATGAAAAGCTCTCGCGCGATGAGTGATCTTGTGCGAAGATGGGGAACACTACGCGGATAAATAGCCTTGCAGCATGGCTCCGTATTGCAGACGCGCCAATTGGCGGTTGAACACGCTGTCCGCCACGGGCGGAAAGGGTGTGGGTATGAGGTCGAGGCCATAGCGCTCGGCCACCAAGCGATTCCCTTGACCATACCGGTGGAAGCGTTGAACCAACGAACCAAGGTCCGGCTCAAAATCGTGCAGACATACTGCGCCCGGCGCGTAGTCCAATAGGCCGATGGTGCGCAGACGGAACCCGAGGTCCACATCCTCGCCGCCAGCTATCGAGAAGGAGCTGTCGAAGCCTCCAACCTGCTGGAACGCTGCACGCCACACCAGGCAGTTGGCGGTCACCAGATAGTCAGGTCGGCCTGTTTCGGGTCCTGCGGCCACCTCTGGGGGGATGAGTATCTCCTGGTGGTGGTAGTACAGGGAAACGGCGTCGCGCTGCACGGGCTCCACATGGCCGGCGTAAGCAACTGCGCCGGGCCGGGCGTTGAGGTAGCCCTGGAAGGTCCAGGGGAGCGGTACACAATCACTGTCCATGAACGCGATCCATGTGGTGCGTGCGGCGGCCGCACCCCGGTTACGCGCGTTCGCGGGGCCGCGCTGTGTGCAGCTGAGCAGGCGGATGGGCAGTTGTGGGTCGAACTGCTCGTATGCTCCCCGCGACCCGTTGTCCACCACGATGATCTCTGCCGGTAGCTGATGCCGTGCATCCATATCCTGAAAGCCCCGCAGCAGATGTGCGACCCCTGCCGGGTTGTTCAGGACGGGCACCACCACGGTGATGTCCTTCACACTTGTGGGCAGTGGTGGCTGCAGAAGCATGCGCCGTGTGGGGAGGTAGCCGGTGCGTGAGAGGAGGGTCATGGGGGTGAAAGATGGGGAACAAAGGCCTTGTACATGTTTATATTGAAGAATGACAACATCCTATTGAGTCGGCCATCAAGTGTTGAAGATTCAGGCTGCATAGCGTACGGTGTCTTTCTGGAAGAAGCTGATGATGCGGTCAGCGTCTTGCTGTAAGCCTCGTAGGTGTTTAGCCGCCACCTTGCGGAGCTGACCTTTCTTGCGTGCTGGCGCATGTGAGGTCACTGCATGTTTCAGGGCAGCGTTGGCCACTTCCACAGGATTCAATTCCGGTGAGTAGCTGGGGAGGAAGAACAGCTCGATCTGTTCATGGTGCTCTTCTACCCACTGTTTCACTGGCTAGCTGTGGTGCACCCTCAGGTTGTCCAGCACCAGGAAGATCTTGCGCTTGGCATCCTTGACCAGTCGGCGCAGGAAGTCGATGAAGATCTTGGAGTTGAGCGCCCCACCAAAGACCATCCAGCGCATCTGGCCTTTGTTGGTGACGGTGGATATCACCGAGCATCCATCACGGTTGTGGTTCACCCGCACCACCGGTGTCTTTCCACGCGGCGAGTAGCTGCGGCCACGCACATCGTCGCTGCGAAGGCCCGTCTCATCGCCCCAGAGAATGTCGGCCCCTTCTTGCACAGCACGCGCCTTCAATCCTGGGAAGCGCTCCACATGCCACTTGCGGACTTCCTCTGCGCGTTGCTCATAGGCCTTGTGCAAGGGCTTCTGCGGAGTGTACCCCCAACGCTTCAAGTAGTTGCCCACGCTACGTACCGTGAGATCCCGGTCGTAGCGCCGACGGATCATCTCACGCACTGCTTGCCGGCTCCAAAGTGCATAGGGCAACTTCAACTGATCGGGCGTCCTGTCCATGATCAAGCGCTGGGCCTCTCGTTCCTGCTCACTGGTCAAGATGCGCCCCTTACCAGCAGGGCGACCATCCTTCACAACCTCAACGGCCTTCAAGCCGCCTTCCCGGAATAGCCGGTCGATCTTGCCGATCGTCACAGTGCTCATGCCCATAAGGGCGGAAACCTCTTGTTGTGTCATCCCGCGTTTGCGACATTCCACCACCTGCCTGCGACGCTCATTGAGCGCTTCCAGCTTGAGTTTGCGCGAGTCGTTCTGTCTCATGCGATCACACGATCCAGAGATCGTGCCGATCTTCAACACTTCCCTTCCGGATCAATAATTGCATTCCACGGCCTGGGCCCTTACATTCGTTATACCATTCTGTTGCATCATGAACTGTCCGCGCCGTTTCCTCCCTGTGCTGCTCCTTTCTTTTCTTGTAAACGTTCCGGGTGCTTGGGCCCAAGGCAAGATCACCCTGCAGCACGATGAGCAGTTCACCTACTACCCAGCCGATAGCCTACAGGCGGCATTGGATGATGCGCAGGACGGGGACTTTATATTGTTGCCAGGGGGGGTGTTTACGGGGTCATTCACATTAGACCGCACTGTCTCCATCATGGGCGTTGGATATTATCCAGATTCAACAACGGCAACATCCGCATCTATAATTACGGGTAGTCTTATTCTTACAAGTAATTCAAGTAATAGTTACTTGTCAGGAATCCATATTGGAGAGGACATTACGACTCTTTCAGGTCTTGTTCGTGTCGACAATATTATAGTACACCGTTGTTTAATTGGCGATGATATTAGTGGATTTAATGGCAATTCATCCGGTTGGGTTGTAGCTGAAACTATTTTTAATTCATATTTTGGCATGAAATCATGTCTTATTGCCAATGTTATTTGCGACGGTCAAATCCTAGGACATAGCAATTCAATTATAGAACAATCAATTTTTTTGTGGGGAAATACTATAGGCGACGATCCAATAGAGAGTTGCGATAATTGTGTAATAAAAGGAAGTATATTTACTAATATTAATGGAAAAATAAGTGGAGGTAGTGGTTTGCAATGGGCTCGTGCTATAAATAATGTATTTGTTGCACCATCAATAGGCTCCTTAGTTACTGGTTATCAGAATATAGTTGGAGCTGACCAGGCATCGATTTTTGTGAACTTTATTGGATCAAATTGGACTTTTGCTTTCGATGCACACCTTGCCGCAAATAGTCCAGCCATTGGAGCCGGGCCCGAAGGAACGGATTGCGGTATCTACGGTGGTCCATCTCCTTGGAAGGAAGGCGCGGTGCCCATCACACCGCATATTCAGCAACAGATCATCGGTACCACCACCAACCCCACGGGTGGTTTGCCAGTGCAGATCCGTGTGGCAGCTCAAGACCGCTGAGGTATGCGTGGCTGGTGGTCTATTGCCCTGTTGTTAGCGTATTTGGGCCTGTTGCCTTTTGTGGCTGTGGCGCAGGATGTGCCAGGCACCGCTCGCTCCCGCTATCATGGTCTGGTGCCCATCACTTCTGAGCCGAGTGGCGGCCAATACCGACTGAAGCAGACAGCGCGCAACATCCAAGTCCATGACAAGCGCTTTGGCAATGGACGCAACGATGTGACCAATCCCACGGCGGATTGGAGCCAGCGGTACACCCTTAGCCAACTGAACATAACGTCCATAGGCACCGCTTGGCAAGACCAAGAGGATCCGGGCGGAGCCAACGGGCCGGATCTGGAGCTGAGGTTGTGCACCGCAACAGGCACGGTGGTGCGCTCTTTATCTCTCCCTTGGCCATTGCCCTCGAGCTTCGACATCGAAGTTTATAACTTGGTGGTACATCCGGGCCTTAGGCACCTTCTCATTGTAGACGATGATCTGAATGGCGATGACACACTTGCCTATGTGGCCCTGGAACTGGCTACGAACCAAGAAAGCATAGGAGGATGGCCTAACGGTGTATTAGGCACCATATCCAAGTTGGAAGGCGATGCCGCAGTGGACGCTTACTGGTGCTTGAACCAAGCGTACGATTATTTCAACATGCGCTGGGGATGGTCGCCATCGGCCTCGTTCCAATTCCTTTGTCCAACTAGTTCAGGCCGTGTGGACGGGGACATTAATGTGCAATTGACGGGTCTAGCAGCCGAGGCGGATCCCGACTGCAACGACATTGCTTTCGGTATGGGTGGAGGCGCATTCGGGCCCTATGTATCGCTGGATGTCGTAGCACACGAGTATGCTCATTTTGTCATTGGCATGTCGCAAACAGGTGTGGGGCTTGCCGGAATTGAAGGACTCGCATTGAATGAGGCGTTCGCGGATATGATGGGCGCTATCATTGAGCGGCACATCTACATGACTGGCCTTGTTGATTTTGTGGAGGAGCCAGACCATTGGACGGTCGGCGAGCATGTGAAAACCGGGGGGCTTAGGAATATTGATGAGCCGACCGTTCAAGTTTATGGAGACAGTGCATACTGGTCCGAGGTGGCAGCAATGGATAAGTATGATGTGGCGGGCGTTGCTGAGCGCTGGTTCTATCTCCTAGTACAGGGCGGAAGTGGAATGGTGAATGGGAGCCCCTACAATGTAACGGGCATTGGATGGGAGAACGCTGCGGATATCATTTTCTATTCGATGACGGATGCGTTATTCACGGCATCGAATGCAGCCCCAACCTACTCTGAGGCCGCGTATGCGACCTTAGTTGTGGCGAACGAGCTGTTCCCGGGTACGAGTATCGCTACTTCGGTGCAACAAGCTTGGCATGCGGTGGGACTGATGCCATCTCCCTCCAGTGGCTGTCTGGGCGAGTCCACCTGGGTCGGCGCATCCGGTTCCTTCTCTGATGGCAGTGGCGCGGCCAACTATGGTAATTTACTGGACTGTGACTGGCTGATCAAGCCGATCGGTGCGGACGAGATCAATATCTACTTCACCCAGTTCAGCGTGAGTGCAGGTGATACGCTATACATACACGTAGGGGAGAGCGTTACCGGGCCGGTCCTGGCGAAGTATTCGGGCAGCTCAGTTCCACAGGCGGCGACCTTCAACACAGGGGCCATCACGGTGCGGTTCCTGACCAACAGCTCCGGTAACAGCAGCGGATGGACGCTGAGCTATTCGGCTGGCACCACGAGTTATTGCAGCAGTGCCACAGCACCATTCACCGCCGCTTCGGGTTCCTTTACCGATGGCAGCGGCGCTTCCTCCTACGCGTCGAACACCCACTGCGGTTGGTACATCGCTCCACCGGGAGCCACGTCGATAACACTTTCCTTTTCTGCCTTCAATACCGAAACAGGTGCCGATCTGGTGAAGGTCTACGATGGTCTGAATACCACGGTACCGCCCTTGTACACCTTTTCGGGCTTCAACCTCCCAACACCGGTCACCGTGCCATCGGGCAGCCTGTTCGTGGAGTTCGTTACCAACTCATCGGTTCAAGGGGATGGGTGGAGCGCGAGCTATACCAGCACAGGTACCGTGCAATGCAATGGTACCACGGTATTGAACGGGCTTACGGGCAGCATCAGTGATGGCAGCGGGTCCAACAACTACCAGAACAACTTGTCCTGCGGCTGGCTGATCCAGCCGGCAGGGGCGGCCGCCGTGGAACTTTCATTCACGGCATTCAACCTTGAGGGCACGGGCACTTATGGTCAAGTGTATGACGCCGTGCGGGTATATGATGGCATCGATGCAAGCGCTCCGCTGCTTGGGACCTTCACGGGCAATTCACTGCCTGCTAACCTGGTATCAAGTGGCCCAGCGCTCTACATACAGTTCATTACCGACAACGCCACTACCGGTCCTGGATGGTCTGCCAACTACACAGGACTCACAGGCAGTACATGTAGCGGCACCCAAGTTCTTATCGCCTCCTCGGGCAGCTTTGAGGATGGAAGCGGTGCTGGGGAATACGCGAACAACGCGGTATGCAACTGGCTGATTCAACCAGAGGACGCGTACAGTATAACCCTGTCGTTTACTGCGTTTGCTACACAGCTGAACGCGGACGGGGTGGTGGTTTACGATGGTCCATCCACCTCTGCGCCTATCCTGGGATTCTTCACTGGGGGTAACCTACCACCAGCGCTGACCTCTAGTGGCGGCAGCATGCTGGTGCGTTTCATCTCGGATGCCAGCGTGGGTGCACCTGGGTTCGTAGCTCAGTACCAAGCAGTCGTCATCCCTCCAGGACCGCCTGCCATTGTGGGCTATGAGTATTGGTTCGATGAGGCGGATGGCGATGCTGCATATGAGGCTGTTCCGCCAACCACTCATCTGCTGTTGGACGAAACGCTTTCTACTGAAGCGATCGAGCCCGGCGGGCACATGCTGCACATCCGCTTCAAGTATATCAATGGACTATGGAGCTCCGTGCTTAGCCGCCCCTTTTTGAAGACCTATGGTGCACCGAACAGCAGCGCCCAATTGATCGCCATGGAGTATTGGTTCGATGAGGCGGTCGCACAGGGGGTTACAGTACCCCTTAGCGGCCAACAGGTCAATTTGGATGTGGTTCTGGGTACCGATGGGCTTACGATAGGTGGACATACCCTGCACATGCGTTTCTTGAGCAATGCGGGATGGAGCTCAGTACTTAGCCGTCCATTCTTCCAAGGTCCTATTGGGACGTCCGATGCGCGTATCGATGGCTATGAGTATTGGTTCGATGAGGAGGTTGATGATGCTGAAAGCGCGTCCATTGCCCCGGTGGCAGAATTAAACCTGAGCGACATCCTGCCAACTGACGAACTACCGACCGGATTGCATGTGCTTCACATCCGGTTCCATGGGACAGGTGGCTGGTCCTCGGTACTAACCCGGCCCTTCTTCCGTGCTGGCGCGGGCGCGAACCTGCCCAACCTGATCGCGGGTTATCGCTACTGGTTCGATGATGCCGATGCCAACGCGGTGGATGTTAGCTTGCCAACCCCGCAATCGCCATATAACCTGGCGGTGGATATCCCAACAAACAGCTTGGCTGTTGGCGCGCACACATTCCACATACAATTCGTCGATATAGGTGGCAACTGGGGCGCTGTGCTGAGCCAAGCCTTCACCCGCGCTGCTACGCCCACAGTTACTTTGCCTCTCCGCGTACTACTGGATGGCCCTTATGACCCTGCTACGCAATGGATGCAGGATAGCCTGCGCGCCAATGGGCTAATTCCCTTGACCGAGCCATTCACGAATGCGGGCTTCCTTCAAGTGGGTGAAGGTGGAGGGGAGAGCATCGCGGCAGCCGTACTGTCCAGCACCGGAGCCAACGCCATTGTTGATTGGGTGCTGGTCGAGGTCCGCTCAGCTACGAACAGCGCACAGATATTGAATACCCGTGCTGCGCTGGTGCAACGGGATGGCGATGTGGTTGACCTAGATGGGGTCAGTCCACTGACCATGTCCATTGCCAATGGCAACTACCACGTGGCCATCCGGCACCGGAACCACCTTGGTGTCATGACGCTGTCCCCGGTCATGCTCTCAGGCACAAGCACACTCTTGGACTTCACCAGTAGCGCATTTGCCACCTATGGTACAGAAGCCCGAAAGAACGTTAATGGGAAGATGCTCCTGTGGAGCGGTGAGGTCGTACGGGATCGAGTTGTTAAATACGCCGGTGCATCTAATGACCGGGATGCCGTGTTAGTACGCATCGGCGGGGCGGTGCCAACGGCCGTTACGATTGGCTATTTCTCTGAAGACGTTACGCTGGATGGTGTGGTTAAGTACTCCGGTGCAGCAAACGATCGCGATCGCATTTTGATCGCGATCGGTGGCTCAGTGCCAACTGCGGTGAGGGTCGAGCAGTTACCCTAAATCCTCCCTACCGCACCAACCACGGCCCCGGATCCACCTTCACCAGGCCCTCGCTGGTGA
>CAYZBO010000067.1:0-17762 GCA_964476665.1 uncultured Chryseobacterium sp. | reverse complement strand
GATCAGGATGTGGATGTGCCTGGTGCCCAGGCTGCCGGTGGCACCCTCACCTGCAACAACGAGTGTGTGACCCTGCAAGGCAGCGGCAACGGCAGCTTCAACTGGAGCGGTCCCGACGGCTTCACCAGCACCGAGCAGAACCCGACGGTGTGCGCCCCCGGCACCTACACCCTCACGGTGACCGGCAGCAACGGCTGCACCAGCACAGCAACTGCGATGGTCGGTATCGACACTGATGCCCCATGGGCCGAAGTATCGGCCACCTTTATCGGTTGCGATGGTGAACCGGCTACGCTATCGTTCACCAGCACCAGCAGCATCATCCAGATCATCTGGTCCGCACCCGATGGCACGGTGATCTCCGATGGCCTGATCGCACAGGCCAGCGAGCCGGGTATCCATACCCTTACGCTAATCGGCATGAACGGCTGCAGCAACGTGTTCCAGGTCGAGGTGATGCAAGACCCGGACTGCGGTGACGAATGCCCGCCGATCATCATCAGCTGTCCGCCGGACATCACGGTCTCGTGCGCTGCTGACTTCTCACCCTTCGGCATCGGCGGTGAGCCGGTGTGGCGGAAGAAGCAGGATTGTCCGGAGATCACCAGCCTGGGCTGGAACGATGAGATCCTGAGCAACTGCCCGTATGTGATCCGTCGCACCTTCTGGGCCGAGGATGCCACGGGTGCCTATGAGACCTGCAGCCACACGATCACGGTGATCGATGATGTCGCGCCGATCTTCATGGAGGTACCGGAGGATGTGACCCTCTCCTGCGACCAGAACATCGACGACCTGCCCACGCCCGATGTGTGGGCCTACGATGAGTGCACCAAGATGGAGGTGGCGGTGGAGCACGCCGTGCAATACCTGCCCGGTACCTGCCCCGGCACCTACACGCTGGTACACACTTGGACCGCCGAGGACCAGTGCGGCAACGTGGGCCAGAGCTCCTGGACCATCACGGTGGTGGATGAGGACGCCCCCCAGTTCACCTGCGAAGTGGAGGACCTGGTGGTGGGATCCATGAACGACGTACCCGAGCCGGCCGATTGCAAGGCCTTCGACAACTGCTCCGGCGAGGTCTACGTGCAGTTCACCGAGCAGGTGGTGAAGACCGACGCCTGCGAGGGTGGCCTTGCCGTGGTGCGCACCTGGTATGCAGCGGATGCCTGTGGCAACCCGGCGACCATGCACCAGACCATCACGGTGTGCGAGAAGAAGGGGGATCCAACAGGTCCTGCTTTCGGACGCGCCAAGGTCAGCACGGAGGTGGTACCCAACCCCTTCCGCGTGGACTGCTCCCTCATCATTACCCCCGAGGTGAACGGTCGGGCGAAGGTGGAGATCACCGACCTGCAGGGCCGCAAGGTGACCGACCTGTTCACCGGCAATGTGCAGGCCGGCGTACCATTGCGCCTCACCTTCCGACCGGAGGACCGTGGCGGTGCCATGTACCTCTACCGAGTGATCCTGGACGGCGAAGCCATGCAAGGCCGCCTGCTGTACCAGCCTTGATCGGTTCGAAGTGGACACGAAGAGCCCCTGCCTCCCGGTGGGGGCTCTTCCTTTTCGGTCGGCCTACCTTCGCGACGTGTAACAAGGACCATGACCGAACACCAGCCTCTTGCCGAGCGGATGCGTCCCACCACCCTGAACGAAGTGGTGGGCCAGAAGCACCTGGTAGGTCCACAGGGTGTCCTGCGCAAGGCCCTGGCCGGAGGCATGCTCCCCAGCATGATCCTGTGGGGCCCGCCCGGTGTGGGCAAGACCACCCTGGCGCGCCTCATTGCGCAGGAACTGGGACGACCGTTCCACACCCTCAGCGCCATCAGCAGCGGGGTGAAGGACGTGCGCGAGGTGATCGAAAAGGCCGGTGGCAGCGGGCTCTTCTCCCGCAGCGCGGTGCTCTTCATCGACGAGATACACCGCTTCAGCAAGGCCCAGCAGGACAGTCTGCTGGGTGCCGTGGAGAAGGGCACCATCACCCTGATCGGCGCCACCACGGAGAACCCCAGCTTCGAGGTGATCGGTGCGCTCCTTTCCCGTTGCCAGGTCTACACCCTCGAAGCGCTGAACGAAACCGACCTGCTCGCGCTGTTGCACCGGGCCATGGTCCAAGATCCGGAGTTAAAGGACCGGGCCATTACCCTGCGGAGCACCAGCACCCTGTTCCGCGCGAGCGGTGGCGATGCAAGGCGGCTGCTGAACACCTTCGAACTGTGCGTAAAGGCCGCACCCGAAGGTCCGGTGGAGATCACCGATGAAGGCGTGCAGGAAGTGGTGCACACCCTCAGTGCGCGATACGACAAGCAGGGAGAGCAGCATTATGACATCATCTCCGCGTTCATCAAGAGCATCCGTGGCAGCGACCCCAACGCGGCGGTTTACTGGCTGGCGCGCATGGTGGAAGGCGGCGAGGATCCGCTGTTCATTGCGCGGCGCATGGTCATCCTCAGCAGCGAGGACATCGGCAATGCCAACCCCAATGCGCTACTGATGGCCACCACGGCCATGCAGGCAGCGCAAATGATCGGGTGGCCGGAGAGCCGGATCATCCTCAGTCAGTGCGCCATCTACCTGGCCTGTTCGCCCAAGAGCAACGCCAGTTACGTGGCGATCGGTTCCGCACAAGCCTCTGTACAACGCACCGGCGACCTGGTGGTGCCCATCGCCTTGCGCAACGCCCCCACCAAACTGATGAAGGATCTCGGATACGGGCAGGAATACCAGTACAGCCACGATGGCGAAGGCAATTTCATCGATCAGGAGTTCCTTCCACCAAGCCTCGCAGGCACCAGCTTCTACAAGCCCGGCAACAGCGGCAGGGAACAGGAGCATGCTGCCCTCATCCAACGGCTCTGGAAGGGAAAATACGAAACCGGGCAGGATTGATATTAGGACGCACGCTCCTGTTCGAGGAAGCGCTTGTGCATGTCGTAGATGATCCCCAGGCTCACGGCCAAACCGCCCAGGCCCTGCTCGACCATCTGCCAGAGGATGTCCACCACGAAGTGCACCATGCCATGCTTGGTGAAGGTCATGCCCAGCACGAAGATCACCAGGTACACGCAGAAGCCCAACACGGCCCCGATGAGGAACGAGGTGAACGGGAAGGCGTTCTTCAACGAGATCACCTCGCGGCGAGCGGCCTCATGGATCGCGAAGGTGAGGAGCAGCCCCAGTCCGAGATAGACCGCTCCGGAGAGCACCAGATAGAAGGTGAGCGGTATCCGCAGTTCCTCCAGATCGGTCAGCGCCACACCGTGCCACAGATAGGAGAAGGCGAACATGGTGATCGCCGATACCAACCAAGGCAGAAGGATATGTCGCTGCAGCAGCATCCCAAGCACAACACTATATCGGTGCGCCCAAATTAACGGTCGGGATACATCCTCCACATGACAGTTGCCTGCCCGCCCGTAATTTGTGCCCGTAGCACATGCATAACGGATCCCCCCTGGGGAGGGTTGCCTCCCTCTTCCTCCTATTTCTGGCAATGATGGCCTGCCGTAAGGACGACCGTCCATCCCGCTGGGACGTGGATGCCTTGGCGCCGTTGGTGAGCGGCCGGTTCACCATCCGCGACCTCGTGGCCGACAGCCTGTTGGAGGTGACCGCCGATGGCGATCTCAGCCTCGTGTATCGCAGCAGCCTATTCAACGTGGAGCTGGACACCCTGCTGGCGGCTCCGGACACCAACTTTGTTTACCGCTATGCGCTTCCCACGCCCGGCCCCCTCACCTTCCCCCCTGGACTGGAACTGCTGAACATCGAGGACAACTCCCGCCTCGACCTGGACGGCGTGTCACTGCGCTGGCTCGACCTGCGGGAGGGCAGCCTGCGCATCAGTACGGTGAACATGGTCCCGAGCAGGCTGCTGGGCCGGTTCGAACTACGCGGCGCCACCTTTCCCGGCGGTGAGGAGGTCATCACCACAGCGGTGGGGCCGGGCACGGTGAACACACCCTCCACCAGCCTTGTCAGCCGCGACCTCGCCGGCACCCGGATGGACCTGCGCGGACCGGCGTTCAACAGTGTCAACACGGTGTACAGCCTCATCAGCACCCAGCTCGATCCTGCTGGTACGGGCGCCACCGTCACCGATCAGGACAGCATCCTCATCACGGTGAGCTATTCCGGCTTGGTACCCGCCTATGCCAAAGGCTACTTCGGCCAACGAACGGTGCGCCAGCAGGGCGAAGACCTCCCGCTGGACCTGTTCCGCAACATCGTGGGCGGCAGCCTTGACCTGGACGCCGTGCGGCTGCGGCTGGACGTGGAGAACGGCGTGGGCATGGACCTGCAGGTGGTGCTCGACCGCTTCACCGCAGTGAACAGCCGTAGCAATACTTCGGTGGACCTCACCCATGCCATCCTCGACGGTCCCATCAACCTGAACCGCGCCATTGACCTGGGGACCGGCCCGCAGCCCAGTTTCTACAGCAACGAACTCGACCAGGACGACAGCAACATCGACACCTTCCTTGAAGTGCTGCCCGACCGCATCGACTACGATTTGGAACTGCGCATCAATCCACTGGGCGATATCAGCAACGGCAACGACTTCCTCTACTACGCGAGCAAGCTGAAGGCCGACCTGGAGCTGGAGGTGCCACTGCGACTGATCGCCAACGAGCTCACGCTGGAGACCCTGGTGCAGCCCGACCTGCCCGGAAGCGCCGAAGGGCACGCCTTGCAGAGCGGCGAACTGATGGTGTTCGGCACCAACGGATTCCCCTTCGACGCGCGGCTGGAGCTGGCGTTGGTGGATGCTGACGGGGCGCCCTTGTCCACCATACCAGTGACCGGTACGCTTCAGGCCGGCGTGCTGGGCCCTGACCGCACGGTGGTGCAGGCGCGGAGCAGTGAAGCACGCGCCACCGTGAGCCCTGAGCAGCTCGACCTGTTGTACCAAGGCAAGCAACTGCGGCTGCGCGCCATCTTCAACACGGTGGACCAGAGCGAGCACCTGCGACTGCTGGAGCGGTATGCGCTGGATGTGCAGATCACCACACGCGCCAACTACCTCGTCAACGGCGATGAATAGGCGATCCGCTGTACTGCTCACCGCGTTGCTGGCGGCATTCGGCTCGAAGGCCCAATGGACCCTGCTACCGCCCGATGTCGCGCAGGACAGCGCCCGGCACCTGCTTCGGGTGGAAGGTGCGCTGCTCTACAATGGCAACGCGATCTTCAACGAGCTGCCCGCCCATCTGTTGCGCGGTGAGGACCTGGACCGGGACCTGCGGCAGCGCAGTTCGGATGCAGTGTCGGGGCGTACGCGCGCCGTGTTCGGCTTCGGCTACCACGGCCGCCTCATTTGGACAGGCGCCCGCTTGCAGGAGGGACGTTCCCGCTGGCGGCCCACGGCCTCCTTCGCCCTGCAGGAATATGCCGGTGCCCGTATCACCCCCGACCTGTATGACCTGGTCTTCTTCGGTAATGCACGCTTCGAGGGCCGCACCGCAGCGCTGGCACCAGCGGCCTATGAGCAGGTGCGCTACAGCACGCTCGGCATCGGCGTGATGGACCAGCACACACGCTCCTTCGTGCGACTGGCGCTGGTGCAGGGCGCCTCGCTCACCGCGGTGGACGTGGACTGGGCCGACCTGTACACCGGCGTGGACGGTCGTGTGCTACGTTCCGCCGTACTGGCCAGCTACCTCAACAGCGATACCGCAGGCAACGAATGGGCACGGAACAATGGGCTGGGTGCGGCATTGAGCGGACGATGGGAGACGCGCATCCGGTCGGCGGCGCGGCCCACCTACCTGAGCATTGACGTGGAGGACCTCGGGGTCGTGCGCTGGAACGCCAACAGTGTGCGGCTGGACAAGGACACGGTGGTCCGCTACGAGGGCCTGGCCGTGGACAATGTGCTCGACCTGGACGCCATCCTCATCGGCGAGGACCAGCTGCTCGACACCTTCGGCCTACGTTACCGCACGGGAGCTCGCACGCGCCTGCTACCGTTCCGGGCGCAAGTGGCGTACCGCATCGAAGGGCGCAGCGGCTGGCACTTCGGATTGGTGGCGCAGTACCAGCACCTTCCCTCCTACCTGCCGCAGCTCACCGCCAGTCTGGCGCGCCGCGCAGGGGGACGCGGTGCATGGGGCGCGAGCATGAGCTATGGCGGCTACGGTGGCCTCCTGCTGGGTGCGGGCGGTCGTTACCGCGTGGGTCAACGCATCACGGTGGAAGGATCGCTGCCCCAGCTCATCGGCGTTGCGGGTGGTCGCACGCGCGGGCTGGGTGCCTTGCTGGCCGTCCAGGTCGCGCTCTGAACCGAAGCATACCATGAACTGGTTCCTCCTGATCATCGCCGGACTGTTCGAAGTGGGCTTCGCCACCTGCCTGGGCATGGCGCGTGAGGCGAGCGGGAATACGCGTACGGCTTGGCTGGCGGGCTTCCTCGTCTGCCTCACACTGAGCATGCTCCTCCTCTACCGCGCGGTGCAGGGGCTGCCGGTGGGCACGGCCTACGCGGTGTGGACGGGGATCGGTGCGGCGGGTACGGCGGTGCTGGGCATCGTGCTGTTCAAGGAACCGGCCACGGCCTGGCGACTGTTCTTCCTCTTCACGCTCATCGCTTCGTTGGTGGGCTTGAAGACGGTGAGCTGAAGGTGACCACTGTCACCACGCCGGACGCCGCGAGTGCCGGACCTTGGCGCCATGTACTCCACTTTCTGGAACGAGCGCTACGGCGCAGCTGAATACGCCTATGGCAAGGCACCCAACACCTGGTTCGCCGCACAACTCGCCCTACTGCCGGCCGGCCGGATCCTCCTGCCCGCCGAGGGGGAAGGCCGCAACGCCGTGTATGCCGCACAACAAGGCTGGGAGGTCACTGCTTTCGATATCAGCGAAGCCGGGCGGAGCAAGGCCATGCGTTTGGCCGAGGAGACAGGTGTACAACTCACCTACCATGTGGGGACACTGGATGAGCTACCTGCGCTGGGCACGGACTTCGATGCGATGGGGTTGGTATTCGCACATTTCCCAGCTGGGGTCCGTGCGGGGCTGAGCGGGCGCTTGCTGATGCACTTGCGTCCCGGGGCCAGCCTGATCTTCGAGGCCTTTGCGAAGGACCAGGTCCGTTACCAGCAGGAACACGGAAGCGGCGGCCCGCAACAGGTGGACATGCTCTATTCCGTGGAAGAGGTCCGTGCGGAGTTCCCGGGGGTGGCGTTCGGCGTGTTGGAGGAGGTGGAAGTGCGGTTGGACGAAGGGCCTTGCCACCAAGGGATGGCGAAGGTGGTGCGGGGGGTGGGTGTGAAGCGCTAAAGCACCGTCACCTCCGTCCGCCTGTTCTGCGCCCTGCCCTCTTCGGTATCGTTGGTGGCGACCGGCTTGGTCTCGCCGTAGCCCTTGGCGGTGATGCGCACTGCCTCGATGCCTTTGGCCACCACATAGTCACGCACGGCCTTGGCGCGCTGTTCGCTGAGGGTCATGTTGGCGGCATCGGCGCCCACGTTATCGGTGTGGCCGCCCAGCTCGATGCGCAGCGTGGGGTTGCTCTTGAGCAGGGCCGTGAGCTTGTCCAGTTCGGCGTTGGAGGTGGGTAGCAGCTCGTAGCTGGCGGTGTTGAAGAAGATGTTGCGCAGGGCGATGACACTGCCGGCGGTTAGCGGGCTCAGGGGCACGTCCAAGGTGTACGAGGCTTCCACCGCTCCAGCAGGCACGTCGTAGTTCTCCGAGTAGAACAGGTAACCCTCAGCGCTGGCATTGAGCGCGTAGGTGGTGCCCGTGGGCAGGCAGACGAGGAACTCGCCCGTCTGCGGATCGCTGTAGGCCGCCGTTGCCAGCTTGCCGGTGTTCACCGCATAGAGCTCCACATCGGCCTCCACGGCTTTGCCGGTGGTCTTGTCGGTGACCTTGCCGCGGATGTAGGTGACCGGCTGCGGACGTGCCTCCGGGAAGAGCTCGAAGCTGTAGAGGTCCAGGTCGCCGAAGCCACCCGCGCGGTCGCTGGCGAAGTAAGCCACATTGCCCGCCGCGTTCACCAACAGGCTGTTCTCATCAGCACCAGTGTTGATCGGATAACCCAGGTTCAGCGCAGGCCCCCAGCTGCCATCGTCCTGCCTGCGGCTCATGTAGATATCCAGTCCGCCCATGCCGGGATGTCCATTGCTGCTGAAGTAGAGCGTGCGGTTGTCCGGGTGGATCTGCACGCTCTCCTCCTGGTGCGGCGTATTCACATTGGGGCTCACCTTTTCGGGCGCGCTCCACGTGCCATCCGCTTGCAACACGGTCACGTAGATGTCGGTGTTGCGCACGCCGTCACGGGCCTGGGTACCGCGCACGTAGTAGAGGGTGCGGCCGTCGCTGGACAGACTGGGCTGGCTCTCCCAGTTGCGGCTGTTCACGGGTGCGCCCAGGTTCTGGGGCGGGCTCCAGCGGTCACCGATGCGGCGGCTGATGAAGAGGTCGCAACTGCCCATGCCCTCGCGGCCGCGTGCATAGCTGCCGTCCATGAAGGAGCAGTGGGTGAAGATGATGAAGCGACCATCGGGACTGAGGGTGCCGGCGCCTTCGTTGCGCTCCGTGTTCACCGAACGGATACCGCGCGTGGCCCCCCACGTGCCATCCGTGCCGCGGTCGCTCACGAAGAAGTCCTCCTGCTCGCCGATACGCTCATCCTCGGCCTTGATGCGGCGGGTGAGCAGCAGCGTTGCATCATCGGCTGTGACCGTGGGGTAGTATTCCGGCTGTGCAGTGTTCACGCCCGGGCCCAGGTTCACCGGCTCAAAGGGCACGGGTTGTTGCATGGCCCTGCGGGCGAATACGCAGTTGTCCAGTCCGAGACGCGCCTTGTCCTTCCGCTGCGGATCCAGTTCCTTTTCCAGAAAGGCGGTGTAGTTCTTTTCCGCTGCGTCGTACTGACCGGTGCGGAACTCCAGTTCGGCCAGGTGGTACTGGGCCATGGGATGCAGGCGGGGCGCGACGTCCAGCACCACGCGGTAATGATCGATCGCGGCCTGGTCGTTGCCCTTCATCTCCTCCATCTCGGCGAGAATGATGCGCGGTTCCACAAAGCGCGGATCCACCTTGATGGCACGATCGAAAGCTTGCTTAGCACCCGAAAGATCACGCACCCGCATCAGGTCGGCACCTTCCTCATAGGCCTTGATGGCCTTCTTGTCCTCCGTGGTATAGCGCACTTGGGCTTGGACCGTATGCGAGGCGAGTGCCAATACCAGCACCGCTGCGGCCCAACGAATGATCGACTTCTTCACGGGATGTTCAGGTATTTGTGGGTCTGCAGCGAGATCCGCCAGCGCGGATGGGCCTTCACATGGTCCACGATCAGGGGCATGATGCTGTCGCGCTTGCTCCATTCGGGTTGCAGGAACAGCGTGCACGTGGCCGCGACCTGATCGGCGTGCTGTTGCCCCCAGGCCAGGTCGTGCTTATTGAGGACGATCACCTTCAACTCGTGCGCTGCGGCGTAGATGGCGGGCAGCGGCGCCTTGAACTTCTTTGGACTGAAGCAGATATGATGCCAATCGCCGCTGAGGGGGTGTGTGCCGCTGGTCTCGATGTGGGTGCGGAAGCCCGCCGCGCGCAGGGCCCGGGTCAGTTCGGTGAGGTCGTGCATGAGTGGTTCGCCACCCGTGATCACCGCGATACGCGCGGGAAAGGCAGCGGCTTCGGCCACCAGTTCATCCACCGACCGTTGGGGGTGTGCGGATGCATCCCAGCTCTCCTTCACATCGCACCAGGAACAGCCCACGTCGCAGCCCCCCAGCCGGATGAAGTAGGCGGCGTGGCCACTGAACAGCCCTTCCCCCTGCACGGTGTAGAAGGCCTCCATGACGGGCAAGGTGTGGGACATGGAAGCAAAGGAACGAAGACCGTTCCCCACTCGCCGCGCGCAAAAAGAAAAGCCCACACAGCGCCACGTTCATAGAACCCATGGTTATCACATGGGCGGGACCGCGATGATGGCTTCCGTAATCCTCCTGGTGCCGAAGCACGTCCGCACCGAAGTGTGGCTGAGGCCCGCCGTAGACCACCGAGGATGCAGTCCCTGATGGAAATTGTTGGTTCCGATGAACAGTTGGCCTATGTGGGCTTCACGGTGACACCCGCACGACGCAGGTGATGGAGGCTTGATAGGGGGATGGAAAGAACGCGATGGTACGAAGGTAAGGGCAGCGACAGGCCGATCGCAAGGGTGGTTGAAAAGATCACTCCCCCTTCTGCCCCACGAAGTGGTCCTCCTTGTCCTCGAACAGGATGTTGAAGGTGGTGAGACTGCCGTAACAGCGGGTGATGTACTGCTGCAGGTCCACCTTCTCGGCTTCGCTGAGCGCGGGGTGTGCGTTGATCTTCTGTTCCAGCACCCGGAAGCGGTCGCGGATCATCACGATCTTGTGGAAGAAGTCGTCGATGGGCACCTCCTTGCTCTTGAGCGATGCGTCCTTGGGCTTCAATTCCAAGGTACCGCCCTCGTACTTGCGGGCCATCTCCACGGGGCGCTGGGGGGTGTTCATGCGCTCCAGCACCTGTTCGAGGGCCTCTTCCACGGTGGCCATGTCCAGGCCGGCCTCGGGCAGTTCGGGACCTGGGGCGGTCACCTGCAGGCCGGCGAAGTTGCGGCTGATGGACTGTTCGCCCTGGTCCTTGAAGAAAATGTACACGGTGCGTGCGTCGAGGTCGTACACGACGCCTTCACCCATGGTGGGGTGTTGCACGCGGGCGCCGATACCGATGCTGTAGAGTTCCATGATCGAAGTGGCGGATGGATGGCCGCCGTTGGCAAAGGAACGCAGCCTGGCGCGATGAACGCTGGTCAAGCGCTCACACGATGGCCTCCACTGTGTAGGTAACGCCGTTCACTGTGGCGCTCTCCCCCACGCTGCGCCCCAGCAGGGCCTGCACCACAGGGGCTTTGGGCGTCACTCCCAGGTAGCGCCGCCCCATCGCGTCGAACTCGTCGATACTGGCGGCGATGAGGAAGTTGCGCGCGGAAGTGTGTACCACCGTCCCGAACTGCACGGTGGTGGCGTGCGTTGCTGCATCCAGCTGACCCAGGCGGTCGATGTCCTGCTCCACCTGCTGCAGCTGTTCTTCCAAGGCGTTCATCAGGTCCACGTCGGAACCGCGGGTGCTCTCCGTCTGGCTGGCGGTCTCGGCCTCGCTACCACCCATGGTCACGGTGCGCAGGTCGGCCACGCGTTCCCGCAGTTCTACGGCGATGTTCTCCAAGTGGGTGCGGGCCGCTTTCAGTACGGCGCGTTTGAGGGCAGTGGGTTCCATGGTGGAAGATAGTTGCAGGGTAAGGGGTCTATCGCACCGAAGGTAGGAGCGCCTTGCGATGCGCCGCATGACGAAAAGCATGCCTGCAGCACACCGTGTAGCTTTGGTGCATGGAGAAGAACATGCGCATCCGGCTGCGTCACCTGAAATTGGAGGATTTCAGCACATTGCGCGAGGCCATGGTGCAGGCTTATCCGGACATGGATAGCGCCATCTGGCGGGAGGACCATATCGGAACGCTGATCCAACTCTTCGCCGATGGCCAGTTGTGTGTAACGCTGAACGGCAAAGTGGTGGCGGTGGCCTTGTCCATCATCGTGGACTACGACCTCTACGGCGACAACCATACCTATCGGCAGATCACAGGCAATTACACCTTCAGCACCCATGACCCGGAGGGCGATGTGCTCTACGGCATCGATGTGTTCGTGCACCCCGACTATCGGGGGATGCGCCTGGCCCGACGGCTCTATGAGGCACGCAAGGAACTCTGCGAGCGGCTCAACCTGAAAAGCATCATCGCAGGTGGGCGCATACCCAATTACGGCAAGTACGCCGATAAATTGAAACCACGCGACTACATCGACAAGGTGAAGCTGAAGGAACTCTATGATCCTACGCTCTCCTTCCAACTCAGTAACGACTTCCACGTGCTGAAGGTGATGCAGGGCTACCTGCCCGGCGACACCAGCTCGCTGGAATACGCCACGCTGATCGAGTGGAACAACATCTACTATGATAAGCGCCCCAAGATCGCTGGTCGTGCCAACGACGTGGTGCGCCTGGGCCTCGTGCAGTGGCAGATGCGGACCATGGCCAACATCGACGCCTTGTACGAACAGGTGGAGTTCTTCGTGGACGCCATCAGCAGCTACAAGGCCGACTTCTGCCTCTTCCCCGAGCTCTTCAATGCCCCGTTGCTCGCCGAGTTCAACCACCTGGACGAGGCGCGGGCCATGCGCGGACTGGCCCAGTACACCGAGCCTCTGCGCGATAAGTTCATCGAATACGCCATCTCCTACAACGTGAACATCATCACCGGCAGCATGCCCTGGGTGGATGGCGAACACCTGAAGAACGTCGGATACCTCTGTCGCCGTGATGGCTCGTGGGAGAAGTTCGAGAAGATCCACATCACCCCCAACGAGGTGCAGTATTGGGGCATGCTGGGCGGCGATGAGCTGAAGGTCTTCGACACCGACTGCGGCAAAGTGGGCATCCTCATTTGTTACGACGTGGAATTCCCCGAACTCGCACGCCTGCTGGCCTTGCAAGGGATGCAGATCCTCTTCGTGCCCTTCCTCACCGACACCCAGAACGGCTACATGCGCGTGCGGCGTTGTGCGCAGGCCCGGGCCATCGAGAACGAGTGCTACGTGGCCATCGCCGGCAGCGTGGGCAACCTGCCAAAGGTGGAGAACATGGACATCCAATTCGCGCAGAGCGCCGTGTTCACCCCCAGCGACTTCGCCTTCCCCACCAACGGCATCAAGAGCGAGGCCACGCCCAATTCCGAGATGACCCTGATCGTGGATGTGGACCGAGACCTGCTGAAGGAACTGAACGCCCACGGCAGCGTGCGCAACCTGCGCGACCGACGCAGCGACCTCTACCGCCTGGAACTGCGCCAACAACCCAACGCGGAACAGCGCCGACGGGGCAACGGCGAACGGACTCAGCGCAAACGGCCTACGGGGTAGCGCCGGTACCCCTCCTCGAAGTACGGCGAGCGCTGGTACACCCAGTACAGCTGCCCCCAGGCATCGTTCGCCAGATCGGTATCGGCGGCTTTGGCGGCTTCCAGGGCCTTGCGCAGCGCGGGATCGCGGTCCAGCAGGTCGGCGGCGATGTCCTCGAAGACGTAATCGCTGAACCACTCCTTCTGCTGTAGGATGGCATCGAAGAAGCCCCAGGCAAAGAAGCTGTCGCTGGCTCGCGGTTCCAGGATCTCCATCACCAGCCTGTCCGTGGCGTGGCCCATGGGCACCAGCACATCGCCGGGGAGCAGTTCCATCGCGCCGGGCTCCATCGCGGTGGTGATGCCGTGGTGCAGGTAGTGACCTTCGTAGGGTGAGGACACTGTCCGGAAGTCCATGATGCGTTGGCGCTCGGCGTCGATCTTCCTCCGCTCGGTGAGCACTTCCATCGGCACGCCGTCCAGTTCCAGTCGCTCGATCACCTCATGCCAGGCTTGGGGAATGAGATAGGCCTTGGGTTTGGTGATGGTGAGCGCGGGCACGAAGCGGTCCATCCAAGGCACCAAAGTGTCAGTGGGTTGGTCATGATCATAGTACAAGCGCGGCGATCCACTGACCGCACTGGTCTTGGATCCGGCACGGTAGCCCTTCCAAGGGAGTTGCTCCACCCGGCTCGTATCCACCCTGAAGTTGAAACCGAACTCCGTGGCAGCGGCCGCATGTGCCTTGGCTTGTGCACGTGCAGTGCGGAGCAAGGATCCTTGCTCGTTCATCACTGCGAGGGTGGCGAGCATCAGCTGGAAGGTGGCGTTGACGCGGTCGGCGTAGGGCTTCAGCATGTGCGTTTCGCTGAGGATGCCGATGCGGTGGTGCAGGGCGGCGTGGCCACTGCTGTAGCGCGGCCCATCGAGGAAGCCTTCGAGCCCTTGTTCGGGGGTCTGGCCGCGCGTTTCAAAATAGGGGCACATCAGCTGGCCGCGGCGGTCCATCCAAGTGTAGAGCGCGGGCTTCAGCGTGGTGGCGAGGAAACCGCTTAGCGCGGGGTCGAGGCGATCGGGGTGCGAGGTGAGCAACTCCATCACGTACTGGTGATCGGCGCCATTGCTCACGTGGGTCTCGAAGTAGATGTCCGGGTCCCAGGTGCGGAGGGCGGCGAGCAGGCTGCGGGTGTTGCGGCTGTCGGCCTTGATGAAGTCGCGGTTGAGGTCGAGGTTGCGGGCGTTGGCACGGAAACCATATTCCGCCGGACCGCGTTGGTTGGCGCGCGAGGTGCTGGAGCGTTGCAGGGCGCCGCTGACGTTGTAGACAGGCACGATGCAGACGGCGGTATTGGCGAGCAGGCCCATGTACTGGTCGCTGTCGAGCAGGGCCTGTGCGAGGAGCAGGCTGGCATCCACGCCATCGGGTTCGCCGGGGTGGATGGCGTTGGTGATCCAAAGGATGGACTTGCCAGCGGAGCGGATGCTGTCGGGGTGCGGAAAGGTGCCATCGGCGAGGAGGAAGAGGTGGATCGGCAGGCCGTTGTCATCGGCACCGATGGTGGTGAGGTGGGCGCCGGAGCGGGTGTCGGCGAAGTGTTGGAAACGGGCGATCGCCTGTTCCCATGTAGGGGTGGAATCACCGGTGAACTGCCATTGGGCGGAAGCGCTTGGGGACAGCCCTTCAACCCCGCTCAAGGCAACCAGGAGCAAGAGCAGGCGCAGGGGCATGCGGAGGGAAGCGGACATGGTGTAAAGATGCACGAACGCCGCGCTCAGTGCGGTGACCGGGCTCGGCGTTGATGCGTGCGGCTATTTCGCTTTAGGGCACCTCGAAGAACCTCGTTCCGGCGGCGTTGAAGGCAAGAGGCCCACCGTCGTGCACTTGCTCTCGTTCGTTCATACTTCGTTGCCCCTCAGTCGGATACTTCGTTCCAGTATCCTCCTTTCGTGGCGCCCCTGCCTTCCGGCAGGCAGGTCGTCTGACCGAACGATAGCTGCGTGCGCCATCCGCCTGCCTACCGGAAGGCAGGTTCGAGGTTCTTCGAGGAGCCCTTTACTCGAAGCTCACCAGGCCGAAGCGGTAGTCGTCCTTGCGGGTGGCGAACATGAAGAGCTGATCATCGGGCGTCTGCACGCAGGCCTTGGGGCGGGTGATGGTCTCGCCCTTTTCGGGGGAAAGAAGTGCCTCGCGGTGAACGGTGCCGTCGCTTTCCACAGTGGCCAGGGTGATGAGGGCCTCTTTGCCGGTGATCTTGAAGGGGGCGATCTTGTCACCCTCCTTCAGGAACAGGTTCTTACCGCTGTCGTTGAAGATGAAATACATCTTGTCACCCTTCACCGTCATGGCATAGGAGGAGTAGTAGCCTCCGTCGTTGGTGGTGTGTTGGCGCTTGGGGATCTTGGTGGCCCACTCGATGTTGCCGCTGGGGTCCACGTTCACCACCACGATGTCGTTGTAGACGTAGTGGTAAACGGTGCGGCAGGTCTGCCCTCCATTGGGACTCGAGGTGCAGACGGTGGTGGTGAAGAAGTTGTACTGTTCACCCACCATCACCACACCACCGTCCTCACGCACGATGAGTTCGTCAAGGTCGTACTTGATCAGTTCGACCTCCTCGCCTTTCTTCTCGGCCTTCTTGGTGGCCTTCTCCTCCTCCTTCTCGGTCATGTACTGGGTGATGAACTCCTTGGAGAACTCCTTGTACGACTGATGGAGGATGGCCTTGGTCTTGCGATCGAGGCGCATGTAGAAGGCCCCGCTCTGGCTGGACGCACCTTTCTTGCCGTAGAATCCACCGCAGAGGATATCGCCTTCGTCAGGGATGGTGATGGTGAGGTCCTGCAGGAACTTATCGCCCGCCTCGATCGGCTGGATCTGAGCATCTCCGGAGCCGTCGTAGGTGAGCAGCATATAGGTGTAGGCGGGGCGTTCATCCTTCTTCAGTTCACGCGCTTCGGCCTTCTCGGCGTACTTGGTGCCGACCACGATCACAGAGCCGTCGTTGTCCACCAAGGTAGAGCTCACACTGAACTCCTTATCGGGATAAGGCAGGGTGACCTCCTGCTCCCATTCGGGATCGAAGTTGGAGGAATAGACCTGCATCTTGAACCGCTCCGGCATTTCCTTTTCGTAGGGCAGATCGATCCGCACGAGGATCTTCTCCTCGTTGGGCGAAACCCCCAGAGAGAATCCTCCCTGCCACTTCTTGCTGGCATCGCCGATGGTGGCCACTTTGCGGATGGTACCCACAGGGCTCATATCGCTCTCGTTGAAGAGGCGCAGATAGAGCGTGTTGATCTTGGTCTTCTTATCGAAGAAGGAAGAGAAAACCGCGATGCGGTCACCCAGCACGTCCAGGCGTTCGATGCTGTGTTCATCCTTGCCGATCTTGGTGGGCAGCAGCTTCTTGTACCGCGACTTCAGGTCCATGCCCATCTTTTGGATGAACCCTTCCTTCTTCTGGTTCACCTTCATGTAGACGGCATCTTCGCTCCAGTCGAACACATAACCGAAGGCGCCATCGGCCTTGGCGCTAAGCTCGGGCCCCCACCGTACATCGGCACGTTGGGTCTTGGTCTGTGCCACAAGGGGCAGGGCTGCAGCGATGAGCGCAGCGGAAAGCAATGTTCGCATGGGGTCTTGGTGGGCAAAAGGGTCCCGAAGATGCGAAAAAGCGCGATCCCGGCGCAGGGCAACGCGCCGGGACCGCTCGCTCGGGTCTTGGACAACTACCGATCAGGCCGCGGGAGCCTCCTCCTCGGTGGCTTCCGGGGTCTCTTCTTCATGTGGTATCACCCATTCGATGCCGGGGGGCGGGGTGGGCTCCACGGTGCGTTGGGCGAAGAGCTGCTCTTCATCGGTTAGGCAGAGGAGCAGCGTAAGGGTCTGGACGGGCCACATGGGAGGTCGGGGATGTTGGTTCTGGGAGGCCGGTCAGTCGTCGAAGGGTGATGCAAGGTTTCACATGGATGGCATCCTTGTCAAGACCAATGAACATATTTCATCGACGAACGACATATCCGATCCAAGGTCATCACGGCCCATGCCCCATGGCACAGAGGGCTCTGCTGACAGGGGCAGCACCAACCTTGTCAGGGAACATCGGTCCAGATCCCCATGGGTTCGAACATTCTCTACATGACGATCCGTAACATCGCGGATGGTGAACACTATGCCGTGCCCAGCACCATCGAGGACACCAGCGCATTGACGGAGATCCATGATGGGTTGAAGGCGCGGGGGATCGGGAAGGCGTTCAGTGAGGAAACCACATGATCGATGTTCGTTTATCGTTGTTCGACCCTTCACCTTGATGGCACTCACCGCATTACCGAAACCGTTCCGCGCACGGCGAACAGCGAAAAACGAACATCGAGATCCGAAAAACGAACTTCACGCCTACGGGCGACAATACATACCAGACCATGGCCCTGAAACGCATCCGCACCCAAGCCGAATATGACGCCGCCTACGCCGAGAGCATCAAGGACCCCGTGGGGTTCTGGACCGCGCACGCCGACACCTTTGAGTGGCACCAGAAATGGAACACCGCGCTGGAGTGGGACTTTGAGACACCCAACGTGAAGTGGTTCGCGGGTGGCAAGCTCAACATCACCGAGAACTGCCTGGACCGGCACCTGAAGACGCGCGGAAACAAGCTGGCGATCATCTGGGAGCCCAACGACCCGAAGGAGCGCTTCGTGCGCCTCACCTACCGCGAGCTGCACGAGCGCGTGTGCCAGTACGCCAACGTGCTGAAGCGCAACGGCGCGAAGAAGGGCGACCGCATCTGCATCTACATGCCCATGGTGCCCGAGC
>CAYZBO010000066.1:12695-17868 GCA_964476665.1 uncultured Chryseobacterium sp. | reverse complement strand
AGAACCCCGCCGATGTGGTGGCCGCCGTGCAGAAGCTCGCCGAGCAGAACACCGCCCTCACCAAGGAGTTGGAAAAGGCCGCCCGGGAGAAGGTGAAGCGCTACGCAACCTCCATCCCCGCCAAGGCCACGGCCAACAGCAAGGGCGTGAAGGTGCTTGTGGAACAGCTCGACCTCGATGCTCAGGGCCTGAAGGACCTCGGCTTCACCCTGCGCGAACAGCATGCCGACCTCGCCTTCGTGGCCGGCTCCGTGATCGATGGCAAGCCGCTGCTCGCGGTATCGCTGGGCAAGCAGGCGCTGGAGGCCACAGGTCTCAAGGCCGTCGACATCATCAAACAGATCGGTCCGCTGATCAAGGGCGGCGGCGGTGGCCAGCCCGATTTCGCCACGGCCGGCGGCAAGGAGCCCGGCGGCATGGCCGATGCGTTGAAGAAAGCGGCGGAATTGTTGGGGTGACCCCAACGGACGAGGCCCCCTTCCGGGGGCCTCGAGGCGGTCAAGCGGTGGCTGGTCCGCCCGCCAGGTTCGGGGTGTGGCGGGAGGTGAGCTTCCGGGCCGGGGGCGGTGCTTTCTGGCCGTACAGTGGACCCATGTAGCGCGTGTCCTCGTCCAGGGCCAGGTTCAGGATGTACAGGCCGTTGAGGGCGATGACGAGGATATAGTCCAGAGTGCTGGTCTTGCCGAAGCTCTTGCACACCTCGATCCACACTTTGGGGAGGAAGTAGAGTTGACCGTAGATCGGGATCAGGAACTTCCAGCCATCGCTGGCCGGACGCCCCACGATCTTCAGGAAGACGATCACGTTGGTGACCGGGATGAGGGCGGTGTACCCCGGCTGTCCGGCCTTCGTATACAGCCGGTACTGCGCCAAGGCAGCCACCACCACCATCAGGAAGAGGATGTAGTAGAGTACCATGCCCAGCTTGGCATAGAGCATGTCGTGTATGCCGATCAGAATGTCCATGGCGTGCAGGTTTTTGCTGGTTTCGTAGCGGAGAGATCCCAACGCTTCCAAGATTAAGACGCAGGGGGTGGTTGGGGGTTGCCTGCACAACGCTGGTCATCCACGGTCCGATGTGTGTTCATCGACCAACGGTATGGCCTGACCAGCGAACGGTCCTCGAACGATGACGGCCGTGCTCAGGCCCGGGGCACCGCGTAGGCCTTCACCTCGCCCTCCCCGATCTCCTTGCCGCTGAGGATCACCAAGCGTTCGATCACGTTGCGCAGTTCGCGCACATTGCCTGTCCAGGGAAGCTTCTGCAGCTCCTTCACGGCCTTGTCGGTGATCTTCTTCGGCGCGATGCCCTGTTCGCCGCACACCTGCTCGATGAAATGGGCGGCCAGCAACGGGATGTCCTCCAGGCGCTCGCTGAGGCTGGGCACATGGATGGGGATCACGCTCAAGCGGTGGAAGAGGTCCTCGCGGAAATTGCCCGCAGCGATCTCCTTCTTCAGGTCCTTGTTGGTGGCGGCGATCACGCGCACGTTCACCTGCACGTCCTTGTCGCCGCCCACGGGTGTGATGCGCCCTTCCTGCAACGCACGCAGCACCTTGGCCTGTGCGGCCAACGCCATATCGCCGATCTCGTCGAGGAACAGGGTGCCGCCATCGGCCAGCTCGAACTTGCCCTTGCGGTCCTTGATGGCGCTGGTGAAGCTGCCCTTCATGTGGCCGAAGAGTTCGCTCTCGATCAGCTCGCCAGGGATGGCCGCACAGTTCACTTCGATGTAGGGGCCGGTGGCGCGGTTGCTCTTCTGGTGGATCATGCGGGCCACGCCTTCCTTCCCCGCACCATTGCCGCCGGTGATCAGTACGCGCGCATCGCTGGGCGCCACCTTCTCGATCATGTCGCGGATCTCCTGCAGGGCCTTGCTCTCGCCGATCATCTGCACGCCATTGCCCTTGGCCTTGCCCACCTTGCTGCGCAGCACCTTGGTCTCCTGCACCAGGTCGCCGCGGTCCAGCGCATTGCGCACGCTCACCAGGATGCGGTTGATGTCCGGTGGCTTCTGGATATAGTCGAAGGCGCCCTTCTTCAGTGCGTCCACAGCGGTCTCAATGGTGCCGTGCCCACTGATCATCACCACCGGCAGGTCGGCGTCGTGGGCCTGCAGCTTCTCCAGCACTTCGATGCCGTCCATCTTGGGCATCTTGATGTCGCAGAGCACCAGGTCGAACTTGCCCTTCTTCGCCTTGTCCAGCCCCATGGCGCCATCCTCGGCCTCCTCCACCTTGTGGCCTTCGTGCTCCAGGATCTCGCGCAGGGCGTAGCGGATGGCTTTTTCGTCGTCGATGAGGAGAATGGTGGCCATGGGATGCGTTGGATGAGGCACAAAGATGGTACGGTCGGCAGGAAGTGCAGGCAACGCATCGAGTTGCCTGCGTCTAACTTCGGGGTATGCTGTTCACCACCGGCCTTCTACGTGCGCTCCACGCTGCGCTTTCGGTCATGCTGATCGGTGGCGTGCTGCTATCCCAAACCCTCCTCCCCAACTGGCCCGAGCCCAACGGACCGGTTCACGCCATCGTGGAGGATACGGCGCAGGGGGTGGTGTTCGTTGGTGGTGGGTTCGACCGCATCGGCCCACCCATCCGTGGTGGTGTGCCGCTGGATAGAACGACCGGCCAGCCAGTGCTATCCGCGCCACGACCCAATGGCGATGTGCGGGATGTAATTCCCGATGGTAACGGTGGCTACTACCTCGCTGGTGCCTTCACCGCTGTGGATGGTCAGGCACGCCGACGGATCGCACACATCGATGCGGATCGACAGCTGCTGCCTTTCGATCCCACCAACACGGCCGGTCTCGATGCAGGTTCCGTGGAACGGTTGCTCTTGCACAATGGCGTGCTCAACGCCGTGCACAGCGTGTCCAACAGCACACAGGTCACCACACCGAAGTACAACGGTGCCGTGGATGCGATCACCGGTGAACCGCTGTGGGACCAGGCGCTCACCGATGGCGCCATCCGCGATGCCGTGCCCGATGGTCAAGGCGGATGGTACATCGCTGGCGACTTCCAGCATGTGGGCGGTCTGCGGCGAGAAGGGCTGGCGCGGATCGCGGCCAATGGTGCCGTGCATCCGTGGTACGTGCCGGTGAACGGTCCTGTGAACGAGCTGCACCGGTCCGGGGATACGCTCTACATCGCAGGCTGCTTTTGGAACGTGCTCGGTCAGGACAGGCAATACCTCGCGGGTGTGGTGCTATCCACCAATGAACTCCTGCCCCTGCGGACCAACTTCGCGACCAATTTCGGTTTGTACTGCGCTGTACCGCGGGTGGTGCTCCGTGTTGGCGAACGGCTCTACGTCCGCGGCGACTACGAGTACATGAGCGACTTCACCTACTTGAGCGCTGGCTGGCTGGATGCCACCACCGGTGCAGCGACGGCAGCTCCGTTCGGTCTCGCTGGACAACTGGAGGACGTGTTGCAGACACCGGATCTGGTCTTCGTGGCAGGAGGTTTCACGCAGTACAATGGCACGCCACAACAGGGTCTGGCGGTTGTCGATCGCAGCACATATGCCTTGCTTCCCGGCCAATTGAACATCACCGGTGGTGTGCAGGGCTTGGTGCAGGGCGATGGGGTGATCTACCTGCGGGGTTCCTTCACCGCCATCAATGGTCAGCCACGTGCAGGACTTGCCGCCATCGATGCCACCACCTTGGCCTTGCTTCCATGGGCGCCACAGGTGAACGGTACCGTGTGGGCTTTCACCTTCGACGAGGGTGTGCTGCACGTGCGAGGCTCGTTCAACCAGGTGAACGGTGAAGCGCGGAACGGAGCGGCGGCGGTTGATGAGAGCGGGGCACTGATGTCGTGGTCGCCCGCGCTCGGGTCGTTGGGAGCGGGATCGGACGTGTTCGTGCGCCATGGAGACCGTGTATTGATGGCACTTCCTCCGCAAAGCGTTACGGTCCAAGGGGCGCAGCGTGTGCTTGCGCTGGATGCCACTACAGGTGCGCCAACGGGTTGGCAGGTGCAGGTGGAAGGTGTTGTGGTGGACGACCTTCAGTTGGATGAGGACCACTTGTTCCTGGCGGGTTCCTTCACATCGCTGCAAGGGCAGCCGAAGGCCTTGATGGGCCGTGTGGCACTTGCCAATGCCAGCCTGGATGGATGGGATGCGCAGATCACCGGAAGCCGGGTGCGGCGAATGGAACGGGCAGGGGAGAGCATGTTCATTACGGGTGAGTTCAGCGCCATCGGAGGGCAGCAACGTTCCCGGTTGGCGGAGTTGAACAGATCGACCGCGGAGCCGACGGCCTTGACGTTCACGCTGGGTTCATGGGGACAATTCTCCACGCCGGTCATCACCGACCTGAAGGCCGTTGGGGATACGTTGTTCATGGTGGGGACCTTTTTCTCTGTTAATGGGACCGTCCGCTACAACAACGCTGCATTGAGCGTTTCTACCGGCTCAATATTGCCATGGAATGTCGTGAACTTCGAGTTCGGTGAACTCGCACCGGTATTCACGACCATTGAGATCAGTGGTGACACTGTTTTGTTGGGTGGGTCATTCGGTTCATTGCCAATGATGCCAAGCAATGGAGTGGGTTATCACCTTGCTACAGTACATCGCCAAAGCGGGTCGATATTGGGAGGCTTTCCGTTGGTCTACGGTATTCCCTTCCGATTGCGCGCAATAGCTGACGACCTTCATGTGTTGGGTGTCTCGTTGGTCGGAGGGGAGGAGCGCGGAGGTGTGGCAGCCATTGAGATGAGCACCGGTGCGGTTCGGTCGTTCCAAGCCGATGTGGAGGGCGAGGTGCATGCCATGGCCCTCGAAGCGGGAACACTCTACCTGGGTGGCCCCATCACTGCGGTGAACGGTATCCCGATCGCTGGTGTGGCGCGGGTGGATGCCGTCACAGGGATACTTCAGCCCTTCGCACAATCCATCGCGTGGGGCGGTCAACGGTTCGCTTTTGAGGTGCATCAGGGAAGGCTGTTCATGGGCACCGCGAGCTGCATGGCCGTTCACGATGCAGTGACCGGTACACCGCTCCCCTGGTCGCAGCTGCCCAACGGTGCGGTGCGCGCCTTGGACCTGCATGCGGACAGGCTTTACGTAGGCGGCAGTTTCACGCAGGTCGGCAGCGTGCCGCGCACTGGTGGTGCAGCAATAGACCTTGCTGGTGATGCACTGCTGCCATGG
>CAYZBO010000066.1:0-12595 GCA_964476665.1 uncultured Chryseobacterium sp. | reverse complement strand
TCTATGTTGGTGGAGCGTTCACGGACATTGCTGGCGAACGCCGCCACAACCTCGCTGTGTTCTCGCGCCCCACCCGACCGCTGATCCAGCTCGATCTGCGCGCATCCCTGGGTGGCGTACCGCAACAGAACGGACTGCAGAACGATGCGTTGCGCGCCCAAGGTCTGCTACCCGCACAAGAGCCGTACACTGCGCTGGGTTTCCCGCAACACCTCTTCGGTGGAGGCGAAGGGGTTGATCCGCCGGTGTTCGCGGTGGCGGATAGCACCGCCGTGGTGGACTGGGTGGTGGTGGAACTGCGCGGAGCGAACGATCCTACAGAAGTGGTGGCCACACGCAATGGCCTGCTCCGCCGCGATGGACGGGTGGTGGACGTGGATGGCCGTAGCGCGCTCACCTTTCCCTTGCCCGCAGGCGCTTACCATGTGGCACTACACCACCGCAATCACCTGGGCGTTATGACGGCCCTGCCGATCGACCTGGGGCGCAACACCACAACCGTGGACCTCCGCGATACACCGGGCTTCGGTACCGATGCACAACAACCGATGGGCGGTGGTTATGCCCTTTGGCCAGGTGATGCCACGGGTGATGGCTTGGTGAAGTACGCTGGTGCCGGCAACGATCGCGATGCCCTGCTGCAGCGCTTGGGCGGTGCTTCGCCTACGACAGTGATCGTCAGTGTGTACGATGAACACGACATCAACCTGGACGGCATCATCCGCTACAATGGCGCCAACAACGACCGCGACATCATCCTGCAGGCCATTGGTGGTACGGTACCAACGGCGGTGCGGGTGGGGCAGGTGCCGTAGTGGTGCCGGGCGAGAGGTTGATCCTTGCACCATGCCCGCCATCAAGGTCCACGATATCCGGCGCCAGCGCACCACGGTGGCCACGGTCATCTTTCTGGCCGCGGCGTTCGGCATCCTGTGTAGGGCGAATGTCGATGGTGATCTGAGCGGCACCGTGGCCCTGGGTCTGAAAGGCGCCTGTGCCACGGTTCAAGTGGGCTTGTTGAACTACTGGTTGCAGCGCGACAAGGTGATGCAGGACCTGTTCACCGCCTTCAATATGCGCTGCGACCGCTTGAACGGCGAGCTGTTGGACATCGCCAAGGGCACCTACACAGGCGACCCCGAGCGCGTCATCGTGGACTACCTCAACCTCTGTGCCTAGGAGTATTTCTGGTACACGCGCGGCCGCATCGATATCGCCATTTGGCGCGCCTGGCGCAACGGCATGGAGAACTGGTAGCAGGTGCCCACCATCCGCGCCGATGCCGAGCGGGAGAGCAAGCAGCGGGATAGCTACTATGGGTTGTTCGAGGAGGTGAGGGTCAGCTGAGCCGCCGCCCCCTCCTTCAACGCATACTTGCTCCAGGCCAGATCGCGGATGCCGCCTGCCACCAATACGCGTTCGATCTGCACCAACGCATAGAGGATGGTATCCACGCGGTGTTCCGGCAGGCCAGGTACGCGCAGCCGTTCGGTACGGTCCATCCGCAGCAGGCGGTCCTTCAAGGTGTCGAACTCCGCAGCGGTGAACGCCAGCGTGGTGGCATCTTCGGGCAGGGGGATGCCGCGTTCGGCGCTGACCATGCGGGCAAGGGTATCGAAGCTGCCCGCACTGCCGATGAGCAGGTGCGGTTCGTGCCTGTCGATGATGGCGTAGAGCGCTTCAAGGCGGTCGTCCAGGTGCTGTGCGATGCGCGCTTCCTCCTCCACGGTGATGGGCTCGCTCACCGGGATGCGTTCGCGCAGGCGGGTCACCCCCAGTTCGAAACTCTGTTTCCACATCAACGCCTTGTCCGTAGCGAGGATGAACTCGGTACTTCCTCCGCCGATGTCCATCACCAAAACAGGCTTGGTGGACAACGACACGGCTTGTCGTACCCCAGCCAGGATCAGTTCGGCCTCGCGCTCCCCGGGGATCACGGTGATGCGGATACCCAGTTCGTTCCACGCCTGCTCCACGAAGTCCCCGCCATTGGTGGCGTTGCGCAACATGGAGGTGCCGAAGCCCCGCAGCTCCGTCACGCCGTGTACGCCGGCTGTTGCCTTGTGCTGCCGCAGTGCCTCCATGCCCCGTGCAAAGGCCACATCCGTGATGCGTCCCTGCTCAATGCCTCCCTTGCCCAGGAACACCGGGAGTTCCACACTATGCACCACGTGCAGGCTCTTGTCCGTGCGCCTATACACCAACAGGTTGAAGGTGTTCGTGCCCAGATCGATGATGGCGGATGTATCGTTCATGGATATTGTCGGATGATCGATCGCCCAACTACCAGCGTTCCAACCCTCGTCCTCGTAGGGCGACCCGGAGGGATCGCCGCTACGTCGGCTTCGGGTGGAACTCAACTACAGACTGCCCACTGCCCACTGCCAACAGCCAACTGCGAACTGCGAACTGCGAACTGCGAACTGCCAACTGCCCACTGCACACTGCACACTGCCCACTGCCCACCGCCCACTGCTACCCCTTATAGAACAACCACTTCCCCAACTCCTTCCAACTGACCTTCTTGCCGTACATCAGGATACCCGTGCGGTAGATCTTGCCGGCCAGCCAGGTGGTGAGCACGAAGGCACCGATGAGCAGGGTCATGCTCAGGAGCAACTGCCAGGCCGGTGCATTGCCCATGGCCACGCGCACCATCATCACAATGGGACTGGTGAAGGGAATGAAGCTGCACCACAGGACCATCGGTGCGTTCGGGTTGTACACGGCGGTCTGCGCCACGATGATGGCGATGATCATGGGCAGGGTGACGGGGAACATGAACTGCTGCGTGTCCGTCTCGCTGTCCACCGCAGAGCCGATCGCGGCCAGGAGCGAACTATAGAGCAGGTAGCCGCCCACGAAGTAGAACAGGAACATGGCGAGCGTCAGGGGCAGGTTGATCCGGCCCAGTGCGGCGAGCAGCTTCACATCGTCCTTGTCGGCCATGGCCATGGCGCCTGAGGCCTCCAGCTCGGCTTGTGCATCGGCGGGCAATTGTGCGGTGGCGATGGTCTTGGGGTCCAGCTTGTCCTTCAACAGCAAGGCACTGCCCACACTGACCAGGGTGCTTGTAATGGCGATCCACAGCACGAACTGTACGAAGCCGACCATGGCGATGCCGACGATCTTGCCCATCATCAATTGGAACGGACGCACGCTGCTGATGAGCACCTCCACCACGCGGTTCTGCTTCTCTTCCATCACGCCACGCATCACCTGCACACCGTACATGAAGATGAAGATGAACATGAAGTATCCGAAGAAGAAGCCGATGCCGGCGCGCTCCTGCTCATACGACTCCTGCTCCAGCTGTTCGATGTCGAAGAGCTTCATCACAAGCGGCTTGCGCACGCGCCGGTAGGCCTCCTCATCGATGCCCTCGCCCTGCAGCTTGGCCAGTTCGAGGTTCTTCTCCAGTTCATTGCTGATGCTGCGCTGCACGCTCATGCTGGGCAGGTCCTTGTAGAAGAAGAGCACCGTATTGGTGTTGAGGATGTCCGCGTTCACCTCCACCATCACCGTGTACGGGCTGGCTTTGAAGGCACTGTCGCTCCAGCTCGCGTTGTCCACGAAGTAGGTGATCTTCTCGCTGTCCCGCAGCTTGCCCCCGAGCAACTGCGCCTGATCGACGACCAGTACGCGGTGGGTGTCGCTGTCCTGCAGGCTCAGGTACACCACCGTGGTGATGCCCGCCGCCACCAGCACAGGCGCCAGCAGCGTCATGATGAGGAAGCTGGGCTTGCGCACCCGCGTGATGAACTCCCGCCAGATGATGAGCTTGATCTTGTTCATGTGCGTGATCCAACGGATCTGTGATGTTCAACTATCAACTGCCAACTCTCCTCCTGCCTACTGAGATCGTTCCAACCTTCATCCTCGTAGGGCGACCTGGAGTTATCGCCGCTACATAGGCTTCGGGTGGAACTCTACTGCCAACTGCCAACTCCCAACTGCCCACTGCCAACTCCCAACTGCCCACTGCCAACTCCCAACTGCCCAACTCCCAACTCCCAACTGCCCACTGCCAACTCCCAACTCCCAACTCCCAACTCCCAACTCCCAACTGCTCCCAACCCTCACTCCGTCATTCCCGCGGTCACGTGTTCGGGTGCCTTTTCGCTCACCACGCGGATGAAGATGTCGTGCATGCCGGGGATCTCCTCGCGCACCCCATGGATCTCCACCGCAGGAAGTAGCTGGCGGAGCAGGTCGTTCGGGGTGGAGCCTTTGCCGAGCGTGATCAACGCGGTACCCCGGCCATCGCGTTCGTCCACGTGCTTCAGTTCGCCGATGAACGAGAGTGAATTGGCCAGGGCCACTCTGCTTCCTGCATAGTCGATGCGATACGTATTGGTCGCATATTGGCGACGGATGGCGTTCACATTGCCGTGCAGCATCAGTTCCGACCGGTCGATGAGTCCGATGTTGTCACAGAGTTCTTCCACGCTGGCCATGCTGTGCGTGCTGAGCATGATGGTGACACCGGCATCACGAAGGCGCAGGATCTCGCTCCGGATAAGCTCGGCATTGATCGGGTCGAAGCCGCTGAAGGGTTCGTCCAGGATGAGCAACTGGGGCTCATGCAGTATGGTGGTGATGAACTGCACCTTCTGGGCCATGCCCTTGCTCAATTCCTCCACCTTCTTGTTCCACCACGCGGCCATGTCCCAGCGCTCGAACCATTCCTTCAGGCGGCGCTGCGCTTCGCTCTTCTTCATGCCTTTGAGCTGCGCGAGGTAGAGGGCCTGTTCGCCCACCTTCATCTTCTTGTACAGCCCGCGCTCCTCCGGCAGGTAGCCCATGCGTGCCACGTCCTGTTCGGTCATGGGGTGCCCGTTCAGCAATACACGGCCTTCATCCGGCCCGGTGATGCGGGTGATGATGCGGATGAGGGTGGTCTTTCCGGCACCATTGGGACCGAGCAACCCGAACACCTGCCCGGCCGGCACGTCCATGGTGATGCCGTTGAGGGCGGTGTGGGTACCGTAGCGTTTAACGATGCCTTCTGTGCGAAGCATATGAAGTGCGTTGGTGGTCGGGGACGAAGATAGCCGGACCCTCAGGGGTGCATTGTACCGTTGGTGGAAGGTCCTGACCGCTCGTTGATCAGCGTCCCCATTTCACGCGTATGCCGCCCATGACCCAGCGTCCCGGCAGCAGCACGTTGCCGCGGTCCACCTGTTCGGAGTCGAGCACGTTGGTCACACTGGCGAAGAGGGCCACGCGGCCGCGTTCCCAGTCGGCGCGCAGATCGATCCGCAGGGGGCTGGGGTAGTCCATCAGCTGTCCGTCGCTGAAGCGGATGTACTGCCCGTTGCGCGTGCGCCAGGTGGCGTTCACCCGCCCGCTGAAGCCTGAGCCCAGCGCCTGTTGCCACCACACCACGGCGTTGTGCTCCAAGTGGTCCAGTACGTACAGCGAGGTGAAGGGGAATTCCTTCTGATCGGCCCACTGGTAGGCGTAGAGCACCCCGCCCTGGCCCCGGCCGTTGGTGGTCTGGCGGCTATACGAGAGTTCGATGCCGTTGAGGTCCAACTGCGTGAGGTTGGATGCGCGGATCGTGGTCTCGCCCGGCAGGCGCACCCAATCGATCAGGTCGCTGCCTTGCCTGCGCCATACGGCCACCTGAGCCTTCCACCGCGTGCCGTACAGGCGGTGCCCCAGTTCCAGGCTCAGGGCGCTTTCGGGCAGCAGGTCCAGGCTTCCCTGCGCGCCACCGCGGTTATAGTACAGGTCCGTCCAGGTGGGCAGGCGGAAGGCGCGGCCCACGCTGGCGTAGGTGCTGTGCCTGCCGTTCCAGCGGAAGAAGGCATCGGCGCCGGGTACCCACTCGGGCGTGAACTGGTAATTGGTGTTCAGCAGCAGGCCGGCATCCAGCCCGAAACGGCCCTTTTCCCAACGGTGGTCCATGTGCACCGCCAGGTTCTGGCGTTCATCGCGGCGGGTGAAGGCCTCTCTCGAGCCGGCGGCCTCTATGGGTGTGTCCATCACTTGGCCCAGCACGTTGCTCAGGATGTGCTCGCTGCGGCCATGCACACCAATGGCGGTGGTGCCGCCCTTCCAGCGGCGCTGCACCCGGGCCTCGGCACCGGCCACTTGGGTGCGGTGGCGGTTGTGGAAGGTGTAGAAGAAGGTGGGGGTGAAGCGCGCCGTGTCGGCCTCGCCGCGGATGAAGAAGCCGTTGCTGTAGCGGTAGTAGCCATCGCCCTCGCGGAAGAGCTGGAACCGGTCATCGTGCCAGCGGCCATAGGCCCGCACGTTCCAGGCCCAGCGGCTCGCATCGTTACGCAGTTCCAGTGCGCCCAGGTAGGTGCCGGTGATCTCCTGCTGGTCCGGGTAGAGCGAGCTGTAGAAGTTCTGTGCGCCGAAGCGTTTGTGTACGGCCCCGAGCTGTCCCTTGAGGACGATCCGTGAATAGCGCTTCAACCCGCTCAGGTGCGCACCGGTCTGCTCAAAGTCGCTGTTGGGTACATGCCCGTTGGACCGTGCATGGAACGCGGTGATCCGTAGGCCACCCTTGGCACCGCCGATCTCCTGCATCAGGCGGCCGCGGACGCTGCCGTAGGACCCTCCTTCAAGGGTGAGGCTGCCCCGATCGCCCGTCGGTGCCTTGGTGATGAGGTTCACGGCACCGCTGAAGGCACCGCCACCGAACGTGCGCGAAGCGCCACCGTAGAGCACTTCCACGCGTTCCAGCGCATCGGCGAGCAGTGGCAGGTTCATCAGGTGATGGCCGGTCTGGGGGTCGGACATCGGAATGCCGTCCACCAGAACAAGGGCCTGGTCGAACGTTCCACCGCGGATCGACAGGTCGGTCTGCACGTCGAAGGGTCCGCGCTGGCGCACGTCCACGAGGGAGTGGGAGCGGAGCAGTTCGCTCACCTCCGGTTGCGGCGCATTGGCCAGCAGCGCACTATCCATCACCTGCAGATGCCGGGCAGTGCGGGGAAGCGGGCTGGTGATGCGGGTGGCGGTCACCTTCACGGTGTCCAGGGCGAGGGGGGCGGGCGGTTGGGCCAGAAGGCTCGTCATGAGCGCGCAGGCTGGCAGGGTGAACAGGCGATGCGGGTAGAGGTGGCGGATCATCGGGGCGCGAAGTTGCACTGGAAGGCCCGACCGAACGATCGATGACGGACACCGGGGTTCCACCAGCAAGGCATTGCCGGGAGCTTGGTAACTTTCCCTCCGACAAAGAGGACCATGGCAGCGACCAAGGGAATGCGACCGGTACTGGAGGAAGTGGGGGCGCTCGCAGCGTTCACGGGCCGCTTCTTCCGCAATGCGTTCCACGCCAGGTTCGAGTGGGGAGAACTGCTTCGGCAGGCCACCAACAATGGCTATCGATCGCTGCCCCTCGTAGCTGTCACGGCGTTCATCATGGGGCTCGTGCTCACCGTGCAGAGCCGGCCCACGCTCGCGCGGTTCGGCGCGGAGAGCATGCTTCCCGCCATGGTGGCCATCAGTGTGGTGCGCGAGATCGCACCGGTGATCACGGCGCTCATCTGTGCAGGCAAGATCGGCAGCAGCCTGGGCGCGGAACTTGGCAGCATGAAGGTGACCGAGCAGATCGATGCCATGGAGGTGAGCGGCACCAATCCGTTCCGCTACCTGGTGGTGACCCGGATCTGGAGCACCACCCTGATGATCCCGGTATTGGTGGTCCTCGCGGATGCCATCGCCATCTGGGCCTGCTGGATCGGGGTCAACATCAAGGACGTGGTCAGCTGGGACCTCTTCTACCGTCAGGTGTTCGAGAGCCTGGAGTTCAGTGACTTCGTTCCGGCATTCGTGAAGAGCTACTTCTTCGGCTTCGCCATTGGTCTGGTCGGCTGCTACAAAGGGTACCGCACGGAAAAGGGGACCGAGGGGGTGGGCATTTCCGCGCACAGCAGCGTGGTCATGGCCTCGTTGATCATCTTCATCATCGACCTGGTGGCCGTGCAGGTCACTGACATCCTTGGGCTGAACTGATGGGAACGCGCACAGGGGACCGCAGTGAACCGGTGATCTGCCTGCGCGGGCTGTGCAAGTCCTTTGGCAGCAATCACGTGCTGCGCGACTTCGACCTTGACCTGTTCCGTGGCGAGAACGTGATGGTGCTGGGCAAGAGCGGGTCCGGCAAGAGCGTGCTCATCAAATGCATCGTACGCCTGCTCACCCCCGAAAAGGGAAGAATCCGAGTGCTCGGAGAGGATGTGCTGGCCCTCGACCAGGATGCCTTGGACCGCCTTCGGGTCAAGGTCGGCTTCCTGTTCCAGAGCAGTGCGCTCTACGATTCGATGACGGTGCAGGAGAACCTCGAGTTCCCGCTCCGCCGCCACTGGCTGTCGCGTACGCAGGAAGGGACGGATGCGTTGGTCGAGGAGGTGCTCACCGCCGTGGGACTGGCGCACACCCGGTCCATGTATCCGTCCGAACTTTCGGGTGGCATGAGGCGTCGGATCGGGCTGGCCCGCACGCTCATCCTCAAGCCGGAGATCATGCTCTACGACGAGCCCACTACGGGGCTGGACCCCATCACGGGCAAGGAGATCGTGGAGCTCATCCTTCAGCTTCAGCGCACGTACAACACGTCCTCGATCATCATTTCCCACGATCTGAACGTGGCGAAGCTCGCTGCGGATCGCATCGCGGTGCTCTACGAGGGGCGCAACCATGTGGAAGGCTCTTACCACGAACTGCTGGCCTCGACCGATCCGGTGGTCCGGCAGTTCTTCATCTTCATGTGAATGGCGAACAGCAAAGGCGACCATATCCGACTTGGCATCTTCGTGCTCGCGGGCACCGCACTGCTCATCATCGGGCTGTACATGCTGGGAAGCAAGCAGGACCTCTTCAGCCGCAACATCACGGTGCGCACCACCTTCCAGCAGGTGGGTGGATTACGGCCCGGCAACAACGTGCGCTATGCAGGTATCAACGTGGGTACGGTCAAGCGCATCACCATCGTGAGCGATACTGCGGTGCTTGTGGAGATGGCGGTCCGGATGGAGGAGGCCGCGCACATCCGGGACAATGCCATTGCCAGCCTCGGCAGCGATGGGCTGATGGGCAACAAGCTGGTGAACATCGGACCCGGTGAGGGGGAGGGAGCACTGGTGCAGGATGGAAGCACGTTGCGGTCATCGGTCCCCCTGGATACCGACCTGATGATGCGCACCCTCGACAGGACCAATATGAACATGGCGGAGATAACCGATGATCTGCGGGTGTTGTCCCAGCGCTTGAACACGCCCGGAAGCCTGGTGCACCTCTTGTCGGATACCCTGCTTTCCGGAGATCTGCGGGCCTCGCTTGAAGATCTGCGCCAGGCGGCGGAGCATGCGCGCCATGCGAGTGCCAGTGTGGAGGCCGTCATGACCGATGTGCGTGCCGGCAAGGGGGCCATCGGCACACTTGTCGGTGATCCGGGCGCTGAAGATCAGGTGCGGCAATGGCTCGGTTCCATGCAGCTGCTGGCCGACTCGCTCGCTTCGGCCTCGGCCCAGATCGACCGCTTCACCACGGCCTTGAACGCACCGGGCAGCTTGGGCCACACGCTGACACAGGACACGGCAGTGGCTGGGGATGTGCGGCGCACGCTGAGCCAATTGGAGCGCAGCAGTATCGTACTGGAAGAGGACCTGAAGGCACTGCAGGAGAACTGGTTCTTCCGCAACTACTTCAAGCAGAAGGCGAAGGAGGACCGGAAGGAGTTGAAGCGGGAAGGCCGTTCGCGTCCCTGATCACGGAAGAAAGCGCTCACGTACGCCTGGCCCGGGGATGCGGCAGTGTTCCATACGTCCGAAACATCGGTGCCGTCGCCGGGCCACCACGTCGTAAGCCGCATCACGCAAGCCGCGCGGCACCAGACGCAGGAGCCGCATCGCTCGCCATGCTCCGCCGAGGTGCTCAATGGCCCGGATGGCTGCATCGGACCGCAGATGGGGCCCGTCTTCATCAAGGAGCACAAAGCTGTCCATGTGCGCGGTGATGGAGCTCGGCAGTGCATCAGCCGCCGTGGTCCCTTGCAAGGGCGCGAAGCGCAGGACCCCGCGACGGTCCATCCGGAGAAGCCATTGCACGCTCCGATCACAGAGGCCGCATTGGCCATCGTAGAACACCAAGGGGGTGGGGAGTGACACTGTTCCCTGCTCCAAGCTGATGCAATACTAGTGAAGGCCCCCTCCGGCAAAGGGAGGCAGGCTATTGAGCGGTATTATAACATATTGTTATTCAGCTAGTTGGTACTCTGTTCATATAGCTTAACACCCCCGGTTCGTCCAAGAAGCATACATTTCCGGCTGTTCCCGGTCATAGGGAGCACAGTCCATGGCAGAAAGCACCCGCACCGTACCGTTCCTTTCCTCTGGTTTCGTCAAGTTGAAGTTGAAGGGTATCACCGCCCGTCCTGCGCGTAAAAAGGCGTGCGAGGAGTACCTCAAGCGGATGGTCAAACAACGTGAGGCCCAGAAGAAGTCGCGCATCAGCATCGAGGATACCGATGACCTGATACGCTTCCTGAAGATGGAGATCGAGCATCTCAGCCGCTGACCACCGGGCCCATCTTGGCGCACAGCCACTTGTGGACAAGCGTCGGAGAGGTGATCCAGCCTTCATGTCGGGGTAACACCCCGGTCGTCCTTTTGGCGCATGAAGCGCGAATTGGACATTCTCGTATTGAGCGACCTGCACCTGGGTTCGTACGGATGCAGGGCCGATGAGCTGCTGCGCTACCTGCGCACCGTGAAGCCCCGGATGGTGGTGCTCAACGGCGACATCATCGACATCTGGGCGTTCAAGAAGGACTACTTCCCCAAAGCGCACATGGATGTGGTGAAGCGCCTCCTGAAGTGGAGCGGTCGCATACCAGTGTACTATATCACGGGAAATCACGACGAGGCCCTGCGCCGCTATTCCGATGCCCGCTTGGGCAAGCTGCGACTGGTGGATCAGCTCAGCCTTACGATCGACGGCCGGCGCTACTGGTTCCTGCACGGCGACATCTTCGATGCAACGATGAGGAATGCCAAGTGGCTGGCCAAGCTGGGCGGCTTCGGCTACGACCTGTTGATCCGGATCAACCACCTCCTCAATGCCGCGTTGGTCTTCTTCGGAAGACCGCGCATGAGCCTGTCGCGCAGGGTGAAGAACAGCGTCAAGCAGGCCGTGAACTTCATCAGCGACTTCGAACGCACCATGGCGGAGATCGCGCTGGACGCGGGCCATGAGGTGGTCGTATGCGGGCATATCCACCAGCCGCGCATCGATCGCATCGCCTGCGAGGAGGGCACGGTCCAGTACCTCAATTCCGGGGATTGGATCGAGAACATGAGCGCCTTGGAATATGTGGGTGGCTCCTGGCAGCTTTATCTGCATCCTGCGGCCGGGGGCGCTTTGGCGGTGCACCATGCGCCCGCCCAAAGACCGGAGTTCGCTTGATCGCTCCAAAGGACAACGCCCCGGACCCACGATCGGATCCGGGGCGTTCCCGTTGTTGATGGGCGGATGGCTTACGGCTGGATCACCAGTCGCTCGGTCCAGGTCCTGGTTCCGGCTGTGATGTTCACCAGATACATGCCTGCGGCAAGCTCGCCGGCCAGGTCGATGGTGGTGTTCACGCTGTTGCCGGCCACGGCCAGCGTACGGGCGCTGACGCGCTTGCCGCTGAGGTCGTGGATGTCCATGTTCACGGTGTTCACGCCTTCCTCGATGGCGCTCAGGCTGAAGCTGAGCAGGTCGCCACGGTTGGGGTTGGGGAACATCTTCAGTTCACCGGCGGCGCTGCTGCCGATCATGTCCACCATCGCGTTGAAGTTGCTTCCACCGATGGTCAGCTGGCAGACATCGCCCCAGGGATCATCGGAGGTACACCAGGTGGCGCCGCCATCCTTGCTCACGCGCACGTCCACATCGTAGGTCTTGCCGACCTCCAGGGGCAGGGTGGGCCAGTTGAGCTGCAGGAAGTAGGTGGTGGTCTGACGCACCACGGTAAAGCCTTCTGCGGGCAGACGGAAGCGGAACTGGTAGCGGTTGGCGCCGCTCACCGGACGTGCATGCACGAAGTTGCCGGTACCCCACTGGCGGGTGGCGCCGCAGCTCAGGTACTGGTTGTCGGGGATGTCCATCAGCTTGGTGAGGGGACAGGCGGCACGCACCGGATCGATCATCAGGCGGCAGGCCGGACCGAACTCGCCGTTCACGCCGTTCACACGGGCACGCACACGCACGTTCATCAGCACGTTGGCGGGCACCTGGGTGGAGGCCCCCCAGTTATTGAGCTTCATGTGGCAGGCGCGGGTGGCGCTGGCCGGGCCGAATCCATCGCTCACATTATGGCTGCGGAAGCGACGGAAGCTGTAGCTGCCATTGGGATCGAAGATCCAGAACTCGTAGCCGGAGTTGTTGTCCTGCACGTTGTTGGCACCGCCCACGATCCATTCGGCGCTCACGGCCGGGTTGGCGCTGGTCACCACGTACTGGCCATTGAGCCAGTCGAGCTTGTCGCAGCTGGTGTACACCAGGCCCTGGTTGCTGATGGGCAGGCAGAAGCCCTGTCCACCGCTGATGGCGCTCACGCTGCCGCTGCTGAAGTTGTTGCGGTTGTCGATGA
>CAYZBO010000065.1:1794-18436 GCA_964476665.1 uncultured Chryseobacterium sp. | reverse complement strand
CGGCATCGAAGTCGCCATTGGCCTCGGTGAGGGCCTTCTTGCAGTCCATCATGCCTGCGCCGGTGATCTGGCGCAGCTTGTTCACATCAGCAGCGGTGATTGCCATGGTGCTCATGTTCAGTTGTTCTCTTCAGTGGTGCCTTCGGTGCCTTCAGCAACGGCCGCCTCCGCCCCTTCACCCTCCTCCGCTTCATCGGCCACCGGCTCGGGTGCGTTCTTGCGCTCCTCCAGGCCTTCGTTGATCGCCTTGATCATCTCGTCCACGATGAGCTCGATGCTCTTGGTGGCATCGTCGTTGGCGGGGATGGCGTAATCCACCAGCATGGGGTCGCTGTTGGTGTCCACCATGGCGAAGGTGGGAATACCAAGCTTGCGGGCTTCGGCGATGGCGATGTGCTCCTTCACGATGTCCACCACGAAGAGGGCGCTGGGAAGGCGGGTGAGCTCCGCGATGGAGCCCAGGTTCTTTTCCATCTTCTCGCGCTGGCGGCTCACCTGAAGGCGCTCACGCTTGCTCATGTTGTCGAAGGTACCATCGGTCTTCATGCGATCGATGGTGGCCATCTTCTTGATGGTGCGGCGGATGGTGCCGAAGTTGGTGAGCATGCCACCGCTCCACCGTTCGGTGACGAACGGCATTCCGGTGGGCTTCACCTTTTCGGCAACGATGTCCTTCGCCTGCTTCTTTGTGGCCACGAAGAGGACCTTCTTGCCGCCGCGGGCGATGTTCTTCATGGCGGCGGTCGCCTCCTCCAGTTTCACCGCCGTCTTGTTGAGGTCGATGATGTGGATGCCCTTCTTCTCATCGAAGATGTAGGGCGCCATGTTGGGATGCCATTTGCGCTTCAGGTGACCGAAGTGCACGCCGGCATCGAGCAGTTGTTTGAATTCCAAACGAGCCATTGTCCTTGTTTTTAGTTCACTTTCCTTGTTCCCGATGATACAGGCATCCCGCTGGTAGCGACCACTTGCAATGCTGCAGGCGGACGGTCCAGCGGGATTGGATCCTGAACAAGCGCTGGGACGTTAACGCTTGCTGAACTGGTAACGTTTGCGGGCCTTCTTGCGACCGAACTTCTTGCGTTCCACGGCGCGGGGGTCGCGGGTCATGAGGTCTTCGGCCTTCAGCTTGGGCTTGTGCTCGGCATCCACGGCCACCAAGGCGCGGGCAATGCCCAGGCGCAGGGCATCCACCTGGCCGGTGATGCCACCGCCATCAACGCGGGCCACCACGTCGAACTTTCCGATGGTATCGGTAAGCTGGAAGGGCTGTTGGATCTTGAACTGCTGCATCGTGATGGGGAAGTACTCCTTCCCATCGCGACCGTTGACGGTGATCTCGCCGGTGCCCTCCATCAGGGTGACACGGGCAACGGAGGTCTTGCGACGGCCGAGGCTGATAACGGGTTCCATCTTACTTGATCGTGTTCAAGTCGAACTTGCGGGGCTTCTGTGCTTCGTGCTTGTGCTCGGCACCTGCAACCACATGGAGGTTGTTGAAGAGGCGACGGCCCAGACGGTTCTTGGGGAGCATGCCGCGCACGGCGATCTCCACCATGGCCTCCGGCTTGCGGGTGATCAGGTCCTTGGCGATCTCCACGGAGCGACCACCGGGGTAACCGCTGAACCGCTGGTACTCCTTGTAACCCATCTTGCCACCGGTGAGACGCACCTTGTCCGCGTTGATCACGATGACATGGTCGCCGCAGTTGACGTGCGGGGTGAAGGACGGCTTGTGCTTGCCACGTACGATCATGGCGACCTTGCTGGCGAGGCGTCCAAGAACCTCGTTCTCAGCATCCACGATGAGCCATTCGGGCTGCACGGTGGCCGCGTTGGCCATGCTGGTGGTGTGTGTCGTCGAAGCCACTGCTGTGTGCTTTTTAGGAAGGGGGTATCCCCGAAAACGGGCTGCGAAGATAGATGCTTTTCCGCGAAACCAACAAACCCCTGTTCACAGCCGTAACGGCGATCCATCTAACTCATTGACGCACAGCGTTTCGAACTTTCAGGTCAAGCGGTCCTTGGAAGGGTGCGGATCGACTTAGGCGATGACTCCCAAGGCCCGACCCACCTTCGCGAAGGCCGCCAACGCATGGTCGATATGGGCATCGGTGTGCGCCGCGCTCAATTGCACCCTGATGCGGGCCGTATCCTTCGGCACTACGGGGTAAAAGAAGCCGATCACATAGATGCCCTCCTCCAGCAACTTGTCCGCCATCACCTGGCTCAACCTGGCATCACCCAGCATCACCGGCACGATGGCCGCACCAGCACCACGCGTCTTGAAGCCCAAGGCCTCAATGCCCGAACGGAAGCGGTCCACGTTGCGCTCCAGACGGTCGCGCAGCTCGGTGGTGCGGCTCAGCAGGTCGATCACAGCGATGCTGGCACCCACGATGGCCGGGGCCAGGGAGTTGCTGAAGAGGTAGGGACGGCTGCGCTGGCGGAGCATCTCGATGATCTCCCTGCGACCGGTGGTGTAGCCGCCCATGGCGCCGCCGAGCGCCTTGCCGAGGGTCCCGGTGATGATGTCCACCCGGCCCATCACCCCGCAATGCTCCACACTGCCTCGCCCGGTCGTGCCAATGAAGCCCGCGGCGTGGCACTCATCCACCATGACCAGCGCTTCGTACCGATCGGCCAGGTCGCAGATGCCCTTGAGGTCGGCCACGATGCCGTCCATGCTGAAGACACCGTCGGTGACGATGAGGATATGTCGCGCACCATCGGCACGGGCCGCTTTGAGCTGTTGCTCCAGGTCGGCCATGTCGTTGTTGGCGTAACGGTAGCGCTTGGCCTTGCACAGACGCACCCCGTCGATGATGCTGGCGTGGTTGAGTGCATCGCTGATGATGGCATCCTCTTCACCCAGAAGCGGCTCGAACACGCCGCCATTGGCATCGAAACAGGCGGCGTACAGGATGGTGTCCTCCGTACCATGGAAGGCGGCGAGCCTGGCCTCAAGTTCCTTGTGGATGTCCTGCGTGCCACAAATGAACCGCACACTGCTCATGCCGTAGCCGTGACTGTCCAGGGTGGCATGGGCGGCCTTTAGGACCTCGGGATGAGCGGAAAGGCCCAGGTAGTTGTTGGCGCAGAAGTTGAGCACACGCCGCCCATTGACCGTGATCTCGGCGTCCTGTTCGCTGGTGATGATGCGCTCACGTTTGAAGAGACCTGCCTCTTCAATGGACTTCAGTTCACGCTGCAGGTGGGCTTGTAGGCTGCCGTACATAAGTGGTGCTTTCGGGAGTGCGAAAGTAGCTGGTGCAGCCCCACCCCTTTACAGCCGTACGGTCAAGGCATTACCTTGCGCCCCTCTCCGTCGGCAAAATGAAACAGTTCGTCTCCAAATTTCCGGTCCTTGTCTTCATTCTGCTCACCTTGGGATATCAATTCCTGGTGGTGGGCATCGTCAAGTGGATGGTGCCCGAGGGCAGCCACATGCACGACATGCCCGAGGCATGGATGGTGTTCCGCTTCAGGGTGTTCGGACCGCTCGTCTTCGTGGTGCTGCTCACGTGGTACCTGGAAGGCAAGGCGGGCTTGATGAAACTGTTCGGCGGCTTCGTGAAATGGAAGGTGCATCCCAAGTGGTACCTGCTGGCCTTCTCTTGGAAGTTCCTCTTCACCTACGTGGGCATCAGCGTGCTGGTGATGCTGGGCATGGCCAGCTGGCCGGGTTGGGTGGTCGATGATTTCTTCGGCGGCGACTACAGCAACCTGCGCGACTGGCTGGGCAACCTCGCCTTCATCGTGGGGATCGCCTTTGTGGAGGAGACCGCTTGGATGAAGTATTGTGTCACCCGGATGCAGGAGCGATACAGCGCGTTGGTTTCCTGCCTCCTCATCGGCCTGGCCTGGGGCTTGTGGTACCTGCCCATGCTGTTGATCGGCGAGGGCGTGCCCGATGGTTACCCGTGGCACATGTTCCTGCTGAGCATGATCAGCCTGACCATCCTGCTGGGCTGGACCTATAACATGACCCGCAGTGGCACCATTCTGCTGGTGATGCAGATCGTGAGCAACTGTGCCTTCTTCATCATACCGGTCTTGCCGGCCTGGTGGGGCGGCGACGCCACCTATGTGAACGCCTTCGTGGGGGTGAACATGGCCTCGGCCATCCTGCTCACGCTCATCTTCGGTTGGCGCGAGCTGGGCACGGGACCGCGGGCACGGTGGAGCGATGCGCATTGAGCGCAGCCCCGGCACCGATCACTTGTCCACCACGCGGGGCACCTTGAAGTAATCGCTGTCCTTCACCGGGCTGTTGCGCAGCGCGTCCTGCTTGCCCACGATCTCGGCGGGGTCCACTGCATCGGGGCGCAGGACGTTGGCCTCGTCGGTCATGAAGATCAGGGGTTCCACACCGGCGGTATCCACCTCGTTGAGCCGCTCCACGAAGGAGAGCACCCGTTCCATGTCTGCGAGGATGGCGGCACGGGCGGCGGGGTCGCTGTAGTCCAGCTTGGCCAGCTCGGCGATGCGGTCCAGGGTCTGTTCAGTGATCTGCATGGCGGGGCGCGAGCTGCAAGAGCGGTGCTTCGATGACGGCGTACACCTGCTGGCGCAAAGTTACCACATCATCGAGGGTCATGCCGGTGGTGGGGATGGGCGCATGGAGCACCGCGCGGGCCCGCCCAGGTCTGGCGCGGCTCAGCAGCTCCAGCGGTTCGCCGAAGAGGCGCCAGTGGTCCACGAAGGTCACCGGAACGATGGGCACCTGCTTTTCAATGGCCAACCGGAAGGCCCCGTCCTTGAAGGGCTTCATGCGCGGTGCATGGGCGGGGATGGTCCCCTCGGGAAAGAGCGCGATGCTGGTACCGCGGTCAATGGCCTCTCCGGCCTTGCGCAACGCCATGGCCGCCTCCACCCGGTTGCTGCGGTTCACAGCGATGTTCATGCCCTTGAAGAAGATATTGAAGAGCGGCCACTTCAACAGCTCATACTTGCCCATGAAGAGGAAGTAGGAGGGTATGAGGTTGTACATCTGGATGATGTCCAGATAGCTGCCATGATTGCAGCAGATCACCATTGGTCCGACAGGCAGTTCGGCGCGGCGCTCCACCTGTTGCGGCACACCGCTGGCCCACTGCAGGAAGAAGGCCCAGCGGCGCTTCATGCGGAAGGCACGCGGATACCGATCGGAATGGCCAAGCAGGAGGCGGAAATAGGGATACAGCACCACCAGCGAACCGAAGAACACCAGGGCGAACCACAGCTTGTACAGCCAGCGCAGCGGCAGGAAGAGCCAGCGCGCGATGGGCGAACGAAGCTGTTCACCATCGGGCACCCTGCTGCGGACGTGGGGTTGCTGGGGGTCCATGGAACGGGAGGGCGAATGTAGCCAGCTTGCGAGGAGCAAGGCCGTGCGGGGGGCTCCTATCTTCGCCACCTCATGGCCCGCATCCTCACAGGCATCCAAAGCACCGGCACGCCCCACCTGGGCAATGTGCTCGGCGCCATCCGTCCGGCCATTGCGCTGAGCAGGCAGCCGGGCAACGACTCCTTCTTCTTCATCGCCGACCTGCACTCCCTTACGCAGATCAAGGATGGGGCGTTGTTGCGCAGCAACACCAATGCCGTGGCCGCTGCCTGGCTGGCGTGCGGGCTGGATCCCGAGCGCAGCGTGTTCTACCGCCAGAGCGATGTGCCCGAGGTGACCGAACTGTGCTGGTACCTGAACTGCTTCTTCCCCTACTCACGCCTGGCACTCGCGCACAGCTTCAAGGACAAGGCCGATCGCTTGGAGGACGTGAACGCTGGTCTGTTCACCTATCCCATGCTCATGGCGGCGGACATCCTGCTCTACGACGCACACTTCGTGCCGGTGGGCAAGGACCAGAAGCAGCACCTGGAGTTCACGCGGGATGTGGCCGAGCGCTTCAACCACCAGATGGGCGAGACCTTCGTGGTGCCCGACGCGCGCATCGATGAGCAGGTGATGGTGGTGCCCGGCACGGATGGCGAGAAGATGAGCAAGAGCCGCAACAACCTCGTGCGTCTCTTCGCCAGCGAGAAGGAGCTGAAGCAGGACGTGATGGGCATCGTTACGGACAGCCAGCCGCTGGAGGCGCCGAAGGACCCCGAGGGCAACCATGTGTACCGCCTCTTCAAGCTGGTGGCCCCGGCGGATGCAGTGGCGGACATGGCCGCCAAGTTCCGTGCCGGCGGCTACGGCTATGGCCATGCGAAGAAGGCGCTGCTGGAGGTGCTGCTGGATGGTTTCAGGCAGGAACGTGACACCTTCCAACGCCTGATGAACGATACCGCAGAGCTGGACCGCGTCCTGCAGGTGGGTGCAGCGAAGGCGCGCTCTGTGGCGCAGGGTGTGCTGCAGCGTACGCGGGAGCGTCTGGGTTACTGACCGCAGACCACATGCGTGTGCACGAACACATCCGTGGTGCGGCCCTGGATGTGGGTCTTGTTCTGATGGTGATACTGATCTACTGGCCGGTCGTATCATGTGGTCCCTTCCCATGGGATGATGCAGCATACTGGTCTGCGGTGCAAGCCGGCCCTACCGATGCATGGCGGCCCTTGCTGGGCAACGTGCATCCGCTCACCATCTTATCCCTTTGGGCCGACCATTCCATCGGTTCTGGATCGGTGCAGTTCGCCCATTTTTTTAGCCTGATATTGCATGGGATCAATGCTGTTCTTGTGCGGCGACTGAGCGCCTCGTTCGTGAACGGACCACGCTGGGCAACGCTCATCGCATTGGCCTTTGCCTTCCATCCGCTCCAGGTGGAAAGCGTTGCATGGCTCGCTGAGCGAAAGACCGTACTGGCAGGCAGCTTCCTACTGCTATGTACACGTTCACACCTCATACACCTTAAGGAGGGATCAACGCGGCAGCGGTGGTACAGCGCGGCGTTCTTCGTCGCAGCGCTACTGTCGAAGCCCATCGCCGTTACATGGCCACTGTTTCTGTTCGGTGTTGGGCTTTGGGTGCATGGCAGCACCCAGTGGCGGTCCCTCGCGCGGACACTGCTTCCGCTGGTGATGATGGCCTTGGTGATGACGACAGTGACTATAATTGCTCAGCAGCAAGCCGGCTTCGTACATCTCGAACGCAGCGGTTCACAGGTCCCTGCGTTCCTGCTACCCTTCATCGCGTACAGCGCCTATCCAGTACGCATGCTGATACCGTATGACCTCAGCATCCTGCATCCCTTGCCCACCGCGCTGGGTTGGAAGGAGATCACGTTGGTGCTGACGACCGTGGCTTGTATGGCCTGGGTGATCCACGCATGGCGGCAGCGAAAGGATCGGATCGTAGCACTGGTACTCATGTACACGGCCACGATCCTGCCGGTGATCCACCTGGTACCGTTCGGAGCGATGATCACTGCCGACCGCTACGCATACCTCGCCCTTCTACCCGTTGCCATCGGTGTACTGCACCCCTTAAGTGTGTTGGCCGAACAACGATCGGTGGGGGTGTATGTGCTGTGTGGTATTCCAGTGGTGATAATGGCCATCATGACACATGCCAGAGGTCGGATATGGTGTGCCTCGGATCACTTGTTCGCCCAAGCAGTTGCGCACTATCCATGGAGCGCTATGGCACACGCGAATTTGGCCGGACAGCAGCTGCGGCTCGGTCAGATGGAGCAGGCAGAAGCACATCTGCGAAAAGCCCAAGAATTGGACCCGACACTGACCGAAGCGGCCATCAGCAGGGCACAGCTCGCACTAATCACCGATCGCGCGGAACTCGCTTTGGAAGAGCTACAGCGAGTGCGGCAAATAGCTCCTGACCATCCTCGACTGGACCTTATTTGCATGCTTCAGGCCCGAGCGCTCAATCAGCTTAAGCGAAACCGCGAAGCTTTGGCACAAGTAGCGACCATTCCGGATAACGCTTCAGCATTCGGCGATGCACAAGTCGAACGAGGCCTTGCATTGGCCATGCTGAACGACCATGAGCAGGCCATACAGGCGTACAACACAGCGCGAGCGAACGGCATCAGCAATGAACGACTGCTGGTGAACCTGGCCATCAGCCTGGGTTGGACCGCTCGCTACGCAGAAGCCATTGCAGTGCTCAACACCTTTCTGCTACACGAGCCTGAACATCCACAAGCCCTGTATCTACGGGGCATCGCTCATCAACGCACCGGCGGCGATGGTTGCGGAGACCTGCAGCGCGCAGCTTGGGCCGGACACCCCACCGCACGGCAAGCGATCGAACAGCTCTGCCGTCCGGCTCACTGACCCCGTTCCATCCGCTCCTTATACACGCGGTACAGCTGCTGGTGGTGGTCGTCCAACACCAACGTGCGCCCTTCGATGAAAGCATGCGCGAGGGCATTGCTCCGCATGTCCAGCGCATCGCCGCGTGACACGATGAGCGTGGCCTGCTTGCCCACTTCCAGGCTGCCGAGGCGATCGTCCACACCAAGCACGGCCGCAGCGTCCAACGTGATGCTGCGCAAGGCGTCCTCGGCGGAAAGTCCGTAGGCCATGGCGGTGCCCGCGGTGAAGGGCAGGTTGCGCAGGCCCATGGCCTCCATGTCACCGGCATAGCCCAAACAGAAGCGGATCCCACGCTCCTTCAACAGGGCGGGCAGACGATAGGGCAGATCGATATCGTCCTCAGGCCGCAGGGGCAGGCTGTGCAAGCGGCGGAGCACCACGTCCACGCGGTTGTCGCGCAGGATGTCGGCCACGCGCCAGGCATCGTACCCGCCCACGAGCACGGTGCGCCGCACGCCCATCTCCTTGGCGAAGAGCACGGCCTCACTGATCTCGCGCGCGGCATCGGCATGCACGAAGAGCGCTTTGGCACCGGTGAACAAGCCCCGCATGGCCTCCATCCGCAGGTCGCGGGCAGCGGGCGCAGTGACCTGGGCATAGGCGCGGGCCTTGCTGAAGAAGGCACGCAGCTCGGTGAGGCGCTTGGTGCGTGCTTCATCCTTGGCCTTGTCGGTCTCGCCCGGCTCGGCCCACCAGCCACTGCGTTCGTAGGCGGCCGGCCAGTTGAGGTGTACGGCATCATCGGCCTTCACCACCGCCTGCTCCCAGTCCCAGGCGTCCAGTTGCATCACAGAACTGGTGCCGCTGATGATGAGCCCGCGTGGACATACCTGCGCCACGAGCACGCCATTGGTGCGAGTGGTGGGGATGAGGCGCGAATCGGCCTTGTAGGCAATGGCGCTGCGCAGCTCGGGCTCCAGCTCACCGATGTCGGCCTCGTCCACGCTGGCGCGCACTGCCTCGATCTCGGAGAGTCCGATGGTGGCATCCGCTGCGATGAAGCCGGGATACACATGCTGACCGCTGACGTCGATGATGGTGTCGTAGGTGGCCTTCACGCCGTAGTTGTAGCCCACATAGTCGATGCGGCCATTGCGGAAGCCCACGGCGCCCTCGCTGATGGTGCGGCCATCACCCACATGCACCGTTCCACCGGTGACGAGGATGGAGCGTGACTGGGGTGGGGCGGGCGCAGGATGCTGGGCCTGGAGCAGGGCTGCGCACAGCACCGGGAACAGGCTGGCGAACACGCGCCGGAGGTGGAGGATGGGTGGCATGTGCTCAGTGATGATCATGTCCTTCGTGTCCTTCTTCACCCAGGTCATCGCAGTGCCACAGGTGCTTGCGTTCGCGGCGTGCCTTGCGGGTGGGTGCGCCATCGGCCTGCGCGGCGATCATGGCGCGTACGATGCGGTCGCGTTCGGAGGCGGCCCAGGTGCGGCGCTGCAGATCGGTCACCCGATCGAAGTAGCACACGCCATCCACGTAGGTGCGTTCCACGCGCGCCTGGATGCTGAGCGGATCGGCGCTCCAGAGCACAAGGTCCGCGTCCATGCCGGGCGCCACACGGCCCATACGGTGGTCCAGCTTCAGCATGCGCGCCGGGTTCAGCGTCACCATCTTCCAGGCCTCCTCGGGCGATACGCCGCCGTACTTGATGGCCTTGGCCGCTTCCTGGTTGAGGCGGCGGCTCATCTCGGCATCATCGCTGTTGATGCCCGTGTTGATGCCCTGTGCATGCAGCAGCGCGGCGTTGTACGGGATGGCATCATACACCTCGAATTTGTAGGCCCACCAATCGCTGAAGGTGCTGGCGTTCACTCCGTGCTCCTGCATCTTGCGGGCCATCTTGTAGCCTTCCAGGATGTGGGTGAACGTGTTCACCGTGAAGCCCATGCTGTCCGCCACGTGCATCAGCATGTCGATCTCGCTCTGCACATAACTGTGGCAGGTGATGTGCCGCTCGCCGCGCAGGATCTCCGCCAGGGCCTCCAACTGCAGGTCGCGCCGCGGTTCGTTGCGCAGGTCCCGGTCCTTGGGGCGCAGGCTGTTCCAACTACGCCATGCAGTGTCGTAGTCCTTCGCCCGGTGGAAGGCTTCGTAGAACTGTTGTTCCACACCCATGCGCGAACGGGGGAAGCGATCACCCGGTCCCCAGTTGCTCTGCTTCACGTTCTCTCCTAGGGCGAACTTGATGTGGCCGGCCGCATCGCGGAACAACAGGCTGTCCGCCGCCAGACCCCACCGCAGCTTGATGAGGGCGCTATGCCCACCGATGGGATTGGCACTGCCGTGCAGCAACTGCACCGTGGTGACACCGCCGGCGAGGTTGCGGTAGATGTTGATGTCGTCCGGGTCCACCACATCGGCAATGCGCACTTCGGACGAGATGGACCGCGCACCTTCGTTCACACCACGCGAAATGGCGATGTGCGAGTGTTCATCAACGATGCCCGTGGTGAGGTGCCGTCCCTTGGCATCGATCTCCGTAACGACCGGACGCACCTTGCCGGGGAAGAGCTCTTCCACGCGCAGGTCCTCGCCCACGGCCAGCACCTTGCCTTGATGCACGCAGACATCCGTATTCCGCAGGATGCCGCGATCGGTGTTGGTCCACACGGTGGCCTTGCGGAAGATGATGGTGGATGGCTGGGGCGCTTCGGACCATCCAAAGCCCACGAGCGGATGGGGAACGGCTCCGTGCGGTACAGGTGGTTCGCTGGCCGTACTGTCGCGCTTCGCACGGGGCACACTGTCCGCCTGGCGCACGGCACTCCAGTGGAACCATTGACCACCGGGCCGTTGCCCTTGTCCGTCCCAGATGCTGCCCGCTCCATGCACCGTTCCGCTGAGGCGCGTGATGGCCTTGGGATCATCGCGCCGCGCGAAGCGCAGGTTGATCAGGCTGCCTTGTTGCTGCAGATCCACCTTCACTGCAAGGCTGTCCGCTTCGCCGGGCTGGCGCATCGTTGCTTCCACCTTGCCTCCTTCGCTCTTCACCTGCAAGGCCCAGATGGCGTCGCCCAGGTTGAGGTTGTACGTGCCTGCCAGCGGTGGCAGGTCGGGATCGCGGAGCACGTGGCGCTTGCCGGCCACCCAGGTCTCATGGATCGTGTTCTTCGCATCCAGCATGTGGTGCGAGGTGATGAGCAGGTCGGCGCTGCGTCCGGGAGCGAGGGTGCCCACTTCGTTCTCCAGTCCGAACAGGCGGGCCGGCGCAGCGGTGAGGGCGTCGATGGCGTGTGCACTGTCCAACCCACAGGCCACCATGCGGCGCAGGTCCTTCCACAGGTCCTTCAGGTCCTTGCGGCCGTGCGCAGTGAAGGCGAAGGGAATGGCCACGCTGTCCACCAGTGCGGGGTTGTACGGCGCCAGTTCCCAATGCTTCAAGCGGGCGAAGGACACTTCCTGGGCATCGTAGGGGTCGGCCACATCGTACGCATCGGGCAGTTGCAGCGGCAGGAGCAGCGGCATTCCGGTGGCCTTCACGTCCGCCAGGCGCGCATACTCATCACCGCCACCGCGCACGATCGCCGTCACACCGAAGGGCTTCAAGAGCGTGTTCCACCGCAGCAGTTCGTTGCGGTCATTGGCCTCCACCACCATGCGGCCGGGCAGTTGACGGGCGAGCGCCTCGAGCACGGGATCGGTGGTGCGCTGGGCGGTACGCGCCTGCCACTGCGCATCCATCAGGGCCTGGCGCAGCAAGGCGATGGCGCCCATCTGTGAGCTGGGATACTTGTTGGTGGCACTGCCCTTGCGTAAGGAGAAGTGGGCGGCCACATCGCTGGCGAGCAGCACTTCAGCCGCGGGTTCATCGCGCAGGTGCACCGCGCAGGACGTGCCGCGGGCGATGCCGTCCATGCGGTGTGTGATCACGGTAGCGAAGCCCTGTTCACGCAGTTTGGCCGCGCGGTCGGCATCGGGACGGAGAACGGTGTGCGCACGGAAGTCGGCGCGCAGGGCATCGTTCCAGTGGCGGCTTCCGGTGGCTTCGGCCTTGCGTTCCTCGGTGGTGCTCGCGGGTAGACCCAGGTCGCTGTATGGATCGATGAGGGCAGGCCAGATGTGCAGGCCCTTGAGGTCGCGCACCTCGGCACCGGCGGGGATGGGCACCTGGGCACCGGCGGCCACCACACGCCCATCGCGCAGCAGCAGGGTCGCCTTGGGCAGCGTGGTGAAGGCGTCGGTGTGCAGGGTGGCGTTGGTGAGGGCCACCACAGATGGGGCCACCTCTTGGATGTGGCGGGGGGGCGGAGTGGACTGCGCGGTGAGGAGCAGACCTGCCAGTTGCGCCAAAAAGGTCAGTATGGATCGCATATCAGCCCCCGAAAGTAGGGGCTTTGCGCATGGCAGGGTTTACCTGACCGCTCGCTACCGGAGGTCCAACAACTCTGCTCTTGCACCGTTCCCATCGTCGTTCATCGGTCCAGTACAAAGGCATGATGTTCCGTATACCCATCGTTCCAGCGCACGCTCAGGTAGTACGGCCCTCTGGCCCACGCATCCACATCGATGGTAGCCGGCAGTGCTGTTCGGGACATAACGGTCCTGCCGAAGACATCAGCGACCCGAACCTCCGCCGACATTGAAAGTGTAGCATCCCAGGTCAGCGTGAGGCGGCTCACCGCCGGTACGGGACCAAGGCGTAGTCGGGGTACACCATGCGGCGCTTCGGACACGCCTGTTACCAATGCACAATCCTCCGTAAAGCTTGGTCCCACAAAGCGCGCCATGTACCCCGCTGGCACACCAGCAATGGTAGCACCGCAGGTGACATAAAGCGTATCGTTCAATGAGGTGATGCTCATTTGCCCACCTGCATCGAACGGGTCGCCCGGCATGGAGCACCACTGCGCACCATCCCACAGGGCGACCCCGTTCACCGGCAAGCCGCCAGCGTAATTGCATGAAGTCAGGACACACAGGTAACCATTGCTCACCACCATATCCCAAGCACCGCACCAACCGTTGTTATTGGTCAGGTAGGTTTGAAGACCGGCCCCCAACGGGTGAAAGGCATTCCCATCGAACCGGATGACCCCTTGTCCGGGCAGTCCTTCGTTCATGCTCAATGAGCCACCGATGTAAAGATCTCCTTGGAACTCCACCAGGTTCCGCGCTGTACTCAAATTGCCCGCGAGTTGATCGGACAATCCGACCCACTGACCATCCACAAGCTTGCTAACCACCTCCAGGTCGGGTGTTTGGTGGATCGCAGCGTAGAACTCCCCTTGGTACTTGATGATGTCCAGGCACCACGCGGGCGCAATCGCATTGCCGAAGCGCTGCCACGCGCCTCCAACCCAGCGGTAGACAGGCGCGAACGCCTCCTTGGCGCACGCATACAGCGTATCATCAATGATCCGAAATCGCTCAATACCTGGTTCATTGGTGTCCACCGGACTGGGGTGCCAGACGCCATTGACCCAATAGGCCATATTGGGCATGGGTTGCCCATTGATGGAGGTGAACCCACCACCTGCAACGAACAGTGTATCGTGGAAGAGCACGGTATGCTTTATGAACCCTTCATCATACAGGATGGTATCCCACTGGTTGTTACGCCAAGCCAGCACCGCACTGTGCTGCAGCGTGGTGTTGTCGAACCGGATCAGACCGGTCGCATAGACGGTGTTGTGGTTCTCATCGGCATACACGCGCCGTTCTGCCCCGTGCTGCAAACCGGGCATGAACAAGCCCTGCCAAGGGGCCTGGGCATTACCGGCCACAGCAAGCAGCACGTACGAACACCACGCAGCCCACCAACGCACGAGCATGGTCATCATCGGTTGGGTAGTTGGATGACCTGAGCGGCATGGCCAGCGATGCGCAATACGTAGATCGCTGGCACTACTTCAGGGAGCGGTATCAACGCTTTGCCCCCATTGGCACGTACCTGTCCCCGTGCCACTTCCCTGCCCTGTGCATCATGGAAAGCATAGGGGTATACATCTTCCTCCAGTCCCTCCGCCAAGACCATCCGGTCCATCGTCGTAGAAATGCTGAGGCTACGTTCGTCGACTTGCTCGGTAACACCAACTGTTGGTTGAAGCTGACAGAAGGACGTTATGAACGTAGAATTCTGTTGGTCCCCGATCGGGCTGAAATAGGCTGGTGGTCCTGGATCCACAAGCGGAAAGAATTGTCCTTGGCTGAAATCAGCCCGGGTTACGCCAGTAGCGTACAGAGTGCCCTTCCCCACCGCCAAGGACCTTACCTCTTCAAGCGTACTTCCGGATGCACCTCCGAAACGTGTATACCACTTCAGTGAACGCGACGTCGACAACCAGAGAATGAAGCCATCATGAACCCCGAAGCCTATGGGATCGAAGTAAAGACCCGGAGACTCCGTTGCATTGAAGGTGGCTGTATTCTTGATCATGCCTCCGATGTACACATCATCGTATTGTGAAACCGCTATGCAGCTGGGCCAGAAGGAAGACGCCTGACCTCCGTTCAGGAAGGTACTATACAGGAGTTGGTTGGTATTACCATCAAATTCCATGAGCATACCAGCACCAATGCCAGCTGGGGGAGGTGGGGTTGACCAGTAGGTGCCCGGCAAGTAAGGAATGCTCTGTGCCGTGCCGGTACTCAAGAGCATCACATTTCCACTGACCGGCTTGATGGCCAGACCCTTGTTGAACGTAGGCAGCTCATTAGCCCCCGGACCACCCACGAATGTACCCCATTCCAATGCGAACGACTCATCGAAGCGCAACAGGAACATATCGCCCGGATAGGAGTCTGGAACGATCTGGGACTGATCGTAAGCCAATGGACCACCGTCCAATATGGCCGGAAAATCCGGGCTTGAAGTGAGTCCCGCCATGGCTATTCTGCCTTGATGGATCGCAACGCGCGCATGGTCTTCACCATATTCACCTCCCACCCGTGTGCTCCAACGCAACTGGTTCAGATCGTCGAAGACCGCGATGTATGCATCACCAGCGGACTGCCCAGAGACCTGGGGCACGCCTGGGAACCAAGCAGCCCCGGCAGGTTGGTTGGCCGGCGTATAGAATGGACCCGGTGTGCTAACCTGCCCAACAACGACCATCAGACCAGCGTCATACGCCATGTCACTGACCTTATGGTAACGCGTACACCAAGTGAGTTCCCCGTCATGCTCAAACCGCGCCAAGTAGCCTGCTGCAGCCCCTGTACCCAAAAAAGAACCTGGAGGGCCGAACTCTTCCATACCCGCACCTTGTAATGTTGACCCTCCGATAGCTACCCCAAAATTCGCGCAGGGAGTTAGAGCTTGCACATCATGCGTCCCTGCCGAAATGCCATGGTAATTCGTCCACCGAGGTCGCGTGTCCTCGAACCTGCTGACATAGATGGTAGAGGCGGGATTGCTTGGCGCATACAGCTCCCCGATGAATGGCGGGAAACTAAGGAACTCAGCAAAACTTCTACCCGTATAATACTCGGCATCTGCCACTGCGTTATTCTCTTCATCAACCCCACCTGGAACGAACACTACATCATTGGGCGTGCTCTTATCCTCGCCGTTCCAGTAGGTGCTCCAACAGACGCCATCCACGTTCGCTTCTCCGCCTAAAGGTGGCAGGCCGATCTGCAGAACAAGAGGTTTCTGCTCATCATATGCAGGACAAATAAAACCCGCCACGCTCGAATCCGGCTCGATCTGATAATCAGCCGTCCAGCCCACCGGAATGATGTTGTCGTTCGCGTCCAGTTGGTAAGCAACTGCCTCCGGCAACCGAATATATTTATCCTTCAGCATGGCACGGATGGAACCAAGGATATCATAGCGCAGACTATCGAGGCCAGAGAACTTCAGACGCAGGTCAGTAGGGTCGGCGCCGGGATGGATCACGAAGGCCAATTTCATACCCAGCGATCCACTGTAGATATGCATGTCGATACCCTCGTATACTCCGGGATAGACCGAGCGGTGGTAGCCTTCCACGAATTCAACGCCCCCCGGAGGGCAATGCGGCAGATAGAAGTTGTAATGAAAATCCTTCTGCACGACTTGAACCGGATCCTTCTTGATGGACCCCAACAAGGACACATCCATCGCGTAGATCGTATCCACCGTGGAAGGGATGGTATCCAGATCGCGCCACACCAAGCGCATCATGGTCTGCTTCATCATGTAAAGCTGCGGCACGGTCCCGGTAGTATAGGCAACCACTTCGTTCGCACTACCACCAGTCAGGCTCTTCACCTGTCCTCGGTTCGGAACGAGTGTTATGACCGGATGGTAGGTGTCTCCATAAAAGTCAGGAGGGATGTATTGAGCTGATGCTCTACTAGAGAGACAGAGAGACAGAGAGATAGAGAGACAGAGAGACAGAGAGACAGAGAGACAGAGAGACAGAGAGACAGAGAGACAGAGAGA
>CAYZBO010000065.1:0-1694 GCA_964476665.1 uncultured Chryseobacterium sp. | reverse complement strand
CAACGCAGCTTATTCATGGCTATGGTCAATTAGTTGGCTTCTGTTCTTGTGGTCGATCAAATATAGCCAAATATCCAGATATTCCAAATTCTAACGCAAAAGAATTAGCGGTGATCCAAAAGACATGCGCTGCCAAATGTTAACGCATGCCTGACACACACCGATCCATACCCCTACCATACCCAGCACCCTACTTCGGTACACTGTCCCCGCACACTACCTTCGCGCCGCTCCTGTCCAACCCAACTCCCATTCGCCATGGATGGTTCACTCCTCACTTTCTTCCACAGCCTGCTGCGCTACCTGCTGTTGCTGGCTTTGGCCGGTGCGGCCTTCACGCACCTGCATGGCTTCCTTACCCGCCGTCCCATCCTCAACGGCGAACGCACCCTGGCCATCCTTGCCGTGGTGCTGTCCCACGTACAACTGGCGCTGGGCCTGATCCTGTACTTCACCACCAAGAGCTACGCCCTGGACAGCAGCAGTGCCGTGGGACGCTTCTGGAAAATGGAACACCTGGGCACCATGGTCATCGCCATCGCGCTGGTCACGGTGGGACGCAGCCTCTCGAAGCGGGCCAAGGACGAACGGTTGAAGCAGCGCCACGTATGGGTGTTCTTCCTCATCGCTCTGGCACTGATGTTGTGGGCGATCCCCTGGCCGTTCCGTGAGATCGGTCACGGACGCGGATGGCTATGAAACGGATCCTGATCATCATCGGCAGCCCGGTGCTGTTGTTCTTCGCCTGTGGCAGCAGTGGCACAGCGGAGGCGGAGGGGCGCCAGCCGAAGGACAAGGGCGCGCAGCTCTTCAGCATGCACTGCAGCCTGTGCCACGGCAAGGACGGTGGTCTGGGCCTCAATGGCGCCAAGGATCTGCGCCGCTCGATGCTCACTGAAGCGGAGATGAAGGCCATTGTGCAGAACGGCAAGGGTGTGATGATGCCTTACAAGAACGCCCTCACCCCGGCGGAGATCGATGCGGTGGTGGCCCATGTGCGCACCCTGCGCGTGAACGAATGATCGACCCACTGGAGATCAAGGGCAAGGCCGAGAAGGCCGTGCTCATCGGCCTGGTCACCGACCGGCAGGATGCCGACCAGGTGAAGGAATACCTGGACGAGCTGGAGTTCCTGGCCAGCACGGCCGACATTAGTACACTGAAGCGCTTCGTGCAACGCCTGCACAAACCCGACGGCCGCACCTACGTGGGCAGCGGCAAACTGGCCGAGGTGAAAGCGTGGATGCAGGAGCACGGCGCGGACTGCGTCATCTTCGACGACGAGTTATCGCCCTCGCAGCAGCGCAACCTGGAGAAAGAGCTGGCGTGCCCGGTGCTTGACCGTCCGCGCCTCATCCTGGACATCTTCGCCCGCCGGGCCCGCACCTCGCACGCCAAGACCCAGGTGGAACTGGCGCAGTACGAGTACATGCTGCCGCGCCTCACCAAGCTGTGGACCCACCTGGAACGCCAGCGTGGTGGCACTGGAACGCGCGGTGGTGCGGGTGAGAAGGAGATCGAGACCGACCGCCGCTTGGTGCGCGATCGCATCTCCCTGTTGAAGGACCAACTCCGCCAGATCGACCGGCAGATGGCCACCCAGCGCAGCAACCGCGGCCGCATGATCCGCGTGGCCTTGGTGGGCTACACCAACGTGGGCAAGAGCACGCTGATGAACCTGCTGAGCAAGAGCG
>CAYZBO010000064.1:4894-18703 GCA_964476665.1 uncultured Chryseobacterium sp. | reverse complement strand
AGATCCCCGGCATCGGCCCCGGCACCGCGCAGAAGCTCCTCACCCGCTTCGGCAGCATCAAGGGCATCCGCGAAGCCCTGCCGGAGGATGTGGCGGCGGTGGTGGGCGCGAAGAAGGCGGAGGTGGTGATGCGGGGTCTTGCGGACGGCGCATAGGCTGGTGCGGGGGGCCGGTTCACACTTCACATTTCCGCACTCACACCTCACACCTGCTCGAAAGGTGAGGTGTGGAGGGAATGTGCGATCCCATCCGGATGGGTGCATCGTGGCGACCGAAGTGCAGGTTGACGCCGCAGCCTCTGGCGCCTCACACCAGATCTCCCGCCAGCCACTTAAGCTGCAGCTCGGCCAGTTTGGCCTCATAGCGGGCCACCAGCAGGCGTTGCTCGGCGGTCACCAGGCCAAGCTGCACATCACGGAGCGCAACGGCTGAGAGGACGCCCACGCGATAGCTTTCCAGCGCCACGCTGCGTTGCGTGCGGGCACCGGCGAGGTTCTCTTCCTCCAGCGCCACCCGTCGGTTCGCAGTGGTGTAGGCGGCCCAGGCGTTCAGAATGCTCTCTTCCAGCCCCAGAGCGGCCTGCTCCGTGGTCAGTGCGGCCTGCTCACGTCCCAGGCGGGCCACTTCCAAAGCGCTGCGCACCTGCATACCCCTGAAGAGCGGAACGCTCACCCGCGCACCATAGTCCGGCCCCAACGCCTGATTGCTCTGCAGGATGCCCACGGCGCTGGTGCTCCGCGTGTAACCATAATTGGCGAACAGGTTGAGGCGGGGCAGCAAGGCACCGCGCAGTTCCTTCACGCTGAGGTCCGCAGCGATCTGTTGCTGGCGGGCCTGTTGGACGGAGCTGTTGGCCTGGCGCGCGGCCTGCTGTACCCGGGCCAGGTCCAGCGCCTCCACCGGTGGCACCTCGGCCACGAGTTCCAGCGGTGTGGCGGGGTCGCGAGCGAGCAGGGTGTTGAGCCGGGTGGCCAGCACTGCACCCTGCTCCTGCAGCTCCAGCACTGCGGCACTGTCGGCGCTCAGGTCCAGGCGCGCCTGCACCAGGTCCAGTCCGCTGGCACTGCCGACCTGTTCCGCCGTGGTGGTGATGGCGAGCCGCTCGCGGCTGATGCGCACCCCCTCTTGTTGCACCTCGATGGCCCTGCGCAACTGCACCAACTGGTAGTAGCTCGCCAGTACGTCATAGATCGTCACTTCCACCTGCTGCTTCAGCTGGGTCCGGCCGATGCCCTCCAGTGCCTCCAGGCGGTCCTTGGCTGCGAACATCGCCAGGCCATCGAACACGGTCCAGTTGAGCTGCACTGCGGCATCCAGGATGCGCTGGTCAGCGTTGTCAGCTTCGCGCACATCACCACTGAAAAAGGTCTGTTTGGTGGCGCTGTTGTCGATGGAGTAGGCTCCGACAGCGTCCACAGTGGGCAGCATCCCGGCGTTTCCAGCGCTGTTCAGCAGTTCGGCACTACGGGCCTCCAGGCGTGCCAGGCGGATGCCGTGGTTCTTTTCAACGGCGATGCGGACAGCCTCTTCCGCAGAAAGCAGCTGCCCGTGCACAGCGGCGAACGGCAGCAGGGACAGGAATATGAGCAGGCTTCTCATGGGGTCTGTGGTCCGATGGTGCCCGCGGCGCCCTCCGGCCCGGGCAGGTTCGCCTCACGGCTCATGTAGCTGTAGAGCGCGGGAACCACGTAGAGGGTGAGGATCAGGGAGAACAGTACGCCACCGACGATCACCACACCCATGGGGATCCGGCTCTTGGCTGCAGCCCCCAGACCGAGGGCGATGGGCAGTGCACCCAGCGCTGTGGCCAGGGTGGTCATCAGGATGGGTCGCAATCGCTGGGTGGCGGCGTCGATCACCGCATCGCGCTTGCGCAGGCCCTGCTCCTTGCGCTGATTGGCGAACTCAACGATGAGTATGCCGTTCTTGGTCACCAGACCGATGAGCACGATGATGCCGATGTTGCTGAAGATGTTGAGGGTATGGTCGCCGAGCCACAGGGATAGCACGGCACCGGCCAGGGCCAGCGGCACGGTGAACATCACCACCAGGGGATCGACCCAGCTTTCGAACTGGGCGGCCAGGATCAGGAACACGAGCACCAGTGCAAGCAGGAAGGCGAAGACCAGGCTGCTGCCGCTCTCTGCGAATTCCTTGCTCACTCCGGAGAGCGTCGTACTGAAGGTGTCGTCGAGCACTTCGTCGGCGATGCGGTCCATGGCGGTGATGCCATCGCCGATGGTGTATCCCTCGGCGGGGTCGGCGCTCACCGTGGCGCTCACATAGCGGTTATAGCGGAACAGCTGCGGAGAGGTGATCTGGTCGCCCATGCGCACCAGGTTGTCGAGCTGGATCAGCTGCCCTTTGTCATTGCGCACATAGGCGGTGCTCAGGTCCATCGGTGCATCACGGTCGGCGCGGGTGGCCTGGCCGATCACCTGGTACTGCTTGCCTTTGAAGATGAAGTAGCCGTAGCGCTGGCCGCTGAAGTAGAGCTGGAGCGTTTCGGCGATGTCACGCATGCTCACCCCCATGGCCCGGGCTCGGTCGCGATCCACCTCCACATTGAGTTCCGGCTTGGTGAATTTCAGGTTGAGGTCGCTCACCCGGAAGGTCTTGTCGGCGGCCACCTTTTCCATGAAAACGGGTATCACGGCGCGGAGCTTCTCGAAGGAGGGCGCCTGGATGACGTACTGAACGGGCAGTGAGGTGAAGCGCGACCCACCGATGGTGGGCTCCTGCACCACGAAGCTGCGGGCCAGGTTGAAGCTGGGCAGTGCGGCCATCACCTCCTTGGCGATCTCGTCCTGGGTGCGCGAGCGCTCCTCGGGCTGCACCAATGCCACACGAACGAAGCCGCTGTTGGTGGCGCTCGCCGTGCCGAAGCCCGGCGCTGTGACGCTGATCAGGGCCTGTCGCTCGGGCAGGGTGTCCACCAGATGGATCACATCGGTGAGATAGTCGTTCATCACCTCGAAGCTGGTGCCTTCGGGGGCGGTGCTCTGCACAATGAAGCGGCTCTTGTCCTCATTGGGGGCCAGCTCGCTCTGCAGGCTCCCACCCACCAGCCAGATAAGGCCGCTACTGATGAGCATGATGACCAAGGCCACCCAGCGTACGCGCATGAAGCGTTGCAGGGAGCGCTCGTACGCGGCGGTGAGCGCATTGAGCCAGCGCTCGGTCACCACGAAGAAGCGGTCCTCTCGGGGACGGTGCTTCAGCAGGTGGGCGCTCATCATGGGCGTGAGCGTGAGGCTGACGATGGCGCTGATGAGCACCGCGCCGGCCACCACGATGCCGAATTCGCGGAACAATCGGCCGGTGAGCCCACTGAGGAAGATCACCGGCAGGAACACCGCCATAAGCGTGATGGTGATGCTGATGATGGCAAAGGTGATCTCACGACCGGCCTCGTGACCGGCCTGCAGGGGGTCCATGCCGCGCTCGATCTTGCTGTACACGTTCTCCATCACCACAATGGCATCATCCACCACGATCCCGGTGGCAAGCAGCACGGCAAGCAGCGTGAGGATGTTGATGCTGAAGCCCGCGACGTACATGATGAAAAAGGCCCCGATCAGGGAGATCGGGATGGCCAGTACGGGGATCAGCGTGGTGCGCCAGTCGCGCAGAAAGGCGAAGATGATGAGCACCACCAGTGCGAAGGCGATGAAGATGGTCTCCTCCACCTCAACGATGGCCTTGCGGATGCCCACCGTGGTGTCCAGCGCAACGTTGTAGCGCAGGTCCTCCGGAAGGTCCTTCTTGATCTGGGCCACGCGGCGGTGGAACTCATCCGCGATGGCGATGTAGTTGCTGCCGGGCTGAGGGGTGATGGCCACGGCCACCTGGGGTACTGCACCGTTGCCGCGCAGCAGGGAGCGCTCGTTCTCCGGCAGCAGCTCGGCGCGTCCCACATCACGAAGGCGCACAAGCACGCCAAGGCTGTCACGGAGTATCAGGTCGTTGAATTGTTCAGGTGTCTCCAGCCGGCCCATGGTGCGGATGCTCAGTTCCGTACGGTAGCCCTCGATGCGGCCGCTGGGCAGCTCCACGTTCTCCCGCTCCAACGCCATCCGAACATCCCCCGGGGTGATCCGGTAGCCGGCCATCTTGACGGGGTCCAGCTGCAACTTCATGCTGTACTTCTTCTCACCCCAGATGCGCACCTCGCTCACTCCGGGAATGGTCTGAAGCCGCTCCTTGAAGATGTTGTTGGCGATCTCGCTCAACTCCAGCATCGACCGCTGGTCGCTCTGGATCGTCATGCTCAGGATGGGGTTGCTGTCCGCATTGCTCTTCACCACCACCGGCGGGTCCACATCCGCGGGAAGGTTGCGCACCGCCTGGCTTACCCTGTCGCGCACATCATTGGCCGCCGCCTCCAGGTCCATGTCAAGCTCGAACTCCACGGTGACCGTGCTGCGCCCATCACTGCTCACACTGGTGAGGCTGCGGATGCCCGCAATGCCGTTGATGCTCTCCTCCAGGATCTCGGTGACCTGTTTCTCGATGATGTCAGCGTTGGCACCCACATAGTTCGTGGTCACGGTGATCACCGGCGGGTCCACACTCGGGTACTCACGCACCCCCAGGTAGGTGAAGCCGATCACCCCGAAGAGCACCAGCACGATGGAGATCACCGTGGCCAGCACGGGCCGTTCGATGGAGATGGAGCTGATGTTCATCGCCGCTCAGGAGCCTGCAGGGTCCTTGTCCGCCCAACTTGTTTCACACCTCGTCCGCCTTTGTTCATTGTTCTTCCATCATTCATCCTGAACGCCGCGATCATTCACCACTGGCCCCTCCCCCATCCGCACCGCCGCGCCGGTCCTGCATACCCGCGGGGCGCACAGGCATGCCGTCACGCACGGCCAGCAGGGCACTGGTGATGACGGTATCGCCGGGCTGTACAGCACCGAGCAATTGCACGCGATCCTCCGTACGCAGACCGATCTGAACACGCACCCCCTGAGCCTTGCCGTTACGCAGCAGCATCACCTGCTGTCCGCGGATATCGGGTATCAACGCGTCGGCCGGTACGGTCAGCGCATCGGGCATGGCATCCAGGCGCACGTTCACCCGTGCGAAAGCGCCGGGAAGTGATCGTCCGCCGGGATTGGCGCCGCGCGCGCGCACCTTCAGACTTCGGGTGCCCATGTCCACACCGGGTTCCACGGCGTACACTTCGGCGGAGTGTTCTGCGGTGTCCCCCTCCAGCGAAAATGTCACGCGGATGCCCGGACGCATGTGTGCAGCGTGGCGCTCGGGTACGGCGAAATCAAGCTTCAGCGGATCGGTCTGCTTCAGGTGCGCGATCACCGTGGTCGGCGATACGTATCCACCCACGCTCACCGAACGCAGGCCCACCACCCCGGCGAAGGGTGCCCTTATCACCGTGCGCGCCAGGGTGGCGCGCAGATCGTCCACCTCCGCCTGCATACCGACACGCTGTGCCACTGCCGCATCAAAGGCTTCGCGGCTCACTCCCTGAACGGCCAGCAACTGCTCCTGCCGTCGTTCGGCATCGATGGCCAGCTGAAGCGCCGCCTCGGCCTTGCGCAACCGGGCCTGCAGGTCCTCGTCGTTGATGCGCAGCAGCACCTGACCCGCACTCACGGCACGGCCTTCCTCAAACCCGATGTGCGTCACCCTACCGCTCAGCTCGCTGCGCAACTCCACCTCCTCATTGGGCAGCAGGGTGCCAGAGGTGGTGAAGGTGTGCTCGAGCGGGGCGGGACGCAAGACATGCACCTGCACGGTCATGGGGCCTGAGGCGGCACCACCGGATGCATCACCGCGGTCACTGCCACAGGCGCTGAGCAGCAGGGCGGATATGAAAAGAGGTCGTATGGTCATCAACTGGTCACTCGCTTGTTGGTCACGGTCACGGGCCTGTCGGCAGCGCTCAGGTTCTGCAACATGTGATGCAGCTGTTCCAGAAAGGCATCCTGCGCACCCTTCTCCAGTCCCTTGGTCGCCGTGCGGTTCAGTTCGGCGTAGGCTTGCCGCACTGCCTTCACTGCGGGTGCCGCCTTGGATGTCAGTTTGATCAGATGCTTGCGGCGGTCCTCGCTGCACGCACAACGCTCGACGAGCCCCTTGGTCCCCAAATGGTCCAGAGCGCGAGTCATGCTCACCTTGTCCAATAGCAGGCGGTCCGCAAGTTCCTGCTGGCTGAGCCGGCCTGCCCCATCCTCGATCACCAACAATACATAATACCAATTGCCGATGTCCAGCGCTGCCAGCTTCTCCTGAAGACGGGCGAAGTACTGGTGTGCAAGCACGGAACTCCAGTAGCCGATGGACGAGGTGGGCATGCCGTTGCGTTCGTAACGGTTGCAAATGAAACGAACGAGTGGGAAGTTGGTTCGGTCCGGGATGTTAAGGATCGATAATGGGGCCTGTGAAGGACATCGAACATGCCTGCCCTTTCCAGTTGTTCAGGACACTGCGTGGCCAGTGCATCGGACCAGGATCGGCCTAGGACAACCCCGGCGAAAAGCAGGCCCCGATCGCACCGTGGGCGGTGATGCCGACCCAGGCGCTTCAGTTCCAGAACGACCGTCATGCACGCCGTAGGATGCCCATTGTCCCGGGCTGAGTACCATCCTGTCGCAGGGGTGCAGGCGCCACTCGTCAGGATATGGACTCCGAAGTGAGAAGGCGTGTCACCTTTGCCCCGTGCCAGTGATCTCCATTCTCCTCCCCTATCGCAACGCCGCTGCGACGATCGATGGCGCAGTGGCCAGCATGGTGGGGCAGACCTTCACGGACTGGGAACTGCTGGTGATCGACAATGCCAGCAGCGATGTTGGCCCCTTGATCGCCCAAGGCTGGGCCGAACGCGATCCCCGCATCAAGCTCCTGCACGAACCCCGGCCCGGCATCGCCCATGCCTTGAATACCGGGCTCGCACATGCCGAAGGCACCTATATCGCCCGGATGGACGCCGATGATGTGAGCCATCCCGAACGCCTGGCGAGGCAGGTGGACTACCTTGATGCGCATCCCGAGGTCGGGGTGCTGGGCACACGCACGGCCTTTGCCAGCACGGTGCACGAACATCGCGGCATGCGGACCTTCGTGGACTGGCAGAACGCCATCCTGGATCCGCATGAGCACTACGTGAAGCGCTTCGTGGACGCACCCATCGCGCACCCCACGGTACTGTTCCGCCGCGCGTTGGTGGAACAACACGGCGGCTACGATACCGGTCCGCTGCCCGAGGACCACGAGCTGTGGTTGCGTTGGATGGACGCAGGGGTGCGCTTCGCGAAGCTGCCCGAGGAACTGCTCACTTGGAACGACCACACCGGACGACTTAGCCGGACGCACCCCAACTACAGCGTGGACGCTTTCTTCTCCACCAAGGCGAAGTGGCTGGCGCGATGGATGAAGCGCACACTGAGCGGTCGCCCGGTGATCATCGCCGGCACCAGCACCCTATGCCGCGATCGCGCCGCGAAGTTGGAGGGCGAGGGGGTGCCGATCGGTGCCTTCACCGATGTGAAGGCGCGGGAGGTGCCCGGCCACGAGTTCATTCCACACGATGAGCTACCACCTGCCGGCAAGGCCTTCATCGTTTCGTTCATCAGCCAGCGTGGCACAGGGCATCGGATCGCGGCATTCCTCTCGTCGCGCGGCCTGGTGGAGGGTGTGGACTTCATTCTCGCCGCATAGCTTCTCTTCCATGAGCGGGATCGTTCCCAGGAAGTGCTGCGCAGACGCGGTGAACGGCCGCCATTGCGCCGGTCGCAGTGAAAGAAGACCGCACGAAGGACCACTTCCTCGGCGCACTGCTCAAAACCTTCACGTACGTGTCCAGCAACCTTTGGATCACGCTGCAAGCCGCGATGCTGCGACCTGACGAGTGGAGCCAAAGGGTCATGCTCTTCTGGTCGCTGTGCGAAATGCAGGCTTGCCGTGCGCGGCTCTTCAGCGCTTACCATGTGGAAGCCGACCTGGCTCGTTCCTTTGCAACATGCGGAACACGTTGCTGCACTTCCTCCTGTTGCCTTCGCTCCTGCTCTCCACCGCCCTCCATGCGCAAGAGCTGCCGGTATACTCCCTCTTCGATGCGCAGGGACGGCGTGTGGGGCACAAGCACCTGGTGAAGAAGGCCACCGCCGCCGAGATCATCCTGTTCGGCGAACTGCACAACAACCCCGTGGCCCACTGGCTGCAGTTGGAACTGGCTCGCACCCTGGCCGATGCGGGTCCGTTGGTGCTGGGTGCCGAAATGATCGAGCGTGATGACCAGGCCACACTGGACCGGTACCTGCGTGGGGAGATCGATGCGGCGGCGATGGACACCCTGGCCCGTCTGTGGAAGAATCACGAAAACGACTACCAGCCCCTGGTGGACCTGGCCCGCACACGCGGCCTGCCCTTCATCGCCAGCAACGTGCCGCGGCGACTGGCCCGCGCCGTGAACAAAGGTGGCTTCGAAGCGCTGGACAGCGTGGCGCCCACCGAACTGCCTTGGATGGCGGCGCTGCCCATCCCCTTCGATCCCGAGCTGCCGCGCTACAAGCACATGCTCACCATGATGGGTGACCACGGTACGCCCAACATGGTGAAGGCCCAGGCCCTGAAGGATGCCACCATGGCACGCTCCATTGCTGAACATGCACGTACTGGGATGCGCTTCCTGCACTTCAATGGAAGCTTCCACAGCGACTTTTACGAAGGCATCGGCTGGTACCTGCAACGTACTGTGCCCCAGTTGAAGCGCTGTACCATCGCCACCGTCACCCAGGCACAGCTCAAGCGCTTGGACGAAGAGCACCTCGGCAAGGCGGACATCATCCTGGTGGTCCATGAGGATCTGCCCGGCACCTACTGACCCCGTTCGACGACCGGAACAGCGGAGTCCAATGACCGGAACCTGATGATCGTCAGCGCGCTCCCGCACGGATGACGGATCTTTGGGCGTCCATGCCGTACGCTCCTTCACTGATCGCCCAACTGTCAGGACTGCTGTTGGCCGTGTGGTCGCTCAGCAGCTGCTGGAAGGACGGCCGTGAGCTTCAACCGTCAGCCAGCGCTGAGGTTCTGCACATGCACTTTGACCTGCACTGCGACGGGCGGCCTTACCACCCGGACAGCGTCTACCGCGACGGCTTCGGTACCCGGGTACGCATCGAGCAGGTGCGCACCGGCCTGGTGGGCGCGGCACTGCTGGATGATGAGGGCATGTCATTGGGCAGCTGGCCGGAGACCTTTCTTTCGCTGGACATGCAACAGCCGGGAACGGCGCTATCCCTGGCAGGTCCGCGAGCGGGCGAGGCACACTTCTTGGAGGCCCGCATGCCGATGAGCGGCGACAACCGGCCGGGCGTCTTCGACAGCCTCTGGGTGTACTCCGGGGCAGGCGGATTCCTGGCCGTGCTGGACCTGCGTGGCACCGTGGACAGCAACGGCAACGACAGCATCGACGCGGGCGATGTACCCTTCCGGATCGCGGTGCCCGCGCCCAACGCAGCACAGACCCTGCTGATACACGCCCACGCCACCATTCCGGCTGATGGGAGCGGTGAACTGCTGGTGCCAATGAACCTGCGCGCGCTGCTCCACGACATCGACCTGCCGGACCAACCCATCACCATTGGCGCCGGACCCAACGCCACACAGGCCCTCAACAACCTCCGCACCCGGGTGTGGGGGGACGACAACAAGCCCCGGTAAGGGCCACCAGTTGAGGTTGTGCACCAGGGACATCCACGGATGAAGAAGAACAGGTAGAGCGGTCCGTTCGTTCCTTCGCAGCATGCAGATCACCGAACCGCTGTTGCCCCACCTGCACGCACTGCGCGCGCACCATGCCGCTGGTGCATTACGCACGGTGGAGGAACGCCGCCGGGCCCTGAAGGCGCTGCGCGCAGCACTGCGCGCGCATGAGGAAGCCCTGCTTGACGCGCTGCATGCCGACATGCGCAAGCCCCGCTTCGAGGGCTATCTGGCGGATGTGGCCCTAGTGCATAGCGAACTGGAGCACACCTTGCAGCACCTGGCCGAATGGACCCGGCCACAGCATCCGCCGACACCACTAAGCCTGCAGCCCGCGCGCAGCACGTTACTGCTCGAACCCCTGGGGGTGGTGCTCATCATCGCGCCGTGGAACTACCCCGCGCAACTGGTGCTCAATCCGCTCGTAGCCGCACTGGCCGCAGGCAACTGTGCCGTGGTGAAGCCCAGCAACGAGACCCCGCACACCGCCGCCGTCGTGGAGCGCATCCTCACGGAAGCATTACCTAAGGAAGTGCTCGTGGTGCAGGGGCCCGGCAAGTCGGTCGGTGAACGGCTCATCACCCCGTTCCGCTTCGATCACATCTTCTTCACCGGCAGTCCGGCGGTGGGACGTGAGATCATGGCCCTCGCCGCACCGCACCTTACTCCGGTAACCTTGGAGCTCGGCGGCAAGAGCCCGGCCATCGTGGACCGCAAGGCCGATGTGGAGCGGGCGGCGGAACGCATCACCTGGAGCAAATACTTCAACGCCGGGCAGACCTGCATCGCCACGGACCACGTGCTGGTGCATAGCGCCCTGCAGGAACGCTTCCTGGCCGCCGTGCAACGTAGCATACAGCGCTATTACGGCACCGATCCACAGCGCAGTCCGGACTATGCGCGCCTGGTGAACGACCGACGCTTCCACACGGTGAAGAGCTACCTGGGCGAAGGGACCGTACTGGTGGGAGGATCCACGGATCCCACCGAACGTTACATCGCACCCACGGTCCTCACAGCTGTGTCGCCCGATTCACGCTGCATGCAGGAGGAGATATTCGGGCCCGTGATGCCCGTCCTTCCCTGGACCGAGCGCGAAGAGGTGCTGGCCCAGGTGGCGCGCAACCCGCAGCCACTTGCAGCTTACATCTTCAGCAACGACCGCAAGGCCCAGCGGTACTTCAGCGAGCGCATCGCCTTCGGTGGTGGTTGCATCAACCACTGCATGCTGCACTTCGGCCACGCCGAACTTCCCTTCGGCGGCATAGGCACCAGCGGAATGGGCCGTTACCATGGCAGGCAGGGTGTGCAGCTCTTCAGCAACCAGAAGGGTCTGGTACAGGCCAGCACGTTCATCGAGCACGGCCTTCAACAGCCCCCGTACAGCCGCTGGAAGGAGCGCGTGCTGCGGTGGGTGGTCGGGTGACCAAAGTCACAGTAACCCTTGGCACAACAGGGGACCTTCGTGGCATGATGCGTCCCTACGCCCTCCTCCCCTTGCTGCTGCTGGGCAGCCAATTCCACGCACAAGACCTCGGCGATCGCCGGTTGGTGCTGCAGGAGATCACGATCCCCGACATGCCCGGCATCCAGTCCTTCGCTTGGGGGCAGCACGCCGGTGAATGGCTGTTGATCGGTGGCCGCACGGACGGACTGCATCGGCGCCAGCCCTTCGCGGCCTTCCTGGCAACGGACAACAACACCATGGCCTATGTGGTGGATCCGACCACCGAACAGGTGTGGAGCGCCAGCTTGTCAGCCCTTCCCACACCCATCCACGAGCAGTTGCAGTGCACCAATATGGAATTTGAGATGCGCGGCAATACGCTCTACATCATTGGTGGATATGGCTTCTCGCCCACAGCGAACGACCACATCACCCACAGCAAGCTCACCGCGGTCGACATGCCGGGGGCCATCGCCGCCATCAAGACAGGGGGGTCATTGATGCCGCATTTCCGGCAGATCAACGATGCGCGGCTGGCGGTCACCGGCGGTTACCTCGGCCTGTTGAACGATGAGTTCTACCTGGTCGGTGGTCAGCGGTTCATTGGTCGTTACAACCCTCAGGGGCCTGACCACGGGCCCGGGTTCGTTCAGGAGTACACCAACGCCATTCGTCGCTTTCGGATCGCCGATGATGGAACGTCCTTGTCCCTGATCGACTTCGTGGAGACGGTGGACACCGCGAACCTGCATCGTCGGGACTACAATCTGGTATACCAGGTCTTCCCCGGAGGTGCCACGGGGTTCACGGCGTTCAGCGGTGTGTTCCAGTACGGCGTTGACCTGCCCTGGCTCAATACGGTCGACATTACACCGGAAGGGTACACAGTGGTACCGGACTTCGAGCAGTTGCTGAACCAGTACCACACGGCGCACCTGCCCGCCTGGTCCGCCACGCAGGCCAGCATGAGCACGGTCTTCTTCGGTGGCATCGGCCAGTACTACTTCGATGGTAACGGGCAGTTGTGGAACGATGAGAACGTTCCGTTCGTGAACACCATCAGCAGGGTGCGTCGCGCGTCGGACGGCGGCATGAGCGAGGTGGCCATCGGCAGCATGCCGGCCCTGCTGGGTGCGGGCGCGGAATTCATCATCGAACCCGACGTACCGCAGCTCGAAGGCGGGATCCTGGACCTGGACGCCCTGAGCGGCGATACCGTGCTGGCGGGCCATATCGTAGGTGGCATCACGAGCAGTGCGGCGAACATCTTCTTCGTGAACACCGGTACGCAGAGCGACGCCAGCACGCGGGTGTTCCGGGTACTGCTCGTGCGAGACATCACCACCGGCACTTCAGAGCCCACTCGCCCCGCAGCGCCCCTGCGCGCCTGGACCGGGGATGCCGACCAATTGGTGGTGGAAACGAACGTGGCGGAAGCGGGCCTCGCCGAAATGGTGCTGCTCGACAGCAGCGGACGCAAGGTGCGCACCCTCTTTGCCGCACGTATGCCGGCCGGCACGCAACGCATCCACAGCGCGGCCAAAGACCTCGCTGCCGGACGCTATGTGGTGGAGCTCCGGATCAACGGCCAGCGCTGGACGGCCAACTACGTGCGTTAGTCGAGCACCTTCTCCCCGCGTTTGGGACGCAGGGCATCGCGCAGGGTCCGGTAGTCGCTCTCCTCGCATTCCACCGTAGCCACCACGCGAACGGGCTGCGCAGTGGTCCAATGACGGTGACCGCCGATGCCTTCGCGGGCACAGAACTCGTCCACGTGCTTCAGGAAGTGCTCGGCGGTTGTAGGCGCGTCGGGACCGAAGAAGTCCCAATGCAAACGGATGCGTGGCATGCTGTTGTACCGCAAATTTGCAGTGTTGGACGCCTTGTTGCTCTTCGCGGTCGCCACGGTGGCCAGTTTCATCGGCTCGCTGCAGGCGGGTGTGGTGAACACGGCAGTGCTCGCGCACACCATCAAGTGGGGCCGGCACGCAGGACGGCGCATGGCCATCGGCGGGGCCATCCCCGAACTGGTGTACGGCGCGGTGGCTTACGTGGGCGCGGGCTGGCTGGCTGACACCCTGGACATGGGCGCGCGTGGCATCACGCTGGTGGTGGCTGCCATCCTGCTGGTCCTTGGCGGCTACTTCCTGTTCCTCTATCACCCCCGTCCGGCAGCGATCGGCGAGGACAAGCTCACAGGTGACCTGCGCCGGGGCATGCTGTTGGGCTTCGCCAATCCCCAATTGCTGCTGTTCTGGTGCGGCGTGCGGCTGCTGGTGGGCTCCTGGCAGGTGGATACCGAAGGCTTGCTGGCGGTGCTGGCTTTTGGGGCGGGTGCGTTCACCGGCGCCATCATCCTGTTGATGCTCCTCGTACGCATGGGTATAAAAGCCCAGGAGAAGCTATCCCCAATAGGTCTGCGGCGGCTCTTCAAAGGCATCGGCGCGTTGCTGCTCATCAGCGGGGCTTACGCGGCATTGCACGCGATGAACTGGATTCCCGGCTGAAGCGCGACTCTCACGCCAGCCGATCGCTCAGCAGCCTCATCTCCATCATCGGCGCCATCTTCTCGTAGAGGATGCGGTAGGTGGTCTCGGTGATGGGCATGTCCACGCCGAGCTTGGCGTTGA
>CAYZBO010000064.1:0-4794 GCA_964476665.1 uncultured Chryseobacterium sp. | reverse complement strand
AGGATGCGGTAGGTGGTCTCGGTGATGGGCATGTCCACGCCGAGCTTGGCGTTGATCTCGTGTACGCACTTCACGGCGTAGTAGCCCTCGGCCACCATGTTCATCTCCAACTGGGCTGCGCGAACACTGTAGCCCTTGCCCACCATGTTGCCGAACTCGCGGTTGCGGCTGAAGGTGGAATAGGCGGTCACGAGCAGGTCGCCGAGGTAGGCGGGCTCGTTGATGTCGCGGGCGATGGGATGCACGGCAGTGACGAAGCGCTCGATCTCCTGGATGGCACGGCTCACCAGCACCGCGCGGAAGTTGTCGCCGTAGCCCAGGCCCACGCTGATGCCCGCGCACACGGCGATCACGTTCTTCAGGATCGCAGCGTACTCGGTGCCGTAGATGTCATCGCTGAGCGTGGTCTTCATGAACCGGCCGTTCAAAGCCTTGCCCATGGCTTCCGCAGCAGCAGCGTTCTGGCTGGCGATCGTGAGATAACTGAGGCGTTCCATGGCCACCTCCTCGGCGTGACAAGGGCCGCAAATGACGCCGAAGTCGCCCTCGGCGACGCCTTTGTGCTCAAAGAGGTAGCTGCCCACGATTTGGTTGGTGGCGGGCACAATGCCCTTCACGGCGCTGAACACGGTCTTGCCTTTCAGTGCCGTCGGCTCCAGCAGGTCCATGGTGGCTTGCACGAAGGCGCTGGGCACGGCGATAACCAGCACATCGGCGGCGGCCACCACGGCGTGGATGTCGCTGCTCATGGCCAGCCGTTCCACATCGAACTGTGCCGCGCTGATGTAATCGGGGTTGTGGCCGTACTTGGCGATGTGGGCGATGGTCTCGGGGCGCCGCACCCACCAGCCCACGCGAGCTGCGTTGGAGGAGAGGAGCTTCACCAGGGCGGTGCCCCAGCTGCCGGCGCCGATGACCGCGATGCGTTGCGATGTGCTCATGCGTGGCGAAGATCGGATATCCATGGCACCCACCCCCCTCCTGGGTCGGCGCGACCGGTGCGTGATCAGGCGTTCGTGCAGTGCTCCGTACCCTTCTCAGAACGTGACCTGCACCACCTCTTCCCGGCCCTCGCGCAGCACCTTCACCGGCGCGGCATCCCCCTTGTTGAACTGCCCCAGCGCCTTCATGTAGCCCATCATGTCGGTGACCGGCACAGCGCCGATGGCAATGACCACATCGCCCTTGCGCAGTCCGGCATTGGCCGCAGGCTTCCCCTCGGTGACCCCGTCGATGCGCATGCCCTTGCCGTCGTACATGTAGTCGGGCACCACACCCAGCGTCACCTTGAACCGCGGCGTGTTCTCGGTGTTCACCTCCTCGGTCTTGGTGAAGGCGATCTTGCCATCGTCGTTGAGGGTGGTGATCAACGATTCGATGTAACGGGTGATCCGCAGCATGCCATCGTAGTTGATCTTCTCCTCGTCGTCGCTGGGCTTGTGGTAGTCGGCATGGGTGCCGGTGAAGAAGTGGATCGCGGGCACCTCCTGCAGATAGAAGCTGGTGTGGTCACTGGGACCGATACCGCTGGTGGTGGTCTTCACCTTCAGGTCGCCCACCAGGATGCGCGGCACTTCGGCCCAGGCCGGTGAGGTACCCACCCCGTTCACACCAATGGAACCGGTGCTATCGAGACGACCCACCATGTCCAGGTTGATCATGTAGTTGAGCTCGGCGATCGGCACGGTGGGATGCTTGGTCCAGTAGTTGGATCCGTAGAGCCCCTTCTCCTCGCCGCTGAAGGCGATGAAGAGGTAGTCGTTGGCGCGCGCTTCATCCATCTCGGCCAGGTCGCGCGCCAGCTGCAGCAGTACGGCGATGCCGCTGGCGTTGTCATCGGCGCCGTTGTGGATGGCTCGCTCGCCACGGTGCAGGCTGCCCTCATCGCCCCAGCCAAGGTGGTCCAGGTGTGCCCCGATCACCACCACGTTCGGCTTGCCATTGTCCAGCAGGCCCACCACGTTGTAGCCGGTGCGCTCTTCGCGTACGATGTCAGTGTTGATGGCGCAGGGGTTGTTGTCCACCAGCAGCTCGTGGAGAGCCTTGTCCTTCAAGAACACCGCCGGCACCGGCAGGGCGGGCACCTTGGCGGAGAACTTCAGCGCAGGGTCCTCGGCATTCGGGTCGTCGTTGTAGAACAGGATGCCGATGGCGCCGCGGGCGATGGCCTTTTCGGCGCGTGCGAAAAGGTCGTGGTGCGCGAGGAACTTGCTGTGCGGGTGGATGCCGTCGGGTGAACTGACGGCGATGGCGGCGATCCGGCCGGTGAGGGAGGCGTCCCCGTAGTCGTCGTGGTTGAGCTCAGGCGCGTGGATGCCGTAGCCCACCTTGTAGATCTTGCCCAGCGCGGGGCCAGCGGCCGAGAAGGGCATCGGGCTGAACTGCTCGCCCATCTTCAGGCGCTTGCGGCCCAGTTGCATGGTGTTGCCGGGTCCAGGCACCGGATCGAGCTTGAAGGTGAAGGCCTGCTGGTACGTGGCGTTGTCGCCGTAGGGCATCAGGCCCACGTTGCCGAACTTGGCCGCGATGTAATCCACGGCCTTACGCTCGCCCTCGGTGCCTGTTTCGCGGCCTTCGAGCAGGTCGCTCGCCAGGTACTTCACATCGTACTTCATCTGGTCCTTGGCATCGCTGTCCGACTGTGGCTGGGCGAAGCTGACAAGGTTGGCGCCGAGTGCGGCGAGGAGGAGGCGTGAACGCATGGTCATGGCGGCGCGAAGATACCGGAGCCACCTACCTTCGAGGGCGTTGCGTACCGTGGTATGACGCTTGCATGACCGCTGCACATGAAGGACCTCTTCGTCGGACTGGCCGGGCTGCTGTCGCTGCTCTACCTGCTGAACCCCACGCTCGGGGTGTTCGAATTCATCCCGGACAACATTCCCTTGGTGGGCAATCTGGATGAAGCCACCGCCAGCGCTGTGCTGCTTTCCGCCCTGCGCTACTTCGGCTGGGACATCACCACCCTCTTCCGCCGCAGGAACGACCAACTTCCCCCCGCCCCCTGATGCGCGCCGCACTCCTCCTTCCGCTGCTTCTGTTGCTGGTCTGTTGTTCCAACGCGCCGCCGCCTTCGGAACCACACAACCGATGGCATGATGAACGGCTGTGGCCGGTGTTGCTGGCCCAGGAACACCGCGACACCGAGGCCTTGTGCGCCCTGCTGAAGGACACTGCGGCCACCGTGCGCGCTGCTGCTGCCCTGGCGTTCGCGAGTTTGCAGGATACGCTCAGCATTCCCTGCTTGACCGCCGCCTTGACGGATGCGGACACCGACGTCAGGCGCCATGCCGTGTTCGCGTTGGCCCTTGTGGCGGATCGTGCCACGGTGCCGCTGATCGCCGATCGGTCGCTGGTGGAGAAGGACAGTGCCGTGCAGGCCGCAGCCTTCAGTGCGTCCTTCCTGGCGCTGCAACGCAACGGTCTACTGAAGGACCTGCCCACGGTGATCCACTACATGGAGCGCAGTGCAGGCCACGATCGGGTGCGGTCGGCGGATGCGGTACACAGGCTGCGTTGGGACGCACTGGTGGCGGACAGCGCCCTGCTGTTCACGGCGTTGGATCGGGAGCCGGACCCGGAGGTGCGCGCGATGTTGCTGCGGGCCTTGGTCAAGGTGAAGGGTGCGACCGCTGAACGGATGTTGCGCAATGCGGTGCGCCCGGGTGGTACGTCCGTGGAACGCATCGCCGCGCTGCGATCGCTGGGGCATACCTCGGTGGGGCTGCCCAACGATACGCTCCTGGCGTGGAGCAACGACTCCGATCCGGCGTTCCGTGCAGCAGTGCATGGATCGTTGGCCGAACGGAGCCCCACCTCGCCACAGGAAGCGTTGCGTTGGCTCGAGGTACTTGCCGGACAAGCGCTCTCGCCCGCGGTACGTTCAGGAGACCGAAAGGCGGTGAAAGCGTTGGTGGACTCCTTGTGCAAGGTGCGCTACACGGATCCATATCTGGAGGCCGTGCGCATTCGAGGCCTTTCTGGTTTGGAGGAGGGACTGAGCGAAGCGGAGCTGGAGGGCATCCTGTTCAGCGAGCGACCCGCAGTGGAGCGCCAGGCGGCCTTTCGTGTGCTTGCACAGCACACGTCCATGCGGATGATGTTGCCCCGGGCCATTTCGTTCGATATGCAACTACGCGAGGCCGCACCGTTCTGGCACCGTGTATTCGCCTGCAACGATGCGGGGCTCATCTGTGCGGCCGCGGAGCAGTTGGCTTTCGCTCCGCCCGATCAGCTCGCGGTCCTGTTCCCCCCTGAAGTACAGCAACAGGCCGCTGCTTCCCTGCATCCCGTTCGTGACCTCGAGGCAGTCCAGCTCATTGAGGGTCTGGCTGCGAAGCGCGATGGACGTGCCACACCCATGCAGGGTTTACTTCCTTTCAACCACCCCATCGATCCGACCAAGTTGCGGGCCTTGAAGCAGGGCCAGCGCTACCGCATCACCACCGACAAGGGAGTCATCATCATCGCCACCGATGTCAACGATTGCCCCGGCAGCAGCCTCGCCTTCGATTCACTCGTCAACGCAGGCTACTACAACGGCAAGGCCTTCCACCGCATGGTGCCCAACTTCGTGGTGCAGGGCGGCTGCCCCCGTGGCGATGGCTATGGCGGCATGCCGTGGACGCTGCGCACGGAGATCGGATGCAAGTTCTTCACGGCGGGATCGGTGGGCCTGGCTTCCGCTGGACGGGATACCGAGAGCTGCCAGTTCTTCATCACCCATGTGGCCACGCCACACCTCGATGGCCGCTACACCCGCTTCGGTGAAGTGGTGGAAGGCATGGACGTGGT
>CAYZBO010000063.1:3682-19230 GCA_964476665.1 uncultured Chryseobacterium sp. | reverse complement strand
CCGAGGGCGGCAGTCCGTTCAGCGAGGTGGGCAGCATGGGCGTGAACCTGCTGCGATTCGCCCTGTGGCTGCGCAACGGATCGCTCCCGAGGGCCGCCGTGATCACCGGCCAGCATAACCCGTTCGCGGAGCGCTTCGCCCAGCGCGAACGGCTGCACGGCGTGTACATGGGCTTCACCAACAAGCCCGAGGCCTTCGATGCCTTCCTGGCGAAGCATGGCCTGCAGGCCGATGAGGTGGCCTTCTTCTTCGACGATGTACTGGACCTGCCCGTGGCGGCCCGCTGCGGCCTGCGGGTGATGATCGGCAGTCCGGTGACGGCGTGGCTGGTGGAGCAGGTCATCGCACGTGGCGAGGTTGAACTCGTCACGGCGAACAGCGGCGGGAACAACGGTCTGCGCGAGGCCACCGATGCCGTGATGGCCCTGCTGGGGGTGGGCCGGGACGTGATCGCCCACCGCGCCGGCTATTCAGAGACCTACCAACGCTACCTCGGCGAGCGCCAGGCGGTGGTGCCTGAGATCGTGCGCAACGCACGCTGATCAGCGGAGGTTGACGCGCGTGGTCTGAACACCAGCTTTCACCTGTACCGCGGCCGCCTCGAACGAAGGAGGTCCCATCTTGATCGGTGCATCATTGCCGAAGCCGAACGGTTCCTGTGGCCATCCGACCCAGTTGGTGTTCAGCTTGCGATCGCTGTTGATGTCGTGAAAGACCTTCACCGCATAGGTGCCGGGCTTCACATCGGTGAAGGTGACGCGAACGGTGCTACCATCGGCTTTCACCATCCTGGGCACGCAGCCTTCATCCTTGTCGTACGCCTCCTTGGAAGGGCAGAGCAGCATCATCAGTTGCCCCCCGGCCTCCGGCTTGTTGAGGACCACCTCCACGGTCAATGTGCCTTGGGCCGTTGTTGCCATCGGTAGGGCGAACAGGGTGGCAAGCAGCAGCGTGATCCTCATGGGCGCAAAGGTGCAGGTTCGGTTGCCAATGCCTGGGCCAGGCTGCGACGGAATTGGGCACGCGGCACTTCCTGGGCACCAAGGCTCGCGGTGAACGGGTTGATGTACTGCGTGTCGAAGAGCAGGAATCCAGCCTGTTGCAGGCGGCCTGCCAGATGGTGGAAAGCCACCTTGCCCGCGTTCTGCCGCCCGAACATGCTCTCGCCGAAGAAGGCCGCCCCAAGGGAGACGCCATAGATGCCGCCCACGAGCCGGTCGCCTTCCCAGCACTCCACACTGTGGGCATGACCGGCCTCATGCAGGGCGATGTACGACCGGATCATCCGTTCATCCAGCCAGGTCTCCGGACGGTCGGCACAGGCACGGATCACGGCCTCAAAGGCGCAGTCCATCGTGCAATGATAACGGCCCGAGCGCAGCTGGCGGGCGGTCAGGGCATCCGGCTGAAGTTCAGCCAGCGGGAACACCGCCCGCGGATCGGGATCGTGCCAGTAGATCTCCCCATCCTCATGGCACATGGGAAAGCGGCCGCGTGCATAGCCCTCCAGCAGCATCGCCACAGGGATGATCGGGACCGGCCGGGCGATGCTCATTGCTTCACCGCACGGCCGGTCCAGGCGCCTTGCGCACCCACCACGTGCACCAGGTAGGCACCGACAGGAAGCGCGGACACATCCAGCTGCACCACACCGGCCTGGGGTACCCGCAGCAGCTCGCGAAGCACCGTTCGACCGCTCAGGTCCAGCATCCGCACCTCCACCTGCTGGCCAGCAGCGTCAGCGGAGCACAGCATCAATGACTCTTGGAAGGGCACGGGGTACAGTTCCAACGCCCCTGCCGTGCGTTCCTCCACTCCCACCGTGGCCGCAAGGAACTCGTGGGCCAGCATGAAGTCGGGGATACCGTAACCAATGGAATCATTGGGGTTGGTCCAATGCGACGCGCTCTGCCGCACGGCATGCATGATCTGCTGGGCGGTCCGCTCCGGGTGCAACTGCCACAAGCAAGCCACCAGACCGGCCGTGATCGGGGAGGAGAACGAGGTTCCGTTCACCAGATTGACATTGCCCGGGGTGCTGCTGATGACGGCCACCGAAGCACCCATGGCCGCAATGTCTGGTTTGACCCTTCCGTCCGAGCTGGGTCCGCGTGAACTGAACGGCACGACCTCGGCATCGCTGTTCACGGCCCCCACCGCAAGGATGTCATTGGCATCCGCAGGGGCTCCGATATAATACCAGGCGCTGGAGCCCGAGTTCCCGGCGCTGTTCACCGGGATCATTCCCCGGCTGGAAGCGATGCCGGCCGCAATGCTGATGCGCGCAGTGGCACCGTTCATGTCCGCGTAAGTATGATCGTCCAAGCCTTCGTCGAAGGTCGTGTAGCCCAGCGAGGTGTTCAGGACATCGCAACCCAGGCTGTCGCAATACTCGGCTCCGACCACCCAATTGTCCTCTTCAACCACGCGCTCATAATCAACTGCTTCGGTGCGCACCAGCACATAGTCGGCAGCAGGTGCGGTGCCTACGAGGAACCCGGGCAGGTCGGCGGCCATGCAGCTCATGACATAGCGACCGTGGTTGTGATCGGCAAAGACGTCCCCATCGAGGTCCACCACATCGCGCGTGGCGATGATCCCGTTACGGTCGCGGAGCGCGGTGAAGCCATCAATGATATCAACACGATCGAAGCCCGAATCGAGCACCCCGATGAGCATGCCCTCGCCCCTGGCTTCCAGTTCGTGCAGCAGATGGCCGTTCAGCATCTCTATCTGGCGGAATGCTGACCCATACATCCCCTCGCCGCCCCCGCGCTCCACCAAGGGATATGAAGGAGCACGGAACTTGTCCACCACCGGCGTGGCTCCGGGTCGCTCCTCTCCCATGCGCAACTGCGATACGAAGGGCAGCTCACCGATGGTTTCCAGCGCACTTGCATCCGTGGTCTGGATGGTGATCGCGTTGAACCACTTGCTCCGGTTCACCAATTGAACGTCGCCAGTGGCCAGCACGGCGTCGATGTATGCGGGATCCACGGGCAGGTCCAACGCATCGATGGCGATGCCCTGCGCCTGCCTGCGTGCGATGGCCCGTTCGGACAGGAACGCCTCCGGAGCCTCGATGGAGTAGGGTGTATTTGCCTTGTCCGTGAACTGGACCCAGTACAGGTCAGGCCCCGTCTGGGCGCAAGCGAACATCACAGCCACACCACCGAAGAAAGCGGACACGATCCTCATCTGATCGATCAATTGGTGCCGTACGCAACGGCCGTCATGTATAGGAAGAACCCACGCACCTGGCCACCCTGCGTGTCGGTCTCCACCCAACGCTTTTGGACCAGCCCGATGCCATGGGCATAACGCTCCAGCCAGTCCCTTCGTTCGACCACGTTGGCCGGGACCGTGTTCACCACCAGGGCCGTGCGTTCAAAGCTCATTCCGTTCACGCTCCAAGGCGCGTCCACTTCGGTATAGCCCACCTCCAGTTCACGGTCGGTATTGTAGACGTTCACATCCCATTCGCGCCCCAGCCGCACCGGGAAGGAAAGCTTCTGTCGACGCTTGTTCTCCTCGGTCAACTCCGCAGTGATGCCGTTCGCCGCAGTGGTCCACACATCACGGACGACCCAATTGCCGGCGGAGTCCCGTACCGCGCGTTGGACACGGTAAGCCTGACGACCTTCCGCATCCAGGTAGGCGCTCTCGATGGTCTGGCGCAGCCGATAGCTCACGCTGTCGTAGCGGTCCGCAGCATCCTCCCGGTAGACCGAATCCACCTGGTACTCCACCCAGGAACCGATCACCGTGGGGTAGTAGCCATAGCCGAGGTCCACGGCAGGCTCCTCGTCCTTTGTGCAGGATGTGAGGACGAGCACGGTCGCTAACACAATGAACAACGTTCGTGGGCGCATGGCGAAGGCGGGTTTCATGACTGGTCACGGTCGATGAAACCGCCACCAATGACGGTATCATCCACATAGAAGACGGAGCTCTGCCCCGGAGCGATGCCTGCCACCGGCGCATGAAGGTCCACCCGGACCCGCTCACCGTCCATTTGCAGTGTGGCGGGGGTGCCCTTGTCCTTGTAACGGACCTTCACCACGGCCTCCATCTCCCCTTCCAACGCGTCCACCAATTGGAAGTTCGGTCGGCGAACCCAGTAGGTCACCTTCTGCAGGTCGTCCTTGCTGCCAAGCACCACGGTGTTCGTCTCGGGACGGATCTCGGTCACATAGAGCGGTTCACCAGTTGCGATGCCCAGGCCCTTGCGCTGGCCTACAGTGAAGAAGGGGTATCCATCATGTTCACCGAGCACCCGGCCATCCACGCTCAGCAGCTTGCCATGCGCCAGTTGGGCGGTCGCCTCGGGTTCCTTGCGCTTCAGGAAGCCCCGGTAGTCGTTATCCGGAATGAAGCAGATCTCGTAGCTCTCGCTCTTGTTGGCCAGCTCGGGGAAGCCGCTGTCCAGGGCCATTTTACGGATCTCGCTCTTGTGGAAGTGCCCGATGGGGAAGCGGGTGCGCGCCAGGTTCACCTGTTCCAGGCCCCAGAGCACGTAACTCTGGTCCTTGCCGGGATCGAGGCCTTTGCGCACCGCCCAACGTCCATTGTCAGCCTGCACCAGCTGCGCGTAATGCCCTGTGGCGATCAGCTCGCAGTCCATCATGTCGGCGCGCTTCAGCAGGGCCTCCCACTTGATGAACGTATTGCACAGCACGCAGGGATTGGGGGTTCGGCCCGCCAGGTATTCACTGGTGAAGTTGCCGATGATGGCGTCACCGAACTCCTCCCGGATGTCGATGATCATGTGGTGGAACCCACGGATGACGGCCATGTTGCGCGCATCGTTGATGCTGTCCAGGTCGCAGCACCCGGTGATCCGCTTGCCACCACTGGCATCGGCATAGTCCCAGGTCTTCATCGTCACCCCGATGACCTCGTACCCCTGCTCATGCAGCATCAGCGCAGCCACGGAACTATCCACGCCACCGCTCATTGCCACCAGTATCCGTCCGTGCTTGCTCACCTGTGCCTGCTGTTGTCTGCGCGTTCCAGCGCGGTGTAACTGCCTACTGCCAACTACCCAACTGCCTACTGCCTACTGCCTACTGCCTACTCCCCAACTGCCTACTGCCCAACTGATAACTACCAACTCCCCAACCGCCTACTGCTCCACCCCACCCACATACTTCCGCACCTTCACCAACTTCCCTTTCTCATCATATTCCTTCACCTCACCCTCCAATAGATCGTTCACATAACGACCTTCCCGCTTCACCGTCTGCCCCTCCAATACGCGCTGCATGTCCGGTGGTGTGCCCAGCACGGGGTCCGCCGGCATCGGCTTCACCAGCCACTGGCCATTGTCGTGGTACTCCTTGAACGGGCCTTCACGCTTGCCCTTGCGGTAGGTCTCCTCGTTCTTGGGGCGCTCGTCGTCGTAGTACTCGCGGAATACGCCGTTCTCCTTCCGCTCTTTCTTCAACACCCCTTTCTCGTAGAGCATCTGCAGTTGTAGGCTGCCGTCCTCATTGAAGTAGAACCAGACACCATCGCGGTTGCCGTTCACAAGCTTGCCCTCGATCTCCTTGGTACCGTTGGGGAAGAAGAAGGTCATTGTCCCTTCCGGCTCGCCGTTCACATAGGTGCTCTCGATCTTCACCTGACCGTTGTCGAACCAACTGGTCGAAGGGCCGTTCAGCACGCCGTCCACCCGCTGTTCGCGTTCCGCCAGCTTGCCGTTGGGGTAGTAAACGAGTTGCTCGCCATGCAGCTTGCCGCCCGCATAGCGCTCCACCTTCCGCAATTTGCCGGCCTCATCAAAGTAGTTCCACACGCTGTCCTTGGCCTGGCCGGTGTACTTTCCGCGCGCCATCACCCCGCCGCCCGGGTAGTGGTGCACCGTATGACTGGTGCGGCCATCGCCGGCGTGCTCCACCACACTGGTCAGCTTGCCATCGGGACCATAGTGCTTGAACGTCCCCACGGGCATATCGTCCTTGAACTGACCGGTATACCGAACGGTGCCGTTCTCATGGGTGCGTACCCAAGGCCCCTGTTTACGCCCCTTGGCATCGGTCTGGTTCTGGCTGAAGCCGGGCAAGGCAGCGCACAGGATGCCGCAGACCAGTAGGAAGGAGAATGTGCGTAGCATGACCGGACTGCAAAGGTAGCCCCGCCAAGGCAAGGCCCATGCCGAAGAACGTGTGATGCACGGCTCCCTGTATGGCGCCCCCTGCCTACCTTTGACCGACCTGAACACCATGCGCTTCTTCATTGACACCGCCAGCCTTGCCCAGATCAAGGAGGCCCAGGAACTGGGCGTCCTCGACGGGGTCACCACCAATCCCTCCCTGATGGCCAAGGAAGGCATCAGCGGCCACGACCGTGTGATGCAGCACTACGTGGACATCTGCAACATCGTGGACGGCGATGTGAGCGCCGAGGTGATCGCCACGGACTACGTCGGCATGATCAAGGAAGGTGAGGACCTGGCCGCCCTCCATCCCAACATCGTGGTGAAGGTACCCATGACCCGCGATGGTGTGCGGGCCATCAAGTACTTCAGTTCCAAGGGGATCAAGACCAATTGTACCCTGGTGTTCAGCGCCGCACAGGCCTTGCTCGCCGCCAAAGCGGGGGCCACCTATGTATCGCCCTTCCTGGGCCGCTTGGACGACATCAGCCAGGAGGGCGTTCAACTGATCGACCAGATCCGCACCATCTACGACAACTACGGCTACGGCACCGCCATCCTGGCCGCCAGCATCCGCCATCCGCTCCACATCGTGCAGTGTGCCGAGCTGGGTGCGGATGTGGCCACCTGCCCATTGAGCGCCATCGTAGCCCTGTTCGATCACCCGCTCACGACCATCGGGTTGGAGAAGTTCCTGGCCGACCACCGCAAGGCCGCCCAGGCACAGAAGGCCTGAGCATGCTGATATCCATCCACCCCAAGGACCCCGAGCCACGCAAGATCCGCATCATCGCGGACAAGCTGAACGCGGGTGGGGTGGTGATCTGCCCAACCGATACGGTCTACGCCTTCGTCTGCAGCGCGCACCAACCGAGGGCCATTGAACAGGTGGCCAGGCTCAAGGGTGTGAAACCTCAGAAGGCCGACCTTTCCTTGATCTGCAACGACCTCAGCCAGCTGAGCACCTACGCGCGGGCGGTGGATACGGCCGCTTTCCGCATCATGAAGCACGTCCTGCCCGGGCCCTACACCTTCATCCTGCAGGCCAGTGGCGAGATCCCCAAGCTCTTCAAGAACAACAAGCGCACCGTGGGTATCCGCGTGCCCGACCACCCCATCCCCCGTGCCTTGGTGGCCGAACTGGGGCACGCCCTGGTGGTGGCCAGCGTACACGACCCGGATAAAGTGGTGGATTACACCACCGACCCCGAACGCATCGACGAACATATCGGCTATCAGGTGGAAGCGGTGATCGATGGCGGTATCGGTGGGCTGGAAGGTTCCACCGTGATCGACCTCAGCGACGGCGAGCCACGGATCCTACGCCAAGGCAAGGGACCAACAGAGGGTCTTCTTTAGCCGCGCAATTCCCGCCACGCGGCCGGCAGGGTGCCCACCAGGTCACGTACCGCCATGCCATCGGCGCCTTTGTCCGCTGCCGCAAGTGCGCCCGCCCGGCCATGCAGGTACACCCCGATGCTGGCCACCGCCAGGGGTGAATAGCCTTGCGCACGCAACCCTGTCAGCACGCCGGTGAGCACATCGCCGCTGCCACCCCGCGCCATGCCCGAATTGGCCCACCGTTGCAGGAACACCCGCCCCTGGGGTGCACAAATGGCCGTGGTGGCACCTTTAAGCACCAGTACGCAGCCCCATTTCACGGCCAGCTCCCGGGCAGCCTCCCAACGCTCCAGGTCCCCGGAGAAAGACGTACCCGCCAACCGTTCGAACTCGCGTACATGGGGTGTCAGGATCGTTCCCGGTGGAAGGAAGGCGGTCCAGGTGGGCTTCGCCGCCAACAGGTTCAAGGCGTCCGCGTCCAGCACCAACGGTCCCGGAGGATCCTGAAGCAAGCGCTTAAGGACCAAGGCACTATCCTCATGGGATCCAAGTCCGGGGCCAATACCCCAGGCTGAACCCTGCAGGGTGCGGGGCACGTCGCTTATGTGGCCGCGCTCGGGATCCGCCGAACCCATGGCCTCGGGCCAGGCTGCCTGAAGGATGGGCAGCCCGTCAGCAGACACATGGGCGGTAACGGTTCCGGCCCCGCTGTGCGAACAGGCTTGGGCAGCCAGCACCACCGCCCCCATCCGGCCGGTGCTTCCGCCCACCAGCACAGCGTGACCGAAGGTGCCCTTATGACCAGCGTTCGGGCGTGGGTGGACCAATTCCCGAAGATCCGAGCGATCCTGCAGGTACAAGCGCAGATCATCCTGTCCCCCAGCCGCTTCTGCAAGGCCGATCGACAGCACCACCAGGTCACCGACCACATCGGCATTGGTGGGAAGCACGGTGGCCAGCTTCGGCCATTCGAAGGTGAGCGTCACCGCAGCGGACATCACAGGGCCCCGGACCCGGCCATCGCCATCCATACCAGAAGGCACGTCCAAGGCGACCACCTGTGCACCAGATGCGCTGACCGCTTCGATCCACGCAACGGCCACACCCTGCAACGGACGGTCAAGGCCGATCCCGTACAACGCATCCACCACGATGTCGTCGGCGGCCGGGTGCGGTACTTCACCCACTTCGGGATGGACCGGAACGCCTTCCTGCAAGAGGGCGTGCCACTGGACCAGGGCGGTCTCCGTTCGCACGTCACCCGAACGATGGACCATCACCGGCTGTCCGGCGGCATGCAACTGCCGCGCCACGACCAGTCCATCGCCGCCGTTGTTGCCCGGTCCGCAGAGCACACGGTACACAGAGCCGGGGCCCGGACGCAGTCGGCCTGCACGCCCGGCATCCATCAACCAGCGCGCAGCTTCCGCTCCGGCGCGATGCATGAGCGCTTCAGCCGAGGTCCCCGCTGCCATGGCGAGCGCCTCGGCCCGGCGCATCCCATCACAGGTCACCACGGCACGCATGGCCCGGCGGAGATCAGTTATCGAACAGGGCCCACTTCATGTTGAACACGTAGCGGTCATTGTCGGCCGTTCCGGGTTCATCGATCACGTCCATGATCTTCATCACGGCATAGAAGCGCTGGGTATCAGGCAGGCTGCCCAAACGCACCAGGATCATATCACCCACCTGCACATTGGAGATGGTCTCGCTCGGCACACCGGCCAGGAAGGCGGCCTCCAGGGAGATGTCGGTGGCGTTGGCGTAGTCGAATTCATTGAAGCGCACGAAGCGCCCGCCGGCCGGGGAACGCCACGTCCGGCTCATTTCCGTGGCGGATGAAGACGCCGGAACGTCCTGAACATCGCGGCGGGTGGAATCCACGGAAGCCAGCACCGGCACACGGGTCTCCAGGTCGAACGCAGATTCGCCGTGGACCGCCGAGTTGCCATGGTAGAACTGGTGTCCGGATGTCTCGGTCAGCACAATGGCACCCAGGGTCACATACAGGGTGCGGGTGGTGGTCATCTCTGCACCTTCGCTGTCGATCAAGCGGAAGGTAAGCAGTTCCGAGTAGGGCTGGATGGCGTTGGCCACGCGCATTTCCCAGATGTAGGTCAGCTTGGTGCCGGAGATGGCGGTATCCTTGACGGTCACCGTGAACGAGTTGTCCTTCTTCGAGGTGACGATGAGCCGGGACAAGGTGCGTCCTTCGGACAGGCCACGGATGGTGAAGCTCATCACCTGTCCTGAGACCACGTCGATATCAGGACCCGCCGGGGTGACGGAGACGATGGGTATGTCGTTCTCGATCTTCTTGCACGCCTGAAGGCCGATGAGGGGAAGCAGGAGCAGGAGCAGCGTGATGCGCATGGAGGGGGTACGTATGGAAGCTTCAAAGGTAAGCACCCCTTCAAAGCGAACGGGGCCACGATCTTGCGATCATGGCCCCGTTGCGAACGAAGTTATGAACCTTACTTGGACTTGATGCGGAACGCTTTCGCGCGCACCGTAAGGGTGGTCTTGTTGCCCAGGAACATGCCGTTGCGCACGCTGCTGCTGCTCAGGGGCAGCACGATGTCGGCGTTCTCACGCTGCATCAGAGCATCGTACAGGGCATTGTTGAAGAGACGACCTTGGGGTACGGTCACCAGACCGCCACCGCCAATGCTGGCCACGTGGAAACGACGGCCACCAACAGGGATGATCCCCAGGACGGTCGTTTGCGTGGCGGTGCCGCTCACGTCACCGATGTATTCCAGATCCTCCATCTTGAACTGGATCTGCGTCTCCACGGAAGTCGTTGCGATGTTCTTCGTGTAGACAGTGCAGGAGGAGAACAGGAGCACTACGGCCAGGGGCAGCAGGTGGATCGCTTTGAAATTCTTCATTGCTGCGGGTGGTTACGTAGTGTGACTTAGTTGAAGAAGATGTTCACAACGAGGCGGACCTGGTCGTTGGTGTCCATCGTCATGTAGCGCTGCTTGGCGCTGTTGTACTGAAGACCGCCGAAGGGATCGTCAGAAACGGTCTGGTACTCGTAGGTATCGCCGTCAGCCTCTTCCACTTCCACCTTGGTGCGGTCGCCGAGCTTCCAGAAGGCGCTCAGGCCGTACTCGATACCAACGCTGATGGGCAGGTCCACCACGAAGGCGCTCACACCGATCACACCACCGAGACCCACCATCGTGTAAGGGGTGGTCATGGTCATGGCGGAGGTCTGGCCCTGACGGTTGGTCGTGCTGTTCACGTCCTTGTCACGACCAAAGCCGAGGTACAGGTCAGCAGCGGTGTACACGTCGAAGATGTTCGAGTTGCTGAAGTGCTTCTCGATACCGGGCACCAACATGTACTGACGCTGGCTGGAGCGGTATTCCACTTCGTTCAGCACGTTGCTGATGTTCTCGGTGGAGTCGAGCTCACCGGTGAGGGTGCGGCTGTCGCGGAACAGACGAACACCTGCGCGGATGGCGAGGTCGTCCTTGATGAACTTCTTACCGGTGATGAGGTTGCCACGGCCGAAGAGGTTCCAGGCAGGGATCTCAGTACCACCGACTTCGGTGTTGTTGATGCCTACGCCGAAGGTCAGCGCGTAATCACCAGCTACGGGGCGAGCTCCGAGCTTGTACCGGGTGTCATCGTTCTCCCGGGTGGAGAGCTGAGCGCTCGCAATGGAGCAAACACCCAGCAGAGCCATGGACAGTACAGTCTTTTTCATTGGGGTTGGATTGGGTTTCTCTGGTCTTGGACGGGCCAAAAGTAGGCCGTTCGGCCGGCAAACGTATGAACGATCTTTTGGGTTGTCAACGAAAAATTGTTGATCCGACCCTGACTGGACACCGTTCGTCCCGAAAATGGGCGGCGTTCGTCAGCCTTCGGGGGGCGAATGTAGCGCGCGCCACAACATCATTACCGGTCCGCTTTCAGGAAGCCTTGTCGGCGAGCATCGGAACGAAGCGGAACCGCCCCTTCACCTCCTGTTGCACAGCACCTTGAGCATCCTTCACCACCAGCAGCATTTCCTGCTGGTCGCCCTCCCCGACCGGGATCACCAAGCGTCCACCGGCCTTCAACTGGTCAACCAGCGCCGGGGGGATGAACGGTGCGCCGCACGTGACGAGGATACGGTCGAAGGGCGCCTCCAAGGGCAGCCCCGCGAACCCATCCCCATGGACCGTATTGGCGCGATAGCCCAGCTGTGCCAGACGTGCCTTGGTCTGGAGGTAGAGGGGGCGATGGCGCTCGATGGAGAAGATGCGGGCACCCAGTTCGGCAAGCACGGCGGTCTGGTAGCCGCTGCCGGTGCCGATCTCCAGCACCTTCATGCCTTTGGCCACCTCCAGGAGTTCGGTCTGGAAGGCCACGGTCCAAGGCTGGGAGATCGTCTGGCCGCATGGGATGGGGAACGCGGTATCCTGGTAGGCCATCTCCACGAAGGCCGAATCATCGATGAACTGGTGCCGGGGCACCTTGCCGATGGCCGCGAGCACGCCGGCGTTGCTGATGCCACGACCGCGCAGATGCTCCACCAGTTTGCGGCGCAGGCCTTGGTGACGAAAGGAATCCGCTACGCTACCCATGCCGCGCAAAAGTAGCGCTGCGCCCGTGGCCTCCGCCGGAAGCCCGTACTTTTGCGGCCCCGCAAGCGGAACCCCCTCAGGACCATGCCATCCGATCAACGTCCCCCGCGCATCGGCGTCATCGGCGCCGGCCACCTTGGGCGCATCCATATCCAACAATGGAAGGAGATCCCCGAAGCGGCGCTGGTCGGGTTCCACGACCCCGATGCGGAACGTGCGGCCCTGATCACCCGGGAGTTCGGCGTGCCGGCGATGCCCTTCGATACGCTCATCCAGGAGTGTGATGCCCTGGACATCGTCACGCCGACGGTCACGCATGCCACCCTGGCGGGAACGGTGCTTCAGGCAGGGCGCCACCTGTTCATTGAAAAGCCCCTGGCCGAGCGTTTGGATGAGGCCGACGCGTTGATCGCCCTGGCCCACGAACGGGGCGTCAAGGCGCAGGTGGGTCACGTGGAACGCTTCAACCCGGCCTTCCGGGCAGCCCTCCCCTCCCTCCGTGACCCCATGTTCATCGAATCGCACCGCCTCGCGCAGTTCAATCCGCGCGGCACGGATGTGAGCGTGGTGCTGGACCTGATGATCCATGACATCGACCTGGTGTTGCACGTGGTGAAGAGCGAAGTGGTGGACGTGCAGGCGAGCGGTGTCGCCGTTGTGAGCGATACGCCGGACATCGCCAACGCGCGCATCGCCTTCGCCAACGGCTGCGTGGCCAACCTCACGGCCAGCCGCATCAGTCTGAAGAACATGCGCAAGAACCGCTTCTTCCAGCGCGACGCCTACATCTCGGTGGACCTGCTCGAACGGAGCAGCGAGATCGTGCGGATGCGCACCGTGGAAGGCGATGGTGACCCTTTCGCGGTGACCATCGACCTTGGGAACGGCAAGGGCCGGCGCGAGATCAGCTTCGAGAAGCCCGAGATCCCACCGAGCAACGCGATCAGGGAGGAACTGCGGGCCTTCACGCACAGCATCCTGAACGATGTCGCCACGGAAGTGCCCCTGGAGGATGGCCGCAGGGCGATGGAGGTGGCCTTCCGCATCCTGGAATGCATGCGCCTGCAAGCTGCAGGTACCACCACATACTGATCGACGTGCTCCTCCGTTGTAACGTGGTGCGGATGCCCAGTGCCCTGAAGCTCCTCCCCCTGGCACTCATGGCCCTGGTGGCCTGCAGGAAGACCGAGGATGTACCGGCCTATGTGGAGGTCCCCACCTATACGATGAGCACTGGTCCGGGTCAGGGAGCACCCAGCACGAAGATCACGGATGTGTGGGCATCGGTCAACGGCAAGTTCGTGGGCGTGTGGGAGCTTCCGGCCCGTATCCCCGTGCTGGCCAGTGGCGCTGCGGTGGTCAGCGTGGTGCCCGCCATCAAGCGCAATGGGCTCTTCGACGACCGCCTCCGTTACCCCTTCTACAACACGTGGGAAGGCAGTGTCACCCTGACGCCGAACGGCACCAGCACGGTATCACCGGTCACCACCTATCGCTCGGGCCTCAACTTCTGGCTGGAGCCCTTTGATGCGGCCGGAACGCTGCTGAGCACCACTTCCACAGAGGATACCCTGTTGATCTTCCGTGCTGAGACGGACCCGGGGCTGGTGCGCGATGGCTCGCCCGTGGGCGGTGTGGAGCTCACCAGTGCCAACCCCGTGACACGACTGATCACCGACCAGGATTTCGAGAGCACGTCCGGGCCGGTATTCCTGGAGCTGGATTACAGCACCGATGTGGAGCTGGACATCGGCCTCCTCTTCAACCAGGGGGCGTTCCCGTCCCAGGAGCGTTATGTGACATTGGTGCCGACGACGGACAATGGGCAGAGCCCTGTTTGGAACAAGGCCTACATCGATCTCTCGCCCTTGTGGAACACGTCGTCCGTCACGGACCGCGACCTGTTCTTCGAGGCTGCGCTTGGAACAGGACAGGCGGCGGGGTTGGTCCTGCTGGATAACATCAAGATCGTGCGCTTCGAATGAAGGACCGGCGCATCCAAGTGGCGAAGTATGTTGCGGCCGATCTGCTCGGCTCGGCCCTCGCTTGGACGCTCTTCTTCATCTATCGCAAGCTGCACCTCGAGCCCATCAAGTTCGGCTACGAGGTGCCCCTCACCTTCGACCGCAACTACTACCTGGGCTTGGTGCTCATCCCCCTGTTCTGGTTCGGGCTGTACACGGTGATCGGTGGGTACCGAGAGATCTTCCGGCGCTTCCGCACCAAGGAGCTGGGCCAGACCCTGCTGATCAGCATCATCGGCGTGGTGGTCATCTTCTTCGTGCTGCTGCTGGACGATGAAGTGGCCAGCTACCGGTACTACTACCGTTCGTTCGTCGCCCTGTTCCTGCTGCACTTCGGCATCACCTTCGCCCTGCGCTTCCTGCTCACCAGCAGGACGGTGTACAAGGTGCACCACCGCAAGCTCGGCTTCAACACCATCCTGGTGGGTGGCAATGAGCGGGCGATGGCCATCTACGAGGAGATCGAAGGGCTGCCCAAGTCCACAGGCAACCGCTTCATCGGGTTCGTGAACGTGAACGGCGGCGATCAGCTGCTCACCCAGGTGGGTCTTCCGCGCCTGGGCAAATGGCACGAACTGCGCCAGGTGATCGACCAGCATGCCGTGGAGGAAGTGATCATCGCGGTGGACTCGGGCGAGCATGAGCACATCAGCCGCATCATGAACGAGCTGGAAGGCACCGGCGTACGCATCAAGGTGATACCCGACATGTACGACATCCTCTCCGGCTCGGTGAAGATGACCAGCATCTTCGGCACCCCCTTGATCGAGGTGAACTCCGAGATCATGCCGGCATGGCAATTCTCGGTCAAGCGCATCGTGGACATCGTGGCGAGCGCCCTGGCCCTGGTCGTTCTGTCGCCGCTCTTCCTGGTGCTGGCGGTGCTGGTCCGGCTCTCCAGCCCCGGTCCCATCTTCTTCCGCCAGGAGCGCATCGGCAAGCATGGCCGGCCGTTCAAGATCATCAAGTTCCGCAGCATGTACTGCGATGCGGAACGCAACGGCCCGCAGCTCAGCAGCAGCACCGACCCGCGCATCACACCCATCGGCCGGTGGATGCGCAAGACGCGGATGGACGAGATACCCCAGTTCTGGAACGTGATCAAGGGCGAGATGAGCCTGGTGGGACCGCGCCCCGAACGCCAGCACTTCATTGATGCCATCACGGCCGTGGCACCCCACTACCGCCACCTGCACAAGGTGCGCCCGGGCATCACCAGCTGGGGCCAGGTGAAGTTCGGCTATGCCGAGAACGTCGATCAGATGGTGCGCCGCCTGAAGTACGACATCCTCTACATCGAGAACATGAGCCTGGCCGTGGACCTGAAGATCCTCGCCTACACCGTGCTCATCATCCTGCGCCGCGACGGCAAGTAGGGGCGCGAGATCTCGCGCCCTACTTGCCGATCGCCCCATGACCAGGTCTGACGCCCCTACCTGCCGT
>CAYZBO010000063.1:0-3582 GCA_964476665.1 uncultured Chryseobacterium sp. | reverse complement strand
TTCGCCCCCTACCTTTCGGCGCCAAATCGCAGTTCCCTCATGAAGATCTCCGTCATCGGTGCCGGCCAGATGGGCAACGGCATCGCCCACGTGTTCGCCCAGAGCGGCCACCCCGTCACCCTCATCGACATCGCCCAGGCCGGGCTGGACAAGGGCCTCGCCACCATCACCAGGAACATGGACCGCCAGGTGGCCAAGGGCAGCATGACCGAGGACCAGAAGGCCGCGGCCCTGGCCCTGATCACCACCACCACCGACATGGCTGCCGGGGTGAAGGAGGCCGAACTGGTGGTGGAGGCCGCCACCGAGAATGTGGACCTCAAGCTGAAGATCTTCCGCGACCTGGACGCCAACGCACCGGCCGCCTGCGTCCTGGCCACCAACACCAGCAGCATCAGCATCACCCGCATCGCCGCTGTCACCAAGCGCCCCGCGCAGGTCATCGGCATGCACTTCATGAACCCCGTGCCGGTGATGAAGCTGGTGGAAGTGATCCGCGGCTACGACACCTCCGACACCGTGACCAAGACCGTGGTGGACCTCAGCACGGCCATCGGCAAGATCCCGGTGACGGTGAACGACTACGCCGGCTTCGTAGCCAACCGCATCCTGATGCCGATGATCAACGAATCCATCGAGACCCTGTTCCAGGGCGTGGGTGGTGTGGCGGAGATCGACAGCATCATGAAGCTGGGCATGGCGCATCCCATGGGCCCTTTGCAACTGGCGGACTTCATCGGGCTGGACACCTGCCTGGCCATCCTGCGTGTGCTGCACGAAGGCCTCGGCAACCCCAAGTACGCCCCCTGCCCCTTGCTGGTGCAGATGGTCACCGCGGGTAAGCTCGGGGTGAAGAGCGGCGAAGGCTTCTACCAGTACACCGCAGGCAGCAAGGAGCTGGTGGTCGCTCCGGCGTTCCGCAAGTGACGCTTCGCCCCGCCACCGCCGCCGACCTCTCCGCCATCCGGTCCATTGCTCATGCCGCGTGGCCGGTAGCCTATGCCCGTATCCTCTCCCCCGCCCAGCTGGCCTACATGCTGGAGCGGATGTACAGCGAGGCCGCCCTGCACGAACAGTTCACCACATTGGGGCATCGTTTCCTCCTGGCCGAACGTGATGGGTCGGCCATCGGCTTCGCGGGTCATGCCCACCAGCACACACCCGGTCGCACCCGCCTGCATAAGCTCTATGTACTGCCCGAGGTGAAGGGCAGCGGCGTTGGTCATGCACTGTTGGATGCGGTGCTCCAGGCCGCTCTCCGTGCTGGCGACACCTTCGTGGAACTGAACGTGAACAAGTACAATCCCGCGAAGGACTTCTACCTGCGGCATGGCTTCACGGTGGAGCGTGATGAGGTCATCGACATCGGGCAGGGATATGTGATGGACGACCATGTAATGGTGAGGTCAATTCCCTGATCGGCACCGTACCTTGGTTCGCGTGGAACAGCTGCCGGACATCCTGCTCTCCATGGCCCTGGGCCTGGGCTTGGCAGCCGCCACGGGCCTGCGGGTCTTCCTTCCGCTCTTCCTCGCCAGTGTGCTCGCCCATTTCGACGTGGGGGGCATCGGCCTGCGGGAGAGCATGATCTGGCTCAGCAGCTGGCCGGCGATGATCGCGCTGGGGGTGGCGACGGTAGTGGAGATGGTGGCCTATTACGTGCCTGTGCTCGACCACTTCCTGGACGCAATCGCCGTGCCGCTCTCCACCGTGGCGGGCACCCTGGTGGCCATGAGCGCGTTCGTGGACCTGCCGCCCATGCTGGGGTGGGGGCTCGCCATCATCGCGGGGGGCGGCATAGCTGGCCTGGTGAGCGCGGGTACCGCCACCACCCGTTTGGCCAGCACGGGCACTACCGGAGGCCTTGGCAACTCTGTCGTGGCCACCGCGGAGACCTTCGGCTCGCTGCTCCTGAGCCTGCTGGCCTGGTTCCTGCCGCTGCTCGGGCTGATATTGGTGGTGCTCCTGTTGTACGGCGTGGTCCGCCTCTTCAAGCGGACAGGCACACCATCGACCTGAAGCCGATCAATTGAGGCTGCCCGTGGCCGACAGACCGTACTTACGGTACAGCCGCGCCTTGCGCTTCTCCAGGCGCGCCTGGGCCTTGGCGGTGCGGGCTCCCCGCTGGGCCACCTGCAGTTCGCCGCGTTCGATGCGCTGCACGATCAGCTCCATCATGCGGTCGTCGCCAGCGGGGTCGTAGGTGCTGCGGAGGTCCTGGCCGAAGAGGCGTGCGAGGCCCTGCCACACGAAGGCGGTGAAGGAGCCGCGCAACCGTTCCACCAGGTCGTAGGAGGTCTTTCCTGTTTCGCGGTCGATGAGCTTGATCAGCACGCGGCCCTGGCTCATGGTGAGGTCCTTCACCTCGGCCTCGAACTCGGCGCGCAGTTCGGCCTCGGCCAGTTTGATGTAGAGTTCCTGGTCCTTGCTGCGCTGGATCGCCATGAGGTCGTGTTCATATTCGCGCAGCAGGTTGGAGGTGAGCCTTGCGTACGGATAGACCTTGATGACATTACGCGTCAGCTTGTCGTACTGCTGGGCGGCACGGCGGTCGCGCGCCTTCCACCGCGCCTGTACCTGGCTTTCTGCGAGCGTCACCACCGGGACCGTGTCACCGTCGAGCACTACCGCCTTCACCACTTGACCGCGTAGAACGGGCTGTGCGGCCACCCATAGGGGAAGCAGCACGGCGCTCAGGATGACGGTCCGCAGGGTACTGAGGGACATGTTACGGCCGGGGATCACGTGAAGGTACAACGCGGATCCCGTGCCGTTATTCCCTGATACGGTTCAGCGCCGCTTTAGTTTCCAGGCACTTACCCCCGTGCCTTCGGTGGCCAGGGCCGGCCGGTGGCTGCGTTCGGCGTGGAGGAATGCGGCCACAGCGGCGGCGGCGGCACCCTCCTCCCCGTCCTGGCCGTCCAGGACCTCGGGGCGGAAATGGTCGCGAACGAAGTGCGTGTCATACTTCCCGCTGCGGAAGGCATCATGGCCCATGACGAAGCGGCAGAAGCCCAAGGTGGTCTCCACGCCGCTGATGGCGTAGTCGTCGATGGCGCGTTCCATGCGGGCGATGGCCTCGGCGCGGGTGGCCCCGTGGGTGATCAGCTTGGCGATCATGGGGTCGTAGTGGATCGGCACGTCCATGCCCTCCTCGAAGCCATCGTCCACCCGCACGCCCAGGCCCTGCGGCGGACGGTAGGTGGTAAGACGACCGATGTCAGGCAGGAAGTTGTTGGCCGGATCCTCCGCATACACGCGCACCTCGATGGCATGCCCGTTGATCTGCAGGTCATCCTGGGTGAAGGGCAGCTTCTCCCCTTCCGCCACGCGGATCTGCAGCTTCACGAGGTCCAGCCCGGTGATCATCTCGGTGACGGGATGCTCCACCTGCAAACGGGTGTTCATCTCCATGAAGTAGAAGTCGCCACCCTCGTCGAGCAGGAACTCCACGGTGCCGGCACCCACGTAGTCCACGCTGCGGGCCACGGCCACGGCAGCCTCGCCCATCCGCTTGCGCAGCTCGGGGGTAAGCACCGCGCTGGGGGCCTCCTCCACCACCGTCTGGTGGCGGCGCTGCAC
>CAYZBO010000062.1:0-19691 GCA_964476665.1 uncultured Chryseobacterium sp. | reverse complement strand
TGCATCATCGAACAGGCTCCCGTGGACCTGGTGATGCTGGATGGCTTCCTGACCCACACCGGCACCGGTGAGGAGTACGGTCGCATCCCCCAGGACCAGTTGAACCCCACCATGCTCGTGGGTGGCAGCTTCGTGAACAACGGCTCCAACGAACTGACCAACGTGACGGTGACCATGACCCTGCGCAACAGCAGCAACGCCGTAGTGGCCACCGCCAGCACCACCGAAGCCACCCTTGCTTCTGGTGCCACCAGCGCTCTTGAGGCCGAGGTCAACACCGCCGACTTCAACAGCGAGGATGTCTACACCGCCACCTTCACCGCCACCTGCGACCAGATCGCTGACGACGTGAACCCCGGTAACAACGAATACCTCCGTGCCTTCGAAGTGACCAACGCACGCTACTCGGGTGATGGCATCGGCAACCACCCCGCTGGTTACGAAGTGCTGAACTCGCTTGGCACCAACAGCTTCACCGGTGCCGAGGATGGCCTGCAGGTGATGACCTACTACGAAGTGATCGACCCCATCGATGTGTACGGCATCGAAGTGGAGCTCGCCTTCGGCACGGCCATCGGTGGCTTCGCCATCGGCAACATCCTCGATACGACCGACGTGTTCGCCGCCACCACCAACGTGAACAACCCCCTGGTGGAATCGCCCGCCTTCGATGTGGTGCAGGATGATCTGGACAGTGGCGTACTCCGCCTGATGTTCGACAACGTGTACAACCTGCCTGCCGGTGGTTACTACGGCAACGTGGTGCTGAACAGCAACGCCGGTGCCGGTCACATCCGCGTGCTGGACGACCAGACCGTACCCCAGCCGAACGGCCTCAGCCTGATCTACATCCCCGGTGACAACCTGTACACCAACGGTGTGGCCTCGGCCGTACGCCTGATCACCCAGCCGCTGAACGTGAGCGTGAGCGAAGCCAGCGACCTGGATGGTGTGAGCCTCTTCCCCAACCCCACCAACGGTGTGCTCAACATCCGCACCCGCGACCTGGAGGTGTACAACGTGGAAGTGTTCGGTGTGGCCGGTGAGCTGGTGCGCAGCGAGCGCATCAACGGCACCAGCACCATGGACATCAGCAACCTGGCCAAGGGTGTGTACACCGTGCGCATCTTCAACAACAACGGTACCCTCACCCAGCGCGTGACGCTGCAGTAAGCCCTGTTGATCCGTTATGCGAAGCCCCCGATGGATGACCATCGGGGGCTTCTTCGTTGCGTACGATCCCGGTGTTGTGAGGCGGAAGCTACCGGCCTGCCAGGGCACGCCGCGCCTGACGCATCATCTCGCTGGCGTAGATGAACTCGTTCAGCTCGGTGTCCTCGCTGTTCAGCAGCGCATGGCGGTCACCGTTCCACCACATGCGCCCCTGGTTGATGAAGACGATGTTCTGGCCTGTCTCCATCACCGAGTTCATGTCGTGCGTGATCACGATGGTGGTCATGTCGTACTCCTCGGTCAGCTCCTGGATGAGGCGATCGATGACGATGCTGGTCTGTGGATCGAGCCCACTGTTGGGTTCATCCACGAAGAGGTACTTGGGGTTCATCGCGATGGCACGCGCAATGCCGACGCGCTTCTGCATGCCGCCACTGATCTCGCTGGGGAACAGGTGGTCCTTGTCCTCGATGTTGACCCGTTGGAGGCACAGCTGCGCGCGTTCGCGCATTTCGGAGGGTGGCATGGTGGCGAACATGCGCAGGGGGAAGAGCACGTTCTCCAGCACGGTGAGCGAATCGAACAGTGCGCTGCTCTGGAAGAGCATGCCGATCTCCTGGCGTACACCACGCTTCGCCTCCTTGCCCAGTTGATGGAAGGAGCGCCCATCATAGAGCACTTCGCCCTCCTCGGGCACATGCAGGCCCACGATGCACTTGGCCAGCACGCTCTTGCCGGAGCCGCTCTTGCCGATGATCTGGTTCACCTGGCCCTTGGCGAAGACAGCATTGATGTCGGTGAGCACCTGCACATCACCGAAGCGCTTGCTCAGGCCCTTCACCTCGATCATATCAGCAGCAGTTGGGTGAGCGCATAGTTGGCGATGAGGATGACCACATCGCTGTAGACCACTGCACGGGTGCTGCTGATGCCCACCTCGCGCGTGCCTCCCTTGGTGTAGTAGCCCTGGTAGGCGCTCACCGTGGTGATGATGAAGGCGAACACCACGGTCTTGATGAGCGCATAGGTGATGGTGTAGGGGTCGAAGTCCCATTGGATGCCTTCGATGAAGGCCTCCGAGCTGATGATACCGGTGCCCACCCCGGCCATCCATCCCCCGAAGATGCTCAGGAACATGCTGATCGTTACCAGGAACGGGTTCATGAGCACAGCGGCGACGATCTTCGGCAGGATCAGGTAGGCGGCCGAATTGACACCCATGATGTCGAGCGCATCGATCTGCTCCTTCACCCGCATGGAGCCGATCTCGGCTGCGATATTGGAACCCACCTTGCCGGCCAGGATCAGCGAAATAATGGTGGGGCTGAACTCCAAGATGGTGCTTTGGCGGGTGGTGAAGCCTACCACATAGCCTGGTATCCAAGCGGAATCGATGTTCGTGCTGGTCTGGATCGTGATCACGGCCCCCATGAAGACCGAAAGCAGGGCCACAATACCTAAGCTCTTGACACCCAGCAGGTCCATCTCCTCCAGGGTGCGCTGCCAATAGAGCCGGGGCCGCTCCGGACGGGCCAGCACCTCACGCAGGAGGATGAAATAGCGGCCGATGTGCAGGAGGATGCCCATATGGATGGGCGAATGTAGCCAAAGACCGGTGGACGACAGGTGCGGCTGCTGGCCTGTGCCGGGCTTACCTTTGTGCCATGGCGCGCTCCACGTTCATCCTGCTGCTCGTTGGCACCTCGCTCACTGCCATTTTGACAGGATGCGCATCCACTCCCAAGAAATACCGCAAAGTGAAGGAATGCGATTGCCCGAAATGGAATCAGCGGCCCGGACCCTCGGAACGGTCGGCGCATGCTAATTTGCACCCTGTCGGCCCGGCCTTACCACCGCGACCCGGCATCATCTGAGCCATGCCCGCCAATCCTGTCCTGTTCTCCACCGATCTGGAGCTGCTGCGTCGCCATGTGCCGTCCGGGGCATGGCCGGTGATACTGCACTGGTTGCGACGCAATCCGGTGCAGGTGCGCGTGGTGAAGCCGCGTGCGACCAAGTTGGGTGATTACCGCAACGCTTCGGGCAACATGCCGCACCGTGTGTCGGTGAACAACGACCTCAACAAGTACGCCTTCCTTGTCACCCTGGTGCATGAGTTCGCGCACTACACCACCGTGGCGCGCACCCGCCGTTGGAAGGACCCGCATGGCAAGGCGTGGAAGGAAGAGTACCACCGGCTGATGCGACCGTTCATGAGCCGTGCCGTGTTCCCTGCGGATGTGCTGCAGGCGTTGGAACATCACCTGTACGATGCACCGGCGAGCAGTTGCACCGACCAACGACTGATGCGCGTGCTGCGCAAGTACGACAGCGAGCCGCGCCCCATGTTGGAGGAGCTGCCGGACCGCACCGTGTTCCGATTCAACGATCGCATCTTCGTGAAGGGCCCACAGCTGCGGAAACGATATCGCTGCCACTGCCTCAACGACCGACGCATCTACCTCATCGACCCGCTTGCGGAAGTGCACGTGAACGGGCCCCTCATCGCACGCAAGGCCTCGTGATCAGCGGGCGCCGCATCGAACAAGATCCGACATGATCGACAGACACATGTATTGCGTCATCATGGCCGGCGGCGTGGGAAGCCGCTTCTGGCCCATGAGCCGCAGTGCCTACCCCAAGCAGTTCCTCGACTTCCTCGGCCTTGGGCGCACCCTCCTGCAACAGACCTACGACCGATTCCTGGACATCTGCCCGAAGGAGAACATCCTGGTGGTGACCAATGCCCAATACGCGGCGATCGTGCAGGAACAATTGCCCGAGATCAGTGCCGTGCAGATCCTGCAGGAGCCCGGGCGCCGCAACACCGCGCCATGCATCGCCTACGCCAACCGTGTGATCGCCGCGCGCGACAAGGACGCATGCATCATCGTGGCACCGAGCGATCATCTGGTGATGGACCGGCCGGCGTTCGCCCAGACCGTGCAACTGGCCGTGGAACAGGCACGCTCCGGCGATCACCTGGTGACATTGGGCATCGTTCCCAACAGACCCGACACCGGGTACGGGTATATCCAATTCGGCGAAGCGACCGGCGGTCATGCGCGGGTGCGTCCGGTGCGGACGTTCACGGAGAAGCCAGATCTCGAAACGGCGAAGCGCTTCCTGGAGAGCGGTGAGTTCCTCTGGAACGCAGGCATCTTCATCTGGTCCATCAACAGCATCAACAAAGCCTACGCCAGGCACCTCCCGGAAATGGACGCGCTCTTCGCCGAAGGAGAAGGGGTGTATGGTACTGCGGGCGAACAAGCCTTCATCGAGGGCATGTACAATACCTGCGAGAACGTCAGCATCGACTATGGCATCATGGAGAAGGCGGAGAACGTCTTCACCGTGATGAGCGACTTTGGATGGAGCGATCTCGGCACCTGGGGCAGCCTGTACACCCACCTGCCGAAGGATGCGCAGGGCAATGCGGCCGTGGGTGATCAGGTGAAGCTGTACGACTGTTCGGACTGTGTGGTGCATGCCCACGATGAGCGTCTGTTGGTGTTGCAGGGACTTGACGACCACATCGTGGTGAGCACCGCCGATGCGCTGCTGGTATGCCGCAAACATGATGAGCAGAAGATCCGCCAGTTCGTCAATGACCTGAAGGCCGAAAGTGGCGAGCGATACATCTGACCACACACGGGACCTTGGCGCATTATCAACTCATCACCCGACCTGACGCGCTCGACCAAGCCGTTTCCGCGATCGCTCCCGAGGAGGTCATCGCACTGGATACGGAAGCGTCCAGCTTCCACCGCTACCGTGAACGGGTGTGCCTGGTGCAGCTGAGCACGCGCAGCGACACGTGGCTCATCGACCCGCTGAACGTGCCAGAGCTGGGTGCGCTCGGTTCGCTGTTGGCAGAGCCCCGCATGGAAGTGGTCATCCATGACGCGGACTACGATCTGCGGATCCTTGCACGCGACCATGGTATCCGTGTCGAGAACGTATTCGACACCCTGATCGCGGCAGAGCTCCTGAACGAACCGGAGATCGGGCTGGCGGCGTTGCTGAAGAAATACCAGGGCCTGCAGGTGGACAAGAAATTCCAGAAGGCTGATTGGAGCAAACGTCCACTGCCTGGCCCCATGTTGGACTACGCAGCTGGTGACACCAGCCACCTCATCGCCGTGCGCGACATCCTGAAGGAACAATTGCAACAGAAGGGCCGCTGGAGCTGGGCCGAGGAGGAATTCTCCCTGCTCAGCGATGCGCCCTTCCAGCTGGCGGGCGCTGATGAGCCACCGTTCCTGCGCATGAAGGGAGCCAAGGCCCTGAAGCCCCATCAGCTGGCGATCCTCCGCGAAGTGCATGCCTGGCGCGAAGGGGTTGCCGAGCGCATGGACCGAGCCCCGTTCATGGTGCTGGGCAACGATGTCCTGCTCAGCCTTGCCACCGACCCTCCCCAGAGCCTGCAGGCCCTCGCCGCACGCAAGGGAGTAGGAGGACAGCTCATCGAGCGGCACGGCCGTGCCGTAATGGAAGCGGTCCAACGCGGCGCGGACCTCCCCAAGGACCAATGGCCCCGGGTGCCCCGTGCGAAGCGCTGGCCGCGCGATGATGAATACGAAGAGCGGTTCAAGCGATTGAAACAATGCCGCGACCGGCTCACCGCCGAGCATGACCTGCGCATGGGCATCGTGGCAAGCAACCAGCTATTGTCCGACATCGCCCGCACCCTGCCCGGCGACCTGGATGCACTGGCCGTCCTGCCAGGTATCCGGCGTTACCAAGTGGAGCACTTTGGGAGTGAACTGCTGAAGGCCCTCTGACTGACTACGGTCAATTTTTTATCGGCTCCGATCGCCTATGTGACAGCCGTCACATAATCACATAGCAATGTCGCTATACTTTTGTGCCGTTGATGAACGAGCACATGGCAACCAGCACTCTTGACGAACGTGTCGGCAGCGACAAGCTGACCAAAGCGAGCGAGTTGTTGCGGGCAGCCGCACACCCACAGCGCCTGGCCATTCTGGACCTGTTGGGCCATTACGAGCGGCTATGCAACCGCGAGATTCAGGAGATGCTCGGCATGGAGCAGGCCATCCTCAGCCAGCACCTTACGCTGATGCGCGACAAGGGACTGTTGGAGTTCGAGAAGGAAGGCAAGTTCACCTTCTGGCACTTGAAACGTCCCGAATTCCTGAAGATCGTGCATTGCCTGGAGAATTGCTGCCCCACCCTCTGAACCTCATTTGATCAATGGAGATCCTCGGCTATATCGGAGCCATCATCATGGGGCTGTCCCTCGGCCTCATCGGCGGGGGTGGCAGCATCCTCACCGTGCCCATCCTGGTCTATCTGTTCAGCATCGATGCGGTGCTCGCCACGGCCTATTCGCTCTTCATCGTGGGGCTCACCAGCCTCATCGGTTCCTTCAGCCACATGCGCTTGGGCAACATCCATTGGCGCACGGCCATCGTGTTCGGCATCCCGAGCATCCTGGCCGTTTACGCCACCCGGGCGTTCCTGGTGCCGGCACTTCCGGACCCGCTCTTCATGGTGGGTGAGCTCGCCGTCAGCAAGGCGCTCGGCATGCTCATCCTCTTCGCGCTGCTGATGGTGGCCGCGGCCTACAGCATGATCCGCAAGCCCAAAGCCAAGGCTAACACTGCGGAAGGCGGCGAGGTGAGCTTCAACTACCCCCTGATCCTGGTGGAAGGTGCGGTGGTGGGTACGATCACGGGACTGGTGGGCGCTGGAGGCGGCTTCCTGATCATACCTGCCCTGGTGCTGCTGGCCAAACTTCCGATGAAGCAGGCCGTGGGCACATCGCTCATCATCATCGCTGCCAAGAGCCTCATCGGCTTCACGGGCGACCTGAAGGGTGATACGCTCATCGACTGGAACTTCCTGCTGATGTTCTCCGCCATCGCCGTGGTGGGCATCATCGCCGGCAGCCTGCTCAGCAAACGCATCCCGAACGAGAAGCTCAAGCCCGCCTTCGGCTGGTTCGTGCTGGTCATGGGCATCTACATCATCGCCAAGGAATTCTCCCAGCTGGGATGAACCCCGGCCTACAACAACGCAAAACAACCCTCACCATGAAGATCGAACAGATCTATACCGGCTGCCTGGCACAGGGCGCCTACTACATCGAGAGCAACGGCGAGGCCGTGATCATCGATCCGCTGCGCGAAACGCAGCCCTACGTGGACCGTGCACAACAGAGCGGCGCCACGATCAAGTATGTGCTGGAGACCCACTTCCACGCCGACTTCGTGAGCGGCCACCTGGACCTCAGCAAGAAGACCGGTGCACCCATCGTGTACGGCCCCAACGCCAACCCAAGCTTCGAGGCGCACATCGCCACCGACGGGGAGGTGCTGAAGGTGGGCAAGGTGACCATCACCGTGCTGCACACGCCCGGCCACACCATGGAGAGCACCACGTACCTGCTGAAGGATGAGAGCGGGAAGCCGCACGCCATCTTCACGGGCGACACGCTGTTCATCGGCGATGTGGGCCGTCCGGACCTGGCGCAGAAGATGGGCGCGCTGACCATGGAGGACCTGGCCGGCCACCTCTACGACAGCCTGCACAACAAGATCATGACCCTGCCCGATGAGGTGCTGGTGTACCCCGCACACGGAGCTGGCAGCGCCTGCGGCAAGAACATGAGCAAGGAGACCTGGGATACGCTGGGCAACCAGAAGAAGACCAACTACGCGCTGAAGGCCGCGACCAAGGAGCAGTTCATCAAGGAAGTGACCGATGGTCTGCAGCCTCCCCCCGCCTACTTCCCGCAGAACGTGGCCATGAACAAGGGCGTGATCGAGAGTGTGGACAGCGTGAAGGAGCGCGGCATGCGTGCCCTGAGCCCCGACCAGTTCGAGCTGGTGGCCGAGACCGAAGGCGCCCTGGTGCTCGACACGCGCGGTGCCCAGACCTTCAAGGACGGCTTCGTGCCGCGCAGCATCAACATCGGCATCAAGGGCGACTTCGCTCCCTGGGTGGGCGCCATGATCCCCGATGTGAAGCACCCGCTGCTGCTGGTGACCGATGAAGGCATGGAGGATGAAGTGGTGACGCGCCTGGCCCGCGTAGGCTACGACAATGTGTTCGGCTACCTCAAGGGCGGTGTTGCTGCCTGGAAGGCGAGCGGCAAGGATGTGGACACCATCGAAAGCATCCCCGCAGAGGAGTTCGCCAAGCGCTTCAAGGAGAACAAGCTCCGTGTGGTGGACGTGCGCAAGGACGGCGAGTACGAGGCCGAACACGTGGACGGTGCCTGGCACGCTTCCCTGCAGTACATCAACCAGAACCTGGCCGCCTTCAGCAAGGAGGAGACCAACTACATCCACTGCGCCGGCGGCTACCGCAGCATGATCGCGGCAAGCCTGCTGAAGGCACGCGGATGGCACAACATCGTGGATGTGGCCGGTGGGTTCAACGCCATCAAGAACAACACGGACGTGAAGGTGACGGACTACGTCTGCCCCAGCACGCTGAAGAAGTAACCTGCATGAAGGGTGGGCCCGGGCTGCGGTGGTCCGGGCCTTACTCTGCCTCTCACCACCACCTGACAACAGACACCCAGAAAGGACCCCGATCATGTTGGAAACACTGAAACAACCCTGGCCGTGGTACGTGGCCGGTGCCCTTATCGGCCTCACCGTACCCTATCTGCTGCTCGTGGGCAACAAGACCTTCGGCATCAGCAGTTCCCTGCGTCACCTCTGTGCCGCCTGCATGCCTGCCAATGTGAAATTCTTCAAGTACGACTGGAAGAAGGAGGCCTGGAACCTGTTCTTCGTCGGAGGCATTGCACTGGGTGCGTTCATCGCTGCGTTCTTCCTGAGCAACCCCGACCCCATCGTACTGGCCGAGCCGACCCAGGCGTACCTCGCCAGCAAAGGGATCACCGACACCAGCCAGTTGCTTCCCGCGGAGATCTTCAGCTGGGAGCAGCTCTTCACCCTGCGCGGCCTCATCTTCTTTGTGATCGGCGGATTCATGGTGGGCTTCGGCACCCGTTATGCCGGCGGCTGCACCAGCGGCCATGCCATCATGGGCCTCAGCAGCCTGCAATGGCCCAGCCTGGTGGCCACCGTGATGTTCATGGTGGGCGGCATCATCATGACCTGGTTCATCCTGCCATACCTGCTCACTCTTTGATCGAACGGAACATGGAAAAGATCATCCAACCCATTCCTCCGGCACAGTCGGACCTCGCGCAGCGCGAGCTTGATGCCATGTGCGTCAACGAAAGCGAGCTGAAGCACCCATGGTGGCACAACCTCAAGTACAGCGCCTGGGGTGTGCTCTTCGGCATTGTCTTCGTAAAGGCGGAGATCATCAGTTGGTTCCGCATCCAGGAGATGTTCCGCTTCGAGAGCTTCCACATGTACGGCGTCATCGGCACCGCAGTGGTCGTGGGTCTCATCAGCGTGCAGCTCATCAAGCGCTTCAACATCCGCACTGTGCACGGCGAGACCGTTCACATCGCGGACAAGACCTTCAACAAGGGACAGATCTACGGCGGCCTGCTCTTCGGGCTGGGCTGGGCCATCACGGGCGCCTGTCCGGGCCCGTTGTTCGCGCAGATCGGCGCGGGCTACAGCGTAGTTATCGTGACCTTCTTGAGCGCATGGGCCGGCACCTGGTTCTACGGCTACTTCCGCGACAAGCTGCCGCATTGAACGCGGTGAGAATGGTGAAAGTGGAGAGAATGGTCAGAAAGAAGAGCGGAGCATACCACCTCACCACCTGGACCACTTTCCCTGCTTTCACCGCTATCGCCGCCCTCACCAATCTCCCCTCCAATGCTCATCCCCATCCTCATCCTGCTCGCCACCCTGCTGGTGCTGGTGGTGATGTACGTGGTGGACGACGCCGTGCGCGTGCTCAACGCGCGGGCGGGTCTTCCGGCAAATGGCGGCATGCGTTGGTCCAAGCGCATCGTGTGGCTCATCCTGTTGGTCGTGTTCGCGCAGTTCTTCATCCCCAGCGCATGGTTCGAACCGCCGCCCCCACAAGTGGCCACCTACGGCCCCGACAGCCTGTGGACCGGTGCGGATACCACACGTCTTGTGTACCTGCCGAAGGAGCATCGTGACCTGGTGCGCTACGGCCGTGAGCTGATCGCCAATACCGCGCATTACCTCGGCCCCAACGGTGTGGTGATGCAGAACACCAACGCGCTCAACTGCCAGAACTGCCACCTGGACGCAGGAACCAAACCTTGGGGCAACAATTACGGTGCGGTATGGAGCACGTATCCGAAGGTGCGTGCCCGGAGTGGTTCGCGTGAGACCGTGGCGAAGCGCGTGAACGATTGCTTCGAACGAAGCCTCAACGGCACGGCGCTGGACACCACCGGACGCGAGATGAAGGCCATACTGGCATACATGGAATGGCTGGGCACCGGTGTTGACAAGGGTGAAAAGCCCGCTGGCTCCGGCATTATGGAGCTGGCCTACCTGGACCGCGCCGCCGACCCGACCGTGGGTGCACAGGTATATGGCGCGAAGTGTGCCAGCTGCCACGGCGCCGATGGGCAGGGCCAAATGAAGGCGGATGGCATCGCCTACCAGTACCCGCCCTTGTGGGGACCGCACAGTTACAACGCGGGTGCCGGGCTTTATCGCCTCAGTCGCTTCGCGGGTTATGTGAAGGCCAACATGCCACAAGGTGTCACGTGGGAAACGCCGCAGCTAACCGATGAGGAAGCGTGGGACCTCGCGGCCTTTGTCAACAGCCAGGAACGCCCGGTCAAAGACCTCAGTGCGGACTGGCCCGATATCAGCAAGAAGCCCATCGACCATCCCTTCGGACCCTTCGCGGACAGTTTCCCCGAAGTGCAGCATAAATACGGACCTTACGGCCCCATCGCCGCCTATTACAAGAAACCATGAGCACCATCCACCACCCACCCGGCTGCACCTGTGGCGCACACGATGAAAAGGAATACGGTGTAAGCCGAAGGCATGCGTTGAAGTCGCTGGGTGCGTTGGGCGCCGGGTTGACGCTCGGCCCCACCGTGGCACTGGGTTCCATGGGCGACCCACAGCGGCGCGCGGAACTCGTTGGCAGTCGCGCGGTGCAAAGCGGCAAGGCCGGCAAATTCAGCATCCTCTTCACCAGCGACATCCACTCGCAGCTGCACACGCACGACGAGTTCTTCCTGGAGAACGGCAAGCCCGTGTACAAGAAGCGCGGCGGCTACGGCGTGCTGAAGACGATGGTGGATACGCTGCGCAATGAGGACCCCGCCAACACCATCGTCATCGACGGTGGGGACTGCTTCCAAGGTGGTGGCGTGGCCGCGAAGAGCGAAGGGCGCGCGATCGTGCCGCTGATGAACAAGGTGGGCTACGACCTGCTCCTACCTGGCAACTGGGAGGTGGTGTACGGCAAGGAGAACATGCTGAAGGACCTGGGCGGCTACCACGGCGCGAAGATCTGCGCCAACATGTGGCACGAGAAGCCGGCCGACTTCTGCGGCGACATGCAGGACCCCAACGCAGCGCTCGTGGGCGACATGATCTTCCAGCCTTACTGGACGAAGATGGTGGCGGGGGTGAAGATCGGCTTCATCGGCTACAACGATCCGCTCACACCCAAGCGCCAGTCGCCCGAGTACAGCTGCGGCATCCAGTTCACCAAGCCGGAACAGAACGTGGCGCAGTACATCCGCATCCTGCGCGACTACGAACAGTGCGCCATGGTGTTCCTGGTCACGCACATGGGCCTGGCGCAGCAGGTGGACCTCGCCAACAAGCCCGAGGTGGAAGGCGTGGACCTCATCCTCGGCGCCGACACGCATGAACGCGTGCGCAAACCCATCGAAGCGAAGTACAGCAAGGTGGTGGAGCCCGGCGCCTTCGGCTCGTTCCTCGCCCGCCTCGATGTGGTGGTGGAGAACGGTGTGGTGAAGGACAGCCACTACGAGCTGCTGGACGTGGACCCCGAGAAATACCCGGCGGACAAGGAGATGCTGGCCCTGGTGGACCAGGTGAGCGCACCCTACCAGGAGGAACTGAGCAAAGTGGTGGGCAGCACGAAGAACACACTGGTACGCTACTACGTGATCGAGAATCCGATGGACAACCTGATCACGGACGCCATCATGTGGAAGCTGAAGCCCGACGTCGCCATCAGCAACGGTTTCCGCTTCTGCCCACCGATCGTCGCCGATGGGAAGAACCCCACGCCCATCACCAACGACAACCTGTGGAGCATGATCCCCGTGGACAGCGCCGCCAAGTACGGCGAGGTCACCGGCAAACAGCTGTGGGACTGGCTGGAGAAGGAGCTGCACAACGTGTTCGCGAAGGACCCTGCCAAACGCTTCGGCGGCTGGGTGGTGCGCTTCAAGGGGATGACGGCCAACTTCACCATGCACAACGACCTGGGCAAACGCGTGAACTGGATCAAGATCGGCAGGAAGCCCATCGACCTTGAAAAGACCTACCTGGTGGCCGCCTGCGAACGCGAAGGCGACCCCGAGGACATGCTTTGCCGCCTCGGCGGGGTGAAGAACCCGCGCCTGGCAGGTATCACCATGCACACCATCCTGCGCGAGTACTTCGGCAAGTTCAGCCCGGTGGCACCCAAGGTGGAAGGCCGGATCACCGCCACCGATGCCCCCCAGGACCTGCTAAGCCAGTTGGAGGGGTATGACTATGAGTTCCGGTAGGGGCCAGTTGTAAAGTGGGGGTGACCAGTTGTAAAGTAGTAGGGTCGCCCTGCGCGAGTGCAGCGGTCTCCGCTTTATATTTAGTGCCACTGAACATTTTCTCATGGCGCTTCGTAGCAAATTTCCGCTGTGCTTATTGCCTTGTTTGATGTGCATCTTGCTCTGCGATCCGTCGCTTTGGGCTCAGCACACCACATTCAACAAGAGCTACGGTGGGCCGGGCGATGATGTAGGACTAGGAATGGTGGCAACCCCTGATGGAGGACACTTGGTGGTAGGATCTACGACATCTTACGGACCGAACCCTGGCGAGCATACCGCTAACGGCCATGTGATACGCTTGGACAGCGAAGGGCAAGTGATCTGGAGGAGATCATACGGTGGCCCCATGAACGACTTCTTTCGCGACGTGACCGTACTACCCGACGGGGGGTATCTCGCAGTGGGGAATTACGATTTCGGGGGCAACTCAAGCACAGCACAGATATGGTTATCGCGCATAGCTGAAGACGGAACAGTGATCTGGAACAAACGTCTAGGAGCCTCCTCCCAATGGGAAGAAGCGCATCTGATCCGACCTATTGGGAACGGTGATTGCATAATTGCCGGCACGACAAGCACGAACCCAGGAACGACCAGCGACATCTTGCTCATAAAGGTGGACATGGATGGCCAGCGGATCTGGGCATCCGAGTATCGGACCAGCGTGCGGGAAAGCCCAACAGGCATGATACTACTTGAGGATGGGAGTATCTTGATCGCTGGGATACGTTATGTTATTCCACGATCGGAAGGGTTTATACTGAAGATGTCTGCAAATGGAACCCTACTTTGGGATCGAAGTTATTCCCTGCCAAGCCAAAGCCTTGGCTTCACTGGTTTTTCACGCACCGGGAACAACACGTATATCGCTGCATCGAGCAAAGGATTGATCGGTCTTGATGGTGATGGAAATATCGTTTGGGGCCGATCGTATGCTCCAATGAACGGTGAAGACCTGAGCTTTAACGATGTGACACACTTGGGCCCAGACCGATCGCTTGTACTTGCTACTCGCCGAGATCAGCCATTTACCACCTCATCTATGGCGGCCCTTGTTGTTGACTCTACCGGAAACCTGATGGCGGCCCAGCAATATGCGCAGGACCCCGCTATTGGCAACGGGCTTGTCGCGTTGGCCAACGATAACGGTGGGTCCACTCTTTTGGGCCGCATCGTTGAAGAGGATTTCAATATCCATATTGTGCGCACATGGGCTGAAGGAGAAGGCATTGAGGCTGGATGTTTTTCGCAGAAATTACAACTCGAAACCACTGACCTTCCTGCGATCACGTTCACTTCACCATATCAGCAGTTCCCTTCACCCCAATTCACCAATACCAGTATGGAGTTGGCACCAGACACTGCCGGAACTGAGTTCACATACTGTAGCAATGTTGGCATCCCCACGATACGGCAGCCAGCTGAGTTAACATTGTACCCTGTGCCGGCCTTCGATCGCCTTCATTTGGGCGAAGCACTAGCTGCGGGCCCGCTGTTGGTGGAAGTCGTGGATGCGGCAGGCCGCACAGTGATGTTGCACGAAGATCTTTTGGAGCGGTCCATTGACATTCATGCACTTACTGAAGGACCCTACCTGTGCCGCATAACACTTCAAGATGGGACGCAGGCTGTAGCGCGCTTCCTGGTGGTGCGTTGATAGCGGCATGGGGGGCGCTGGTTGCTGGCAACTTCCTGTTCCGAGATGGTTGTAATTGTGCTGCTTACCGGCTTGGTTCGGATATTGGATTGTATTATTTTTTCTGCTTGTATGCACTTTTATCATCAATCGAGATCAGTGGTTTCCCTTACAACATAACATGACCAATATTTGACCATTAAGACCATCAGGTGCTTCCTATCCGATAAATTACCAACCAGAAGAATGCTGAAGAACACAGATATTCTTCAACATTGACCAGATATATGATCGTAATAGCCTGAAATGTGATCACCATTGAAAACGAGGGAAGGGATCCCAAGTTTTGGATCGTGCGGTCGAACAACCTGCTGCACGAAACAAAACTCAACACGATGAAACCTCTTTTAACGACCCTATTGCTCACGCTCTGCATGAGCAGCTATGGACAAGAAGCGCTACTACGCTTACTCCGGATAGAACCGGCCAACGCCAATGGATACTTCATTCTGGACAAAAAGAAGATGGACCAGGAAGGGGTGACCTCCGTAAAGGTCATCGCCCTGGTGGACAAGATGGGGCCGAACGGGGAAATGGAGCGTCGCACGTTGGGGCAGTTCCCCGTTACGAACGGCCATTACTGGCGACTTGACCCAGCGCTGAAGAACGCGTTGAACGCGAACGAAACCCTTCACTACAGGGTGGTGGGAATGAACAGTCTTGGTGATGATGTGGTGGAGGCCGAGGAACTCTGCAACGGTTGCTGGGCGTGGCCTGCGGTATGCAGGGTGTCGTGCAATTCGGCAACCTACGCTTGGACCCTTACCGGATACTCCAACGGGGCACAGACCTCCATTGACCTCCAGAACGGCCATGCTGACGGACAACCGTTCTACTTCTACGTCCCACTTGATCTTTGGTCTGACTTCACGTTGGCCCACCCCTCACCCTCATACTTTAGCTTACCCGGAGCCTGGACGACGTTGGAGCAAATGGCGAATGCGCCCTCCCCTAATCAATACCAAGCCTCTTGGGAATTCATCCGTGTCGACGAAGTAAGTGGCCAGGAGCGGATGCTCAACGGCTTGCCCGTGGGACAGTTGTATGAGGGCAGCCCGGCTTATGCCATACGCAAGGATCGTGGTCCTTGGAAGAACCTCAATACATACGTAGGCCCGCTAGCCCAGCCAGCCCAGATCTGTCAGATCTTGAGGGATGCATACAACGACGACCCTGAGGTGCAGGCCACCATGTTAGCGAATGGCATCCCCCAGCTCTCCTGTGCTGCACTGGGCAGTATACATACTGGCAGTGTGGATTGGGGGAATGGTGGCGCTAGTGACTGCTTTAACTCGATCAACCTATTCGATTACGGCGGGAACCTGGCATCCTGGGCCGATGCACTACTCGACTGCTATTCGAACTCTACAAGTACTGGTGAGCCTGGTCCTATCGGTGGCTCTGGAGGTCTCTTGGATGTGGCTGATGTTGTCGTGAACCATTGGGAGCCCGAGTCAACTGGCACTGTCGTGCGCGTTGCACCCAACGCAAAGGACCCAAGGCTCGTTTCAGTGCCACGTACGATCGCCGAACCGGGATTCTACGAGGTACGTATCCGGCTCAAGGATGGCACCATCCTTCGGCACTTCGAGGAGTTCACCGCTCAGCTGGTCATCACGGCCGATTTCTCGGACTTCGTTGACATTGTGGTGTACCCGGTTCCCGTGAAAGAGCCGATCTTCTCCGTGGATTTCGACCTGGACGAACCCACGACCGTAACCATGACCGTGGTGAACAACGTCGGTCATACCTATTACTCGAAGACTTTCAACTTCGAACTAGCCGGCCTCAACAAACACGTTGTGCGCATGTCCGAGCCGTGGCCTAACGGACTGTACCATGCACACTTCCAGTTCTCGGACGGCACCGTCCGTTCGCGATCGATCATGGTCAACCTGGACTGACAGGGAACCACACACCGAACGAAGCCTCGGCAGAACAGCCGAGGCTTCGTTCATTCTACGGACTCAGTGCTGTGCATGCTATCTACCGTTCAAGGACGACATCGCCACCAGCAAGTCCTTCCACCTTCGCCGCGAAACCTCAACGAGATCTCCGGTAAAGAGCTCAGCACGATGCCCGCCATGGCTGATGAGCTTGCGGACCTTCAGCAAGTTGATCACGTGGGCATTGTGACAGCGATGGAACCACGCGGCGGGCAATTGCTTATGCAGCATGCCGATCCCCTTGCACGTGAACAAGCGCTCACCGTGATGTGTGAACACGAACGTGTAGCTGCCATCCGCCTGCAGACGAAGAATATCATCACACGGCACGTAGAGGTTCCCATCGGAAGTAGGCACCAATAGTCGCGAAGAGGTCACTTTATGGCCGGACCGGTCTCCTGTCCCATCAAAGCGCCCCGTTGTATTGGGATCATCGCCTGCATTCGAGGAAGTGCCCGGACCTAAGCTATCGTCGTGGTTCAGCATGGATACAGGTATTACGTCCGCTTGGCATTCTGGCTTCCCATCAATTGGAAAACACCATGACCGGAACGAGTTCCATCCACGGAGGGGTGGTCAAGCAGAACACCGATGTGCCAGTTACGCAGTACGATACCAACGAGCGGAATATGTGCGACCTTGGCAGATCGTTGTTCACCGTCGAACGGTCGAACGGTCGAACGGTCGAACAGGCGAACAGGCGAACAGTGGAACATGTACAACATGGCCACCGCCGATGCATCATACCTCCGGGTTCGCCGGTCAATTCGCGCTTCACACATCTTGGTTCCCCTGTTCCATCTCCCGTAAAAGACGTGGAGCTCGGCCATTTGTATAGAGCGAATCTAAAGATCACCATCGAATTATACAAAAGTAATCGAACGATAGGTCGGTTCTTCCCGATCAGCGGTGCATCGCACTGTGAGCAGAGTCACTGACCAGGGTCACCTCTCGGCTTGACCTTTGCCCCATGAAGAAGATCATGCTCCTGTTGGGCCTGTTGCTCGTGCAGCTGTTGCCCGCACACGCCCAGGACACAACACCGCGCCAGCACCGCATCGTGATGCAATTGGTGAGCGGCGACACGCTCGTACACAAGGGCCTGATGCGCCAGTTGCGCAACATGCTGGAGGCCGCACCCACCCTGCAGATGGAGGTGGTGTGCCACGGCCCCGGCATGGACCTGTTGATGAGCGATCGCAGCATCGTGGCCGACAAGGTGAAGCAGTTCAGCGAACGCGGCATCGTATTCCTCGCCTGCGAGAACACGATCAAGGAGCGCGCCCTGGAGCGGTCCAAGGTGCTATCGGAGGCCGGCTTCGTCAAGGCTGGGATCATCCACATCGTGGAGCGCCAGGAACAGGGCTGGAGCTACATCAAGGCAGGCTTCTAGATGAAGCGATACAACGCACCGCACCGGGGTCCGCACTGGATCCGGACCACCATGATCATGCTGCCGTTGGGCATGGCCTTGAGCGCTTCCGCCCAGCACGAGGAGCATGACCTGCCCCATTCGGACAGTCTCCGCCAGGATAGTCCGCTATTCGAGATCATGCAACGCGGCACGCTGGAGGGCCGCTTCCGCCAGTACAACATGGCCACCATCAACGAGGGCACACCAGCCGACTACTATGCGGTGGCCTTCGGTGGTGTGCTCGGGTACGCATCCGACCGCTGGAAAGGCCTGCAGTTCAAGATGGCCGGTGGATTCACCTTCGACCTCACCTCCAGTGCATTCGAGGAGATCGACCCGGTGACAGGCGGGATCAGTCGTTATGAGATCGGCCTGTTCGATGTGACGGACCCGAAGAACGTGGAAGACCTCAGCTACCTGCACGAGTTCCAATTGAATTTCGTAAGCAAGAGCGGACGTCATCGAACCGTGTTCGGTAAACAGGAGTTGAACACGCCATTCCTGAATCCGCAGGACGGGCGCATGCATCCCACCTTGTTCGAGGGTTTGTGGCAGCGGTCGCGTCTTAGCAGGAACACCGAGGTGCAGGGTGGATGGCTGTACCGCGTGGCGCCGCGTGGCAGCAGCATGTGGTACCATGTGGAGGAGAGCACGCATGTGTACCCCACCGGCCGCAACATCCTGGGGCTTCCTTCGGAACACGGGGAACATCAACGAAGCCTGGGGATCTTCGCCGCGCACGTGGAGCATCGCCTCGCTGAGAAGGTGAGCCTGGCGGTATGGGACGTTTACGTGGAGAACATGTTCAACACGGTGATGGCACAGGTGGTGGCAGGAGAAAAAGACCGTGGCTGGAGCCTGTCCGGCATGGCCCTGCAGCAGCAGACGGTGGCGCGCGGCACGTTGGCGGACGCGGAGGTGGCCTATATGCCACGCGGCGAGGACAGCCGCGCGTTCAGTGGACGCTTGCGGCATGTGCCCGGCAAGTTCCGCTGGCAGGCCAACTACACGCGGATCACGCGTGACGGCCGCTACCTGATGCCACGTGAGTGGGGACGTGACCCCTTCTATACCTTCCTTCCGCGTGAGCGCAACGAGGGTCTGGGCGATGTGCACGCCACCACGATCAACCTCATTCTGCGCGATATTCGTCCTGGCTTGCGTATGGAGTTGGATGGTGGCGCCTACTGGCTGCCGGCCATCACCGATGCGCGCCTGAACAAGTACGCCATGCCTTCCTACGCGCAATACGTGCTCAACACCCAGTACCAGTTCCAAGGTGGCTGGAAGGGCATGGCCGTGCAGCTGCTGTACCTCTACAAGATGCCCTTGTACGACCAAGGCCTTACCGAGGGCCAGGCCTTCAACAAGGTGGACATGCATCACCTCAACCTGATCATCAACTACGCCTTCTGAGCACCATGAAAGCCACCACCCTCCTTTTCAGCGCGCTGATGCTGACCTCTTTGACGGCCTGCACGCAGAACGCTGTGCCAGCTATAGCACCCAAGGAATTCCAAGCTCAGCTGAAGCCCGGTGTGCAGCTGATCGATGCGCGCACGCCCGGAGAATACGCCCAAGGGCACTTGGCCAATGCCATCAACCTGGATTGGAGCGCTGGAGCGCTGCAGGAACGCGTGAGTGAACTCGACCCCAAGAAGCCCGTGCTGATCTATTGTGCCAGCGGTCGCCGGAGCGCCGCCGCAGCAGCCTTCCTGAAGGAAAAGGGCTTCACCAACGTCACGGACATGGCGGGCGGCATCG